>CARUOB010000024.1 GCA_949076555.1 uncultured Lachnospiraceae bacterium | reverse complement strand
CATCATATTAAAACACAGGAGCGTATTTACTGTTTGACAGATTTAGTTGTATTGGTTATAATATGCTTAACAAGGGAGCCGGAAGGTGAGTGCACGTCACCCGACCCGGCGTTATGTTAGACTAAGAATAGCCGCCAACTCTACCAAAGTCAGGACGGCTATTTCTTATTTTTCAGATTCAGAATCGCTACAATCAGTAAAGCAATGCTCACGATCAGACTCAATTCCTCATATGTACTCATAATAATCACCCCTTCCGAAAGGTGCTCGGATCGGGTGAGAGCACGTCCCCCAGCTCCCCGGGTAAGCATATTATATTTTCAATGAGCAATACTTTACGTTGCGACGTCGCAACGCAAAACACCAAGCGGATATCATTATTTATAGGAAGTCCTCAAAATACTGTAATGAGCTATATTTTAGAATGTTCGCGTTTCTGGGATTATCACGGTGCTTCATAGCCCGCCTATACTGTCTGATGTATTTGCAAAAGTCGTATCGTATTTTATTTTCGTTCCTTTTTAGGACAGCAAACTCTTTGCCGTCAATGGTGGGCGTATCTGCAGATTATCAAAATCTTCTACGGTTTGTTGCGACGTTGCAACAGCTATTTGAGCGTCAGAATTTGAAGTTAATTCCACTCTGGATCGGAAGCATTTAGAGAAAGAAGATCAGGAACCGCGAACCGTGTGCGCTCCAGCAGGGCATCAAATGAGCCGGATTCAAGAACGAGACCGGGTATGTCGTTGCTGGTGGCAATCCATACGCTGGCTTCTTCATCCCAAGTGAAAGTTATGATATATTCCATAAAAGATACCTCCTGTGAGTATTATTGTTCCAAAATCGGCATTTCTTATATATTTATCAGCTTATCCAGACAGAGAGATCTTATCTGTGTGCTATTACATCAAGAGCAGATAAAATCTGGTGCGCCAAATTGAAAGCCGTCGTATATTCTGGGCTGTTTGTTTTTGTGGGCTTTGAAATCAGTGGGATCAAAAGGCAAGGACACTCAAAATTATTTAGAGTGACTTTAACTATGAGGGATTCCACTTTTTTCTTTTGCACCCGTTTGCCTGTAATTCCGCCAGCGATGGCTCCAGCACCACCAAACAGAGCGCCACCTATAAGCGCTTGGCCAACCCCACCACTTGTTACGACGCTGTCATCTTCGAGTAGTTCATAATTAATTAAATCAGAGAATTTTAGCCATGTTTTATCGCCGACTTTTTGTTTGTTTCCGCCGCCTACCATTTTTTCAGCAGCCACGGACATTCCAACAGTGCTAATAGCCATCATACCCTTAAAAAGGGATTTTCCAATACCATCCTTTTTCCCGTTTACAGGGACAGAACCTAATATTCTAAACATTTTGTTGTTTTCGTCAATTTGAATCGGTCCGATTTTTTGTGTGCAGGATGGGGGACAGTGTACAGTAGCAGGAACAAATGGCTGTGTAACTTTTGGATATGAGAAATTATTTCCAGTATTTATAGGAAAACCACAGTTTGGGCATGTGAGAGCTTTATCAGAAATTTCTTTTCCACATTCAGGACATTTTATAAGTGACATATTAGATCCCCCTTCATTTATCGGTGAGCATTTTCTCTTCTTAAATATTTTTTATTATTCATTTGTTTATACCAAATTCGAGTACACCTAAGGTAGAATTGAACATGGATAGTATAGTTGCTATTTCAGAAAGAAAGGCAGTTATTTCCATGTTACCCTTAATATAAATCCAATGATCCAATATATTCCACCAGTAAGGAAACCGAGAATAATTATCCACGATGTCCTCAGATACCAAGGTAATTCTCTGGTAATTGGTGTAGCGATAACTGCTGAAACAGCGGCAGATGCAGACGAACTGGATGAGTTATTGATTATTATAGGGGTGGGATTATCGGGGCCTTTGAGAGCCTCAACTTGTTTTCCACATTTGGGGCAGACAACACAGTCCATGTCTATTACAGATCCGCAGAATTTGCAATACTTTGTTTCGTTCATATAAAATTCCATCCTTTGCTTTTATTAAATCGCCGTAGCGGTTTAATCATGCCTCAATTTTTCCAATCACTTTTCCCAGACACCGTGCGTCCTCATTCAAAGGAATGTTTTTGCTTTCATGGTTCAAGGAGATCAGCTCAACTTCTCCACGCTTTTTCACAAAACTCTCCCCATTCACCAGAAAGATACCGATTTCACCGATTTCCACCCTATCCGTCATTTCTACAAGCAGCGTATCGCCGTCATGGTAGACGGGCTCCATACTGTTCCCGTTTACGCCGATGGCATAATCCGCTTTCCTGTACTCAGGAATAGCGGGGATTTCTATGCGCTTAGTGGGCGGCATATCGAAGATGATCTGTCCTGTTCCGGCAGAAGCGAGGCGATAGTAATAGTTTATCATACGGGTGGCAGCAGGAGCAGAAGCCGCTTGCTGGATCTGCTGGATACGTTCGGTTTCCCATTGCAGGACAGCGTCGACGTGGGATTGGCCAAGGGTATCTAAATTATGGTATTTCTTCAAATGATTAAGTTCTTCTTTTGAATATTGTTCTAAACTAGAGCCATTACCAGTGTTTATATCATCAACAAAATATTCGGCAGTGACACCAAGGGTATCAGCTAATTTGAGAAGAACTTCAATGTCAGCCTTCTTACTATCTCTCTTAATAATTGAATAAATTGTTTGTGGAGAAACATCGATTTTTCGGGCAAGTTCATTTGCATTTGTGCCGTTTATATCCATTAATTTGGATAATTTACTTCCTATTCCCATCAAAATAAACCTCCTCGTGAATTGAATATAACACAATAAAATAAGCATGTAAACAAAAAGTTATGCAAAGGAATAAAAAACTGTTGACAGATTATTCTAATGAATATATTATTGCATTATGAGTTACGCAAACGAATAGATGAGGAGGGATGATATGCAGTGCCTAAACTTAAAGGGAGAAATGGCTAAAAGAAGCATCAAAATCGAAGATATTGCTAATGTTTTGCAGATTCACAGAAACAGTGCATCGAACAAAATCAACGGCGATACAGCATTTTCCATTGATGAAGCGGTAAAAGTCAAGGAAGCCTTTTTCCCGGAGTTAAGTTTGAAATTTTTGTTTGAGAAGCAGGAGGTCGGAGGTAGGTGAATGCGATGGAATTTAATAAAGCCGTAAGTCAACATTGCAAAGAAGAAAAAGGTGATTGCTGTAAATGTTGCCTGCGACTTTATTGTTACTTGTCTCCGTCAGAGAGGCCTGAGGAACTTGTGAGTTTAGTAATTAGCTTTTTGCATAGCAACACTGAAAGCCAAACTCATTATACCCATCACAGTGCGGCCTCATATCCTTGTATTGGTGATATGGACATGAGCACCGCACTAGGCGCCGACCATCAGCAGAAGAATCGTAGTCTTCTGCAATCTTGACATTTTTTTGGATTTTGTGGCAATGGTACAGTCGGGTTTCATATTCAATCATGTGACACTCCTTTCATTTATACTCGGATGTAACGGCATCCTGTAGTCAAAAGTATAGGGGAGATGGTTAGAAATGGCAAGGGCAGATTTAGGTGAAGCAGGAGGTAGGAGGGAGGTGAGAGGGTGGAAGACAAGCTATTGTGTATAACTATTTGCATAGTGGTGACGGTTATCACGAACAGAATTTTAGCCATCCATACTTTTAATGTAATAGATGACTATATGACAGATATATGTAACGAAATAATCAAGATAACAAGGGAAACAATTCAGAACGTATATTTGCGCAGATGAGTGGCTGAACGGAGCTAGGTTGTAAATTAAAACGTCCCGGAGGCGTACCGCCGCCGACCGGGACAAGTAACCAATAAAACTACAGGTAGATTGTAACACATTCTTCCTGAACCGGCAAGCAACATGTACAAACAGTGCCACATAAGATGTAACGGAGGTGGGCATATGGAAGGACGGAAACAGGAATTTGATATGGAGATAACAGATAAGCGTTTTGCGGACATGAAGGATCTGCTGCTCCGGCTGTATGCGGATCAGTATGGCTTGGAAGTGGTAAGCGTAGAGGTACGGCCTGCAACAAAGGAGGAGACCGCATAGGCGGTCTTGAGGAGGACAAGCATGGTGATAAAAGGAGCTAAGACGATCGCGGAGTATGCAATGATGAGATGGGCAGTTGAACAGGGTTTTGTGATGGAGTATTTTACGCTTACTATCGACGGAAACGTAGGAAAGCTGGAGGACCGGCACGGGGACTCTATCACGCTGGTTTATGACAGGGAGACAAAGACAGTTCATGTAGAAGGAGAGTAGGGATGCGCATGGCATACATAGGATTTTATCTTATCATGGCAGGTCTTGCGGCGGCGGGCGCAGCGATTGACAAAGGCGTAAGTCTCGCAACGGCAGCGGCGATGACAGCGGCGGGCGCCGCGCTGATGTGGCTGTTTAGGGATGAGGAGGAAGATGGCGGAACCGGGAAGGAAGCGGACGATCCGGCGGACAAGCCTGCCGGTGAAAACCGGGAGGGACAGGGATGCTGACAGAGCAGGAAGTAAAGGACAAGCTGTATACTTACGCCGACCAGTTCCGGATACGCTGCCAGCGTAAAGAGTGGGCGGCGGCAAAGATGCTTTATTTTAGGGCACAGGCAGTTGCCACATTCCTGCAGTTTACCGAAGCTGAGCTCGCAGCGCTTTTTGGGAATCGGGCTTATAAGGAGGATTGGGAGCAGGTGAAGGACGGGCTTTTCCCGGAACAGGAAGTGGAACGGGCCGGATGGGAGTGTGTCAGGATACATAAGACATATGACGACCTGCACCTGCGGCCGTTACCGCGGTACGGGCCAATGTACATAAAGAGCTGGGAAGATCTTGGCGGCGGGAAGGTGCAGATACAGATGGAGAAGGAGACGGGCGTGTGAAAAAGAAGACATGAGAAAAGCCCCGTTGGCGCGGGGCGGATTCTCGGGTGATACATAAAAACCTACTATAAAAATGATATCACCCAGAGGCGGAAAAGTCAAGTAAATACAGTGTTTTCCGCCTTTTTTCTGTCCTGATAAAGATATTAAAGTTAGGGGGTGATGACGGTTTACAGGAAAGTAATTTATGACATGGGTGTCGTTATTCATGTCAAAAAATATAAGAGAGGAAATTATGGTGCGCCGGGTAAAAAGAGGGAGAAAAAGGAGAAGATGACCCCGGAGGACGTCCGGAAGCAGAATGAGAGGAACCGGTGGAGGCGGCTGCAGCGTTTGATTCTGATGAACTTCCATGAAGGAGACTGGCACCTGATCCTGAAATACAGGCCGGGAGAAAGGCCGGAGACCTACGAGGAGGCAAAGGCCCACCGTAAAAAGTTTCTGGACAGGATGCGCGAGGCATATAAGAGAGCAGGTATTCTGTTCAAGTGGATCGCGGTGACGGAGCGGGGAAAGAGAGGACAGGTTCTACATCACCATCTTGTGATACAGGACATCCGCCGGGACGGGATCGACACGGTAAAGCTGGTAAAAAAGCTGTGGACATATGGCAGTGCGTTTTTTTCGACCCTGTACGAAGAGGGGGAGTATGAAAAGCTGGCGGAGTACATCGTGAAGGCGGAGACAAAGGAGGAGTGCGGCTGGTGCACTTATTCCAGAAGCAGGAATCTGGAGGAGCCGGTAAAGAAGGTAGAGGATGTTCCGCGCAAGAGGTGGCGCAATCCGCCTGTGGCGCCAAAGGGCTGGTACGTGGTAAAGGACTCTGTCTACAACGGGGAGAATCCGGTGACCGGGTACCCGTACCAGCATTACACATTGAAAAAGCTGATAAATACCCGGAACGGAAAGAAAGAAGGTGGCAGCGGGTGAACGTGAATATTTACATAGAAACGGCATACAGCGGCCCGGCAAAACGCCGGATGGCCGGGGCGTGGATGGCAGAGTATCTCCTGCAGTCCGGGAAACCAATCACAAGAGGCGGGATTATCTATGCGGATATCATCACCGAGAATGAGATGGCGCTGCGGCTTTTACAGCAGGCGCTTTCCATCCTGACAAAAACATGCTGCGTCCGGGTCTTTACTACATGTACACATATTTTAAACACCATGGAAAACCACTGGCTCTGGCAGTGGCAGGGAAACGGATGGAAGAACGCCAGAGGAAAGCAGGTAGGGAATATGGATCTGTGGCAGCAGTGTGCAGCGCTTTTAGAGCAGCACATTGCAGAGTGGACAGACGAAGAGCATTCCTACCGCCAGTGTATGCGCGGCAGGATCAAGAAAGAGATGGAGCGGGACCACAGGCTGAACAGTCCGGAAAATTACCTTGCTGTGGAGGTGCCGGAGTGGAACACAGGGAAAGGAGACAGGCGGCATGCGGAGAAAGAAACAGGAAGTATTTGAGATGTACAGACAGATCTGCGGTCTCAGGAAAGAAGGGATATGCAGAAAGGAAATCGGCGCGCTTCTTGGCTGCTCCGTCTCAACGGTAGACAGGGCCATCCGGCTTTGCGGAGAGAAGGAGATCCGGCAGGACAGATTTGAGGCGCACAGAGAACAGGTTCTTGTCATGTACAGGGACGGGGCCACACATAAGGAGATAGCGGATCAGACAGGCATGAGTGTTTCGGCAATAAACCGCCGTCTCAGGAAGCTGGGTATCCGGCGGGGGAGAGGCTGGCATCCGGAAGGGGCGCACCGGAGCCCGCGGGAGCCCATGGGGCACAGGGAGCAGCGGGAACCGGAAGAACGTTTGGAAGTAAGACAGTATGCGGTGCATGTCAGGCGGGTAAAGCAGATCCGCGTCAAGGCCGGGAGACAATGGAAGACCATGCAGGATGTGAGTGACTGGTGGCTGTAAGGAAGGAGAAACTTATGTTTGAGAGATTTGGAGAATTTGATTCAGCGGCAGAGATAAATGAGACAGCGGTAAACCTTCGGAAAGAAGGGGATCTGGACAGCTTAAAGGTGCTGGCGAAGGAGAACGGCATCGATCCGGATGTGTTGGAAGCGTTCATTGATGGCAGCCTGTTGTATATATGCGATGCCATGTCCGCAGCCATAGGCAAGATCGAAGTGGAGGCAAAGGAATTGAAGTGCACAGAGATTATGAGTGACTGGGTGGAGTATATCAAAGCGCAGTGCATGGAACGGCCGGAGATAGCCGACAGGGTGCGCAGAAAAGGGAAGAGCCTCGCAGGCTGTGTAGCGCAGATCCTTAAATGGAGTTTTAAGCATCAGATTCCGGTGGATAAAGAAATCATGAAGGCAGCAGGCGTGACAGCAGGAAGATGTACACTGGGGATACCCGGAATGGCAACGGCAAAGAAACTGATACAAGGCTATTACATGGGGAGGTAAGAACGTGAAAAAGAAAACCATTGAAAAGATCCCCTTTCTGACGCTGCCGTCATTACGCAGAAAAGGAGCAGTGAGATATGTTGCCGTGACGGATATAAGAAAGATCGCGGAGGAGCCGCATCTGTTCATAGAGGTGTACAGGAACAAAAAAGGCAGCATGGATATCCCCGCAGTGCGGATCGTTCTTACAGAAAAGGATTTCGGGACGTTCTTTCCGGGAACCGGGACATGGTCAGCGGATAGGATCAGAGGCGGACAGATCTGGAGGGATGATGATCACGAATGGCGGAGCCGTGAAGAACTGGAAAAGGAAAATGTCTTATATTCGCATAAAGATCTGGAGCGGATCAAGGCCTTCACCGAGGAAACAGCCAGGAGGGAAGAAAGCTGGTGGGATTTTATTAACCAGCGGCAGAAGGATATAGCAAGGGAGAAATACAGGGAAAAGTCGGCGCGGAAATATGAGCGGAGGCAGCAGGCGCTTGAGGAACGCCAGAGACAGACGCCGGAACTGCCAGAACAAAGGATTTTAGCATATGCCGATACAGCAATATTCCACGACAGACACACCCTTTTTTACAGAAGACATGGGGCAAGGGTGACGGTTGCCTGTTCCAAATGCGGCGGCGTGACGGATGTAAGGTGGAAACCGGGGCAGTCCTATGAGAGCCAGTATGAGAAGACGATCGCGGAGCCGGTGGAAAACCATTACGGTGTCTGTCCGCTGTGCAAAGAAGCGGGGCTGTTTATTCCGCAGGGGCGTGCGGGAAGGAGGAAAAAGGTGTCGGGATGCCTTTTCCTCGGGCAGAAATATAAAGAGACGGGCTTTGTACTCAGATGTGTTCAGGTTGAAAAAGAATGGAATCTGAACGAGTTATGCCTGGGGAAAGAAACAGCGATGACGGGAGCATATGAAGCATTGTACGGGGTAGAGACCGCGAGGGTCTATTTTGAATCCGGGAAAAGGGTACAGAAGGACTATAACAAGCATAATCCGTACAGCGGAAAAGATTTTTGGGATGACTGCAACCTGAGCGGACTGAACAATATTGTCATAAAACCCGGAAAGATCATGCCGGAGACTTTTGAAGAAATGGAAGACACATTCCTGCGCTACAGCGCCTTGAAAGAGTACTGCGCAGAAGAGATGGAAGATATCAATCCGGCGGATTATCTGGAAAGGTACATTCAGACTCCGCAGATAGAGATGTTAGTAAAGCTGGGACTTACAGGGGTGGCAGGAAGACTTGTGAAATGTCATTACGGCATCGTGCTGGATGAGGATGCGCAAAGGCCGGAAGGCTTCCTTGGCATCCGGAAAGAGCATGTGAAACATCTGATCCGGGAAAAAGGGAATACGGATATCCTGAAAGTTATGCAGATGGAAAAGCGCCTGAACCAGCGCTGGACAGACAGCCAGATCGACGATCTGGCAGAGACAAATGTCACAGATCAGATAAGTACAGTGCTTGCGCATATGAGCGTACAGAAGTTTTTAAACCGGGTGGCAAAATATGCGGGATGCGGGTATAAAACAGGGTGCATGACGGCAGAATCCAGACTGCGGAGCACGGCCGGCAGTTACGTGGACTATTTAAACATGCGCTGTACGCTGGGATATGACATGACAAATACCGCGTACCTGTTTCCGCAGGATCTTGACGCGGCACACGCGAAAATGGTGGCTGAGAGCAATAAAAAGGAAGCGGATGCGCGTATCCGGGAGGCTTCTCGCAGATATCCGCTGATCAGAAAACACTACAGACGGTACCGGAAACAGTTTTACTTCGCGGACAGGGCGTTCCTGATCCGTCCGGCGAAAGATGCAGGAGAGATCATTACAGAGGGACGCCGACTTCATCACTGCGTCGGAGGAGACAGATATTTAGGCAGCCACAACGAGGGCAGAACCATCATCCTGTTCCTGCGCGCAGTGGATGAGCCGGATATGCCATTCATTACTGTGGAAATCGATCCGGAGACAAAGGACATCAGACAGTGGTATGGCGCACACGACAAAAAACCGGACAGGGAGCGGATGCAGAGGTGGCTGGATGCTTACGTGGTCCGGTTAAAATGCGGGCAGGAGGCAGCAGAACAGGCGGCAGTGGAGCAGACGCGCATAATGGCGGCAGTGTAGGGAAGAAAGGAGCAGATCATGGAAGAATACAGACAGATCACACTGGACGAATGGACGCAGTGGAAAGAGGACATCCGCAGGAAGCTGGCGGAAACAGCGGAAAACTTTGTTTACATCGGTTACAGACTCAGACAGATCCGTGATTCCGGCATGTATGACGGCGCGGAAGATATCTTCGGGTTTGCACAGAAGGAATACGGATTGGGAAAAAGCACTGTCTCCCGCTTTATTGCCATCAATGAGAAGTACAGTGAGGGAGGAAATTCCCTTGTTTTGAAAGAGGAGTTTAGAAACTTTTCCTCTTCCAAGCTGTCAGAAATGCTTACTCTGCCGGACAGCGAGGTGGAGCTCATCACCGAGAAGACGACGATCCGTGAAATAAGGGAGCTGAAAGCATTTAACAGCCAGACCGCGCAGGAGACAGGAGAGCCGGAAGCCAAAGAAGCGGGAGATTCCGCGGAGGCAGCAGGCGGGGAGGAAAGAAGCCGCACGCAGTTAGAAAAGTGCATAATCGACTTCTTCAAAGACAAAAGGGACATAGTAAACGGCATCATGCGTTATCTAAAAGAGGAACCGCCCGCGTACAAGGAGGCTGCGGAGCTGGCGGCGCCGTCCCAGACATCCCATAAAAAGGGGATCGTCTTCCTATTCCTGTATGACTGGAATACCGGCGTGAAGTATAAACTGATGACAGAGCCGGAGCCGGTCTCGATGAGCTGGGAAGCGTTTTTAAACATAGTTTACGGCATCTTTGATAAAGCCCTCCTTACCGAATCAAAACGGGGGCTGGAGTCTGTTGCGACGTCGCAACAGAATGGGAAAAGAGAACAGGATGGCAGGCAGGATAAAATGCCCGAATACGGAACCAAAGAGGTGGAAAACCAGAACATACAGGAGGCAGCAGCCGATGATGACATGGAAGACAAAGAAAACAGTGCGCAGGGAGAGGCTTGCGCGGACAGTGGACAGGCTGGGGAACCTGCAGCTGATCCTGAATCCGCGGACAAAGAAGATGGAACCGGAGGCGGAGCAGGAGAAAACAGTGCTGGAAGTGGTGCAGACAGTGAAGGCGGCAGAGGAGCGGTGCCAGTACAGCCGGGAGACGAACAGTTAGATGGCCAGATGAACATAACGGATTACCCGGAATATATGCCGGATGTAAAGCCGGAAAAGCCTGAAAAGACCCGGACGGAGGCGGAAGGCGAAGAGGCAGCAGGCGTAACGGATTCCGGTGAAAAGATCACGGATCGGGACGGTATGCGGCAGCATATCGAGAACCAGAAACGGATCATTAAGGATAGACTGCAGGCAATGGGATTTCGATGTGATGAAGGGGATTGGGACGGCTTGATTGATACCGCAAAAGAGATCATCACGAGAGCGGAAAGCATCAAAAATATGGTGGAGGTCTGGAATGTCTAAGAAGATCAAAAGCATCATGCAGGACAAGGAGGCGGGTCAGTGCTATCTTTGCCGCCTCCTGCATGGAGATTACAGCATAAAGACTGTCAGGCAGGAGCATCATGTCATGGGCGGCACAGCGAACCGCAGACTCTCCGAAAAGTACGGTCTCAAGGTATGGCTCGATCTGGACCATCACCTCTACGGCCCTGAGGCGGTACATAAAAACGCGAAAGTGGCGGAAATACTCCATAAGGAGGGGCAGAGAGCCTTCGAGAGAACTTACCCGGATCTGGACTTCCGGGAGATTTTTGGAAAGAACTATCTGACGGAGAATGAGCGGGCATGAGATTGCGAGCAGGGCTGGAGGAGTACGGGAGGGATCAGGATGAGGGGAAACAGTATTGAGCGCGGTAAAGAATCAGGAGAAGTGGACTTTTCCTGTTTTTCTACCTTCAGGAGTGAAGCCGGGGGAATAAGATACGGGAAATGTGTGGCGGATCATCAATGCAACGATTGCGATGTGTACAGCATGTTTTATGAAAAGGCGGAGGAATATCAGAGGGCCGGAAATAATTGGGGAATGTCAGTAGCACTTGCAAAAAGGTTTTTCGGGATACCGACGGTCCCGGAATACGCTTTGGAAACATATCAGATTGACGGGAATTAAGGAGAATTTTATGAAAGCTATTGTCAAATATCCGGGGAGTAAATGGTCGCTTGCAAAATGGGTTATCAGCTTTTTTCCGCATCATCATTCCTATCTGGAACCGTTTTTCGGCAGCGGCGCGGTACTGTTCAATAAGCCGCGATCCAATATAGAAACTATTAACGATCTAGATGGGAATGTAGTCAATTTGTTTGAGTGTATCCGGCGGGACCCGGAGAGATTGGCGCATGAGATATATTACACGCCTTATGCAAGGCAGGTATATGAGGATGCCTTTGCAGCGGTACCAGAGGATAGATTACAGCAGGCAGTAAACTTTTACATACGCCTTAATATGGGGCATGGATTCCGTACAAATGGCGAAAAAGTTGGCTGGAAGAATGATGTGCAGGGAAGAGAGAGGGCTTACGCATCGCAGGACTGGTGTAGTCTTCCTGAAAAAATAGTTCAGGCGGCAGAGCGGCTTCGCGGTGTACAGATTGATAATCGGCCCGCAGTGGAGCTTATACCAAGATTTAATTATGATAATGTGCTGATCTACTGTGATCCGCCTTACATGCTTGATACACGGCAAGGAAAGCAGTACCGACATGAAATGGATACCGGAGACCATGAGGAGTTGCTGGCACTCCTGATAGCGCACAGGGGGCCGGTAATTATCAGCGGCTATGAAACGGAACTATACAGCACGATGCTGAAGGGATGGAACCGCTATGAGACAACTGCGTATTCGCAGGTATGCTCAAGAAAGAGAGAAGTAGTCTGGATGAATTATGATCCGCCGATAAAGCAGATGACTTTTGAGGATTATGTTTAATGTGGAGGCAAAGGAATATATGGGAAGATTAACAACGGATAAGAATGTATTAGAAATGAGTATGGTCGAACTGGCACATAATTCATGCTATGCGGAAGAAGGAAGGGCAAGATACAGGGATTATGAAACAGACATGGATGCGAGGGAACTGGCAAAGAAGCTGCTGGCCGGATATGCAGATATGCAGGAAGAATTTGCAGACGATGAAGAGTTTGATGAATATATGGAAAACTACCTGGAGTACGGCATTGCTTATCTAAGAAATAAAAGCAGAAACGGTATAAAAGTGCTTATTGCGTCGTTTTATACAAATTTATGGGCAATGGCAGATCTGAGGGAGAGACTGAAAGCGTATGAGGACATCGGGCTTACGCCGGAGCAGCTCAGGGAGGTGGATAGGCTGTATACGGAAAAATGCAGGGAACTGGCAGACGCCCAGAGGACATTGAGTTTGAGGATTAAGGAGGGAAAAGTGAAAAAGGATGTAAGCATGTCGGAGGCAGAGATGGAAGTGATGGAGAAACTGTGGGGATCAGGAAGGGGAATCAGGCAGTCACAGCTCCTTGCGATTCTGGAGGCGGATGGAAAGACCTGGAAGCGTCAGACCCTAAATACATTTCTGTCAAGACTCGAGAATAAGGGACTGGTTAAACGGGAAAACAGACTGGTGGAACCTGTATATAGCAGAGAAGAGTATGTCAACATACAGGTGAAAGCGACAATTGACCGGATGTATGGAGGAAAACTAAGTGATTTCATAGCGGCATTTGTGAAAGAAAATGCAGGTGAAAAAGGAATAAATGGACTGACACATTTTATCGCGGACTTAGTATTTGCTGAAAAAGAGACGGTATTAGAGGCTTTGGAGAATAATAATAAGCAGGTCTTGGAGGACGAACTGTATTACGCAATTCAAAGTTGTGAGGCGGAGGTGAAAGAGTGAGGATATTACCGGTTTTATTCAACACAGAAATGGTCCGGGCGATTCTGGACGACAGAAAGACGGCTACAAGGCGGGTGGTAAAGAAATCACAGTGCATGTTGGCTGATAGGAAGGAACCGCACGAGTTAGACAGGAAGTATGCACCGTATGACGGCATGACAGAAGCGGAGCTGATCGCATGTACATACAGACCACCGTATGAAGCGGGAGATATTATGTATGTACGCGAAACATGGTCATTTATGCCCTGCATTGAATGCAATGGGGATTATGCAAGAGGCATGCAGCCTTGTTACGATTTTCAGGCAATCGAATATGATGACGGCGACAGCATATCAGACGGGTGTTTTCTGTATAAAGCAGATTGCAAAACGCCGGAACGCATCACATGGCGGCCTTCGATACATATGCCGAAACAGGCTGCCCGCATCTGGCTAAAAGTAACAGATGTGCGGGTGGAGCGGCTGCATGATATGACTCTGGATGATTTTCTTGCAGAAGGAGTCGTAATAAGGCCGGAAGCATTCAATGATCCGGAAAATGCATATCAGCAGGCAAGAAGTGAGTTTATGAGAATATGGGATTCAACAATAAAGAAATCCCAAACTAATATGAATCCGTGGGTCTGGGTAATAGAGTTCGAGAGATGTGAGAAAGCGATTACCTCCAAAAATTAGTATATCACAGCAACAGTAAACGCGGCAGCAGGCGGGGCGGCAGTTCAGAGAGGCAGCAGGCCCCGCCGGAAAGGGGATGAGAACCGGCATGATTGATCGGGACGCGTGGCACATAATAGAAATCATTATTCGGAGATATCCGGTATCCAAAAATGAATATGATGCGTACATAGACCAGGTGATGACGTCATCCACGAACCATGCTACAGGAGTGAATTTTTCGGAAGACTATAGCAAGCCGCAGTCTGTTACAGAGGCAAAAGCACTTAAAATGACATCAAAACGGGCGGAAAGACTAAAGAAAGAGATAGGGGCTGTGGAACTGGCTTATAATAGTTTAAAGCCAGAGGAGCAGAAAGTAATAAAGATCCGTTTCTGGTCAGATCGGCGCCGGAACATGCCCTATACAAAAATAGATGAGGTGGCGTATTCCGAGCGGCAGATGAAGAGGATCGTAAAGAAGATTATAATGCAGGTTGGAATATATCTTGGAGAAATCTAAGGAGGGGAGAGCGTGAGAAAGAATTTAAAAGAAGCCAGAGCGGCAGCAGGGCTGACACAGCAGCAGATGGCGGATAAGCTGAATATTGGGTTACGACATTATAAAAAAATCGAGAGTGGAGAAAGTGAAGGAAGTATTCGAGTGTGGGACACATTGGAGGATATAACCGGGATTCACCAGAGGAAACTCCGTGAGACAGAGTAGTTGCGCAAAAAACAGTGTTGTGATAGGATAAAAAACATGGGAGAACCATAGAGCCAAGGCGGCTGCCCTCCGTTTCGGAGGGGCTACCCTCCAGACGAAAGAAAGGAGGGATGCCAATGTATATTACATATGCGGACTTAGTCCAAGTTGGAATATTCATTGTCGCCCTTGTGGGGCTGTGTTACACAGTCTTCAAGGGAAAAAGATAGCCGCCACTACCACCAATAGTGACGGCTGTTAACATATAACAGTTTATACATTGTTGAGGGTAGCCGCATCTATGGTTTTCCCTCGTTACGTTCAATATAACACAGTAGCCCAGTCATTTCAAGCATTTTCCTCCAAGTTGATTCCATGAGCACGAAGAAAATTATCTCGGCCAAGAAGATAATCTATGGAGACATCTAAGATATCGGCAAGCAAAATAAGCCCGTCAAGGGTCGGTTTTGCATCATTACTTTCATATTTTCGATAATTTCTAATACCTGTATGAAGTTGGGTTGCCATATATTGGGCCGTATAGCCTCTGAGTTTACGCATTTCTTTAAGACGAGTACTGAACATATTCTATAAACTCCTAAGATGTTCTTGACATTATAAATATAGTGCCATATAATGGCACAAAAGAATAGTGCCACACAATGGCACCAAAAGAGGAGAGTTCAATGAATAATTTACAGGCAGTAGAAGTAAAAGGGAGAGGAGAAATTCTTCTCTAGTTAAAAAGAGGGTTGACTTTATGGAACACAAAAAGTATTATGTGTTTATGGGCTACAAAAAATAGGAGGTGAAAAGATGAGCCCTAGAATTGGAAGACCGAAATCTGATAATCCCAAAACAAATCCGATTCATGTTCGCCTTGACAAAGAAACAAAAGAAATTCTTGAGACATATTGTGAACAGGAGAATGTAGCAAAAACAGAAGGAATACGGAGGGGAATACACAGATTGAAGTCAGAAATAAAAAAATAAACGGACATTCGCCATACCCTGAGAAAGTAATTACGAATGTCCATCCCCTAAGATAGAGGTATAAATATTATAACACTGTACCTCTGTTTTGGCAAATTCAAGATGGAGGAGAAGACAAATGCAGGACTTACAGACAATCGAAGTAAAAGGACAACGGGTATTAACGACTAAGCAGATCGCGGAGGCATACGGAACGGAAGAGGATAAGATCAGGTGGAATTATAAGTATAACAAGGGAAAATATAAAGAGGGGAAACATTATATATTAATTCAGGGGGAAGAATTACGGGAGTTAAAAAGAGAATGTGAATTTCACACTCTCTTAAAACAAGCAAAGAGTGTATGTTTCTGGACAGAAAAAGGCGCCCTTCTCCATGCTAAGAGCCTCAACACTGATAAAGCATGGGAAGTATACGAGTATCTTGTAGACTTCTACTTCCGAGCGAAGGAGGAAAAGCCGGAGACAGCACAGGAGCGGCAGACGTCAGAGAAAAAGGCTGTAATACCAGTAAATACCCGGACGGAGAAGGTGCCGGAGGCTATTGAGGCGAAGACAAGGACGATTCCTGTGTATGGGTTGAACCCAGCTAAGAGGATGGTAGTGGACATTCCGAGAAATGCGGAAGCATTACAGCTGATCGGGGAGATGCGCAAATATCTGACAGGGATGGATGCGCTGCTTGATACATACTGTATGTTTTTGCCGGAGGAGGAGTTTAAAAAGATGGCTTATGCAGTACAGGGAATGGCGGGTAAGATATCGAGAACGGCGCTTTTCCTGTATACGTTCAAACCGCACATTGTTGAGGAATATATGTAATAAAACAAAAAGATGTTGACATATGGTTAACCATATGATATTATATAATTGTAGGAGGTGAGAGACAGGTGAGCAAAAATAAAAAGTCCGACAGTACATATAAGAGCTGGCTACTCGGTGCACTGACGGACTTGGTTATCGGAATCATTCTACTGATTCTCGACAAGCTGTTAAGCTGACAGGAGGGCGAAAGCCCTTCCTGTTACCTAAACTATACCATGGAAGCTCATCTGTGTAAATATGTTATTAAAGTTAGGAATCTTTTTTATCACAATCGGAGTTGTGAAGCTAATCTATGCGGGGATCGTGAAAAGGAGGGAGAGTCGTGCCGAAAGGTAATCCGTCGAAACAGACGATAGCCAGTGAGAAGTACCAGAAGAAAGCGGGTTACATGACTAAGGGATTCAAGCTGAAACGGGATACTGTTGAACAATTTGAGGAGGCCTGTGACCGGGCAGGCCGGTCTCAGGCAGAGGTGATCCGAGAGTTCATGGAGAAGTTTATACAACAAAACGAGGAGAAGGATGATGAAACAAAATGAACATGCGACATTTTGTAAATGTGGATGCGGAAGTGGAGTCGTTTTAAGGTTTGACAATGAGGATAATGAGTTTTCGTTACAGCTTGTAAGTGATAGTTTTTATTTTAGTCAGGATAAAGGGAAAATGTCATTAAAAGAAAAACTTAAACGTATTTGGTATATCATCAGTGGTAAAGAATATTGTTACTTCGATATTCTGATTGATAAAAATGAGCTGCAGGAATTTAAAAAATTTGTGGCAAGAATGTAAGTGGGAAGTGATTGGATAAGGGAAAAAGATTGAATAACGAAAAGATGGCATGATTTTGCATTACTACATGTGATATTATAGTAGCATGATATAGTGAAGCAAGAGGAAAAGAACGGAAAACATCAGAGAAATCTGGTGTTTTTTGTTTGCCAGGAAAGGAAACAGAATGAGACCAATTAGATGCCGGGATTCTCCCTCAGAAGAAGGTTTTTGACATCCATACAATAGATTAGGGCGTTGCGAAAAGCAGCGCCCTTATAGGTGAGAAAATCCTGCCTGTCAAATGACAGTAGCACAAGAAAGGCGGAATGATTATGTATGAGCTAGTCGAAGTAAGAGAAAATGATGTATTTACAAACAGCAAGGTGATTGCTGAGGGAACAAATAATAAGCATTATGCAGTAAGGCAAATCATTCAGAAATACGAGGAAATTTTTGCAGATACTCCCGAACTTGGAAAGATTACATTTAAAATGGAACCTTTGGAAAGTGGACAAAAGGAAAAGATTTATCTGCTGAATGAAGGACAAGCGATGTTTCTGATGACACTATTAAGAAATGATGGAGTTGGAGGAGTGGTTGTAAAATTTAAGGCTAAGCTTGCAAGTGAATTTATCACAATGAGAAAATTTATTCGTGAAAAACAATCCCAACTCTGGACTGAGACACGGATTGCCAATAAGGAAAACCGTCTAAAAGAAACCGATGTAATCAAAATGTTACAGGACTACGCCAAAGAACAGGGCAGTAAAAACTCAGAGAAGTTATACATGGTATACACAAAACTTGCAAAGAACGTTGTCAGCGGAGATCGTGACAGCGTGAGCGTGTTGGAACTGAACAATCTCACACTGATTGAAAGTATCATTCTGCAGACAATTAAGATTGACATGTCTATGGGCATGCACTATAAGGAAATATTTAAGGATTGCAAGGACAGGATAGAGAAATTTGCAGATATAGCGTATCTGACAACATAGAACCGAACATACGAGGCATGCCGTAGGTACTTCCCCACCGGGTACCCCGGTGCGGGGCGGGGAAAGGTGCAGCATTTCTCTCTTTTTCAGAAAAAAATTTAGGGCACTTCCTTCCGCTTTTGGAGGGGAAGATGGGAGACGGTGAAAAATGGAAGTTAGCCAGAAGCAACTGTCCCAATGTCTTGGCATTTCAACCCGCAGAATCCGCCAATTACGTGAGGAAGGCGTATTTCAACGCAAGGATGGCAAGGCAACGGGATATAATCTGGAAAGATGCGTTCAAGAGTATATAGATTACAAGGTAAATGCGGAAATGGGAAGGAGTGCATCTATCTCAAAGGAGGAAGTGCAGGCGCAGCATGAGGAAGTAAAAAAACAGATTTCACTTTTGAAACTGAGAAAAATGCGGCGGGAACTCCACGAGGCAGCAGATGTGGAAGGTTTTCTGTCTGATATGCTCCTGAAATTTCGTAATCGTTTGCTGGCGGTTTCCCCGCGGGTGGCAATGAAGGCAGTGGGGGAAACTGATCTGACTAGGCTGACAGAGACTATACAAAGAGAGATGCTGGCCGCGTTGGAGGAACTGTCGGAGTATGATCCGGACGAAATAGATGGAATTGTGATACAGGATTATGAGGATGAGGAGGAAGAGCTAGAGGACGAGGAGGAGACAGAGTGAGCCAGAGATCAAGATCACGGTTAAAGACCAAAAAGCTCTTTCAGAGAGTCATCAAACAGACGTTAGTGCCGCCGGAGCAAATGCTTATTTCGGAGTGGGCGGAAAAATACAGGGTATTGGACGAAGCGAGCAATATATCAGGGCGGTGGTCGAATAGTATTACGCCTTACCTCGTGGGAATCATGGATACATACTTAGATCCGCATGTAAGGGAGATTTACTTTTGTAAATCAACACAGATAGGCGGCACAGAGGCGATGACAAATATTCTTTGCTATATATTGATGTTACAGCCAGCGCCTACCATGATCGTATATCCAAGTGATGATTTGGCAAAAGATATATCAAATGGGAAACTGAAACCTGCATTCAGACTGATTCCGGAGATTAAGAAAAACTTTTTAGAGACGAAGTCAAAGCAGTTATTACTAAAGTTTAAGAGGATGTCCGTTTATCTGCGCGGCGCGGAATCGCCGGCAAAGCTGGCATCTGTGGCGATTAAATATCTTTTCTTTGATGAGATCGACAAGATGGGGGGAGCAAGTCAGAAGGAGGCATCGCCTTATGACTTGGCAAAGGAAAGATTAAAAACATACAGCTCACAGAGTAAATTGTACGCATGCTCGACACCGACATTAAAGACCAATTACATCTGGCGGCTTCATGAGAATGCGGATGAGGTGCGGCACTATTTTATACCGTGTCCACATTGCGGGGAAATGATAGAGCTGAAATTTAAGCAGATAATATTCGATAAGGATGAAGAAAAAAAGCTGAGTCCTTATGAAAGAGCGCAAAGCGCTGTATATGTCTGTCAGGAGTGTGGCTGCGTAATTACTAATGCAGACAAACCGGGGATGTTGTTGAAAGGAGAATGGAGGGCGGTACAGAAAAGGGGGAAAGGTAAGCCAAAAACGGTCGGATTCTGGATCAATTCGCTTTACAGTGTCTTTGTTTCATGGGAGGCAGCAGCGGAGGAGTATTTAAAGACCAAAGACGATCCCGAAGATTTCCAGAACTTTGTCAACAGTTGGCTGGCAGAACCGTGGGAGGACACGAAGCTCAAGACTAACGCCGATCTGGTGTTGGAGCGGCAAACGGAATTGGAAGAGGGCATCATCCCTGAATGGACAAAGCTGCTGACGGGAGGGGTAGATGTACAGGAAACCTGTCTCTACTGGACAATACGGGCATGGGGAAATTTTTCTACAAGCCAGAACGTGATACATGGACAGGCATTTTCCTTTAGGGAAGTGGAACGGTACATGAATCTGAAATATAAGATGCCTGACGGTACGGAGCTGATTGTTAATATGGCTCTGGTGGATTCCGGTGATCAGACAGACGATGTTTATGATTTCTGCATGGATAATTCAGACTGGGCGCTTCCATGTAAGGGAGCATCAAATCCGATGCAATCCCACTACAGAATGTCAACGGTAAATAAGGCGAATAGTAAGGCTTATGGGATGCAGTTGGTTTTGGTGGATGGCGGCAAGTATAAGGATATGATCGCAGCGAGGATGCAGCGTAAAAACGGGGAAGGCTCGTGGATGGTACATAAGGACTGTGATCTGGAGTATGCGGAACAGGTAACAGCGGAACACAAAGTAAATGTCCGTATGGGAAATGGGAAAAAAAGGCTTACCTGGACGCCAAAGAGAACCCATGCGGCAAACCATTATCTGGATGCGGAAGTTTACGCCTATGCGGCTGCGGACATTCTAGGTGTCAGATCCCTGCATTTAGAGGAGATGGATGAAAAGGAAAGAGTGGCGGTGAAACAGAAGCCGTCTATGGAAGAGAACAGCCCGGAAGAAAATTGGATCAAGGCAAATGAACACTGGATTGAAGGGTAGAGATTTATGGGAAACGATATGACAGTAGAAAAGAAGCTGCTTGAAGTAAATCAGGCGATCAGCAACATCCTTGTGGGTGGTCAGGCTTATAAAATCGGTTCAAGAAGCCTGACCCGCGCGGATCTGAATACGTTGCTTGCCATGCAGAGGGATCTACAGGCGCAACTGGCAAATCAGGACGCAGGGCTGATGGACAATACCTATCTGGGTGTATTTGAAGGGAGATAAAGATGAATGTACTTGATAGTGTGATTTCTTTTTTTTCGCCGCAATGGGGGGCAAAACGGTCGGCATGGAGAGCTTACGGGGATGCAGTACAGAATTATGATGCGGCGGGTTATGGAAATGGGAGTGCCAACTGGCGGGTCACGAATCAGTCTGCGGAGATCACAGATCGATACAGCCGGGAGACAGTGAGAGCAAGGGCGCGGGATCTTGAACGAAATTCGGATATGCTAAATTCCGTGATCAGTGCGTTTAAAAGGAATGTCTTTGGAAGCGGGTATGCCCTTACACCAAGGACAGAAGAGGAAGAAATCGACAAAATCCTATCGTCTGCGTGGAAACGGTGGTGCAAGAAACAGAACTGTGATGTAACGGGAACACAGTCTTTCAACCAGATCATGCGGATGTGCGTGCAGCGAAAGAAGGTTGATGGGGGGATATTTATTCTGAAAAGGTATACAGATCAGGGATTTGTCCCATTCCAGATACAACTGTTGGAGGTGGATGAACTTGACGCGTCGCAGATAATGCCCAAGACCGCGGGCAATAAAGTGGCGGGTGGCATTGAGTATAATAAATGGAACCGACCGATCGGTTACTGGTTCAGGCAGTATGATATTGAGGGATCACAGATCTTGAATCCGATTTATGTGGAGGCAAAGGATGTGATCTTTTATTTTACAAAAAGAAGGCCGTCACAGATCAGGGAAATGTCAGATCTCAGCCAGACGGTGACAAGGATTCGCGATACGAACGAATTTATGACGGCAGTGTCAGTAAAAGAGCGTATTGCGGCGTGTCTGGCTGTTTTTATTAAAAAAATGGACCCAAGCAATACGCCGGGAAGAGGAGGACGAGTGACGGTAAATGGAAAGACTTCGTATGAGGGAAAGAGCATTGTACCGGGTATGATCAGGGAACTGGCGCCGGGAGACGGGATTGAAGTGGTAAGTCCAAACGGACAGGCCACGGATGCCGCCACATATATCAAGCTGATGCAGCACATGATAGGAGCCGGGCAGGGATTGTCCTATGAAGCGACGAGCAGGGATATGTCACAGACAAATTATTCGTCAGCAAGACAGGGTATGATCGAGGACGGGCTGACATATGCAGAAGAGAAAGAACTGCTGCTTGAGGCTATGGATGAAATTTATGAGACGTTCGTGATTTCCTGTGTACTTGCCGGGATCGTAAATGTGAAAGACTTCTGGTCGAATAAAGACAGATATCTTGCACACAAATGGACGGAAGCGCCTAAGAAATGGATCGATCCGGCCAAGGAGGCTACGGCGAATAAAATCGCTATTGCAACGGGGCAGAAAACATTTAAGGAGATATCCGCTGAAAATGGAAGGGACTGGAAGGAGCAGATGGACGATATTTTAGAGGTTCTGGAATATGCGGAAGGCAAAGGATTCAATATGGGAGGTGTATTGTTTGGGAATGAAGCGTTATACAAGCAAGAGTGAGAGATCAGCCCCGGAATGGATGAAGGAACGAAGAGAGGTTGTCTCAGCATCCATACGGGCAGTGGATGGAGAGGGCAATGAGAGGAAGTTTATACTTTCCTTTTCCAGCGAGGAACCTTATGAACGATGGTGGGGTGTTGAGATTCTAGACCATTCGGATGGGTGTGCTGATTTAAGCCGTATCAATGAGATTGGTTGTGTTCTTTTTAATCATAAAAGAGATGCGGTGATAGGAAAAGTGCTGAAGGCCTGGATTGAGAATGGCCGGGGAATGGCAGAAATAGAGATTGATTCAGACGAAGAGTCTGAAAAGATCTATCAGAAAATGAAATCCGGGACGCTGAAGGGCGTATCAGTAGGATATAGTGTGTCTGTATGGGAGGATGTGGCGGCAAATAAAAAGTCTTCCGATGGAAGATTTGATGGAGCGGTAAGCATTGCGAAAAGATGGGAGGCATACGAAATTTCTATCGTCAGTGTACCGGCAGACCCGACAGTTGGAGTCGGAAGGGGAAGGGACAGAGGTGAGCAGACACTCATGCAGTTTGAGAGGCAGCTCAGTGTCAATAAAAACATGATAGGAGGAAATGAGAAAGAAATGGGAAAGAAAGTAGAAAGACAGCAAAAAATCGCGCGGCAGCAGGCGATTCTGGATGCGGCGAAATCGCAGCACAGAGAATGCAGTGATCAGGAAAAACAGGAATTTGAAACGCTTCAGCGGGAGATTGAAGAGTTGACAGCTCAGATCGATGCAGAGGAGCGGGAAGCGGAGAAAAATCCGGGAAGGATGAATCTGCCGCCGAAAGGAAAAACGGAGGGAAAAAGCCTTCCGAATGTCGACGGGGCAGAACGGGGACTGAACGAGGATCAGATCCGGCAACTGGAGAGACAGCGGGTGTCGGAGATCACGTCGCTGTGCCGGGAGTTCGGTTTGGAGGATCAGATGCAGGGATTTATTGAGGAAGGCAGGTCTGTGGAAGATGTGCGCGCGGCGGTAATTGCTCAGATGAGGAAGAACGGGGCGCCCATTGGTGGTCGTGTCGTTGTGGAGACTGACGAGCAGGACAAGTTCAGAGCCGCCGCTGCGGATGCGCTTGTTATGCGCGGGGGTGTACAGATGCAGAATTGCGCGCCCGGTGCAAGAGACATGCTGGGGATATCCATGAAGGATCTGGCGGTAGAATGTTTGGAAGCGGAGGGAGAGACAGGTGTACGGAGAAAAAGCGCCGATGAACTGTATACGCTGGTGCAAAGGCAGTTTTTTAATCCGACTGCGGCTTTCCCGGCTATCATGGATAATGCCATCAACAAGGCCTATGTAGAGGGACACAAGACGGCGCCGGTTACGTTCGATCGGTGGACGAAGCGAGGGATATTGAATGATTTCAAGACACATGACAATAATTATCTGTCCGGACCGGCTGGAGAGCTGCTGGAGGTTCCGGAAAGCGGTGAGTTGAAACATGATGTGTGGAAGGACGCAAAGAGACCGACGCGCAAGCTGAAAACTTACGGCAAACAGTTTACCTTGTCCAGACAGGCGTTTATCAATGACGATGTGGGGCTGATCACACGGATGCCGGCCAAGTACGCCGCATCTGCCCGTAAGACCCAGAACAAACAGTGCTATCAAAAGTTGATCGGAAACGATGTGATTTACGACGGCCATAAGCTGTTTGGAAAGGAACATAAAAATCTGCTGGCAAAAGGAACGGGCATCACGAGGGAAGCCGTACAGGGCATGATCATGGCGCTTACGAATCAGAAAGACGAGTTTGATCAGGTGTGTCTGATCCGTCCGGCGGCACTGATTGTACCCAGCGGGTACAAGTTTGACATGTACACCATGTTTTACAGTCCGACGATTCATACGGCGGATAACACGCAGGCGGTCAATCCGCTGTACCAGTACCGGGAAAGTATTGAGGTGATAGAAGATCCTACAATCAATGCTTTGTGCGGAGGATTTGGGAACGTGATGCCATGGTGGTTGGTCGGCGCAAAGGAAGACACGGACTTCGTGGAGGTGGACTATCTGAACGGGCAGGACGTACCGAATATCAGAAGGTCAGAGGTGCCGGGAACGCTCGGATTTGTGTGGGACATCTATCTCGACTGGTCCGTAAATGTGATGGATTTCCGGGGTGCGATCAAGAATCCGGGTGTGGCGGTGAATATGTCCGTTGAACTGGCATAAGGAGGTGCAGAATGAAAGCAAACTATTGTCATAAGGGGGAATCCCTTGATTATGTGAATAAGACAGCAGAAAAGATCGCGGCAGGAGACGTTCTGGTGATGGGCGGCAGGATCGGCATTGCGGGGACGGATATTGAACCAGAGGCGTTGGGGGCTGTACATGTGTCGGGGGTGTTTGAATTTACTAAAAAAGATAAGACCGCGATGACCGTTGGCACCGTGGTCTATCTGGCGGCGGATGGCATCACAACGACGAAGACGGATAATACACCGGCCGGTTATGTGGCAGCAGCGTCACCGACAGAAAGTGGGAGCGTATGGGTGAAGATCAATGCGTGAGGTCTTTTAAGGATGTCCTAAAGGATGATATTAAGAGCGTATTTCTTAACTTTGCGGAATTTGGAGAGGAGCATGAGATCAACGGCGAAACGGTTCTGATCATCATAGACGAAAATGAGCTGACGGAGCGGGAAAAGAGAATACGCCGAAGCATGGATGTGGAGCTGCATAAAAAACAGCTCCTCTTTTATGTGGCGGCGGAGGACTTTGGGCCATTACCGTCGCCGGGGAGACTACTGAATCTGGACGGGAAAAAGTACGAGATCACAGAGGCGGATAACGAGGACGGGATCTATTCGATCAGTTTGGAGGCGCAGCGGTCATGATAATCAGGATAGAACCATACCCGGCGGCAATCAATGCGATTGAAAAACGGCTCACGGAATTAGGGAAAAAGGACAGAATGCGGGATGTCTTAAAGAAGGCAGTAAATGAAGCCGCGGGATCTGCCAAAAACAGAATTTATGAAGAAGTTCACGACGCCTATACGCTCAAAGGGTTCAAAAAGGGAGATATCAAAAAGAAGAACAGCACAGCCAGAAATTTTGGCGCAACACTTACTGTAAGGGGAGAAACTTTGAGTGTTGGAAAATATTATCAACGCAGAAAAAACAGTAAAAGAACAGGAGCCAAGCTAAAAATCCTGAGAGCAGGCATGATGCAGGAATTGGAACTACAGTATGGACAGAGCGCATACAAAGCGTTTATGGCAACAATGAAAAGCGGGCATGAGGGCGTTTTCCAGAGGGTTCCAGGGAAGTACATGAAAAAACATATGCCGGGAAGAAATACCAAAGGCCGTGAGGCGATTAAAGAAATTATGTCATTGTCCAAGGCAAAGGCGGCAGAGATGGTCTATGAAAGGGAAGGTATGTACACTGAATTGCAAGAGGAACTTACATTTCGCCTGCTCAAACATATGAACGCCGTGATGGGAGAACTAAAATGACGATTTTTCAGTTACAGAGGGATCTTGCGGAGGAGATCGAGCAAATACTTGCCAGCATGAGGTTTAAAAATCCACAAAGAGAGATCGTGCCGATGCGGACTTACTGCCAGGACATTCCGAAACGGCGGCAGGAAATCAGAAAAGGGGCCATCATGCCCGAGGAGGAAGAGGCAGACGACCCATACCCATTCTGTATCGTAAAAGCGGAGTCGGGAGGAATCTTTTGTGGAGGACAGGCGGTGTCCATCATGCTCATCATCGCTGTGTTCAACGACGATGAGCGGAACCAGGGACAGCAGGAATTATTAAATATCATCCACAGAATCGCGGAACGGTTTATCAGAAACCCTGTTTTGAAAGATAAGCATATGCTGGATCAGGAGGATGGAATTAAGTGGATTCTGGATGATGAGGACAGGTACCCGTATTTCGTTGGCGGGATGACAATGAAGTGGGAAACATTTTTTGCGGAAAAGGAGGACGATTATGTCTGAGAGAAGGAATGTTGCGACGTCGCAACAGGAGGAGAAAGAGGCAAAGAAGTCGATTGAGTGGAAAGGGAAAGCCGTAATCTGGCTGGGGCCGACAATCGTAGGAGTGGCGACGACGGGCACGGTTTACAGGAACGGTCTTACGCCGCAGCTACAGAAATTTAAAAAGGAGCTGCCTGCAGTGAAGCGGCTGCTGGTGGGGACGGAGGATACAGCGAGGGTCAGGAGGGCGCTGACTGACCCGCAGTCTGCGGAGAGCCTGTGCTACGGGAAAGTATTGGCATATGCCAGGAAAGGAGCAGAAGCATGAGTGGGAAATATAACCATGGGGTACGCGTGATGGAGGAAGGAACCGACACATCTGTACCCGTAAACAGTTCGGGGCTACAGGTCGTAGTGGGGACGGCGCCGGTTAATCTGGCGGAGAACCCGGCGGCAGTGGTGAATGTGCCTGTAGTGTGCACAAGTCTGGAAGATGCAGAGAAAAAACTTGGGTTCTGTAATGATTTTGAGAACTTTACGCTATGTCAGTCCATATATGCTAACTTTGTGGCATATGCGGTAAAGCCGGTTGTGTTCATCAATGTGCTTGATCCGGGGAAGCACAGAAAGAACAATGAGGCAAAGGAGTACGGCGTGGTAAACAGTCAAGCTGTTGTGGACGATCTGACGGGAGTTTTGCTGGACAGCGTAAAAGTAAAAACGGGTGAGGATGTACTGGAAAAGGATACGGATTATATCCTGTCATTTAATGTGGAAGGCTGTCTGGTGATCACAATGCTGTCTGAACGTGCAGAGACATTGACGGGTGTAACGGTAGAGTCGGCCAGCATTGATCCTTCCAAGGTAACACAGGAAGATATCATTGGCGGTTATGATGTCAAAACAGGGAAAGAGAGTGGATTTGAGGCAGTCCGTCAGGTTTATCCCCGGACAGGAATGGTACCGGCATTCCTGCTGGCTCCCGGATGGAGCCATATCCAGGAGGTCGGGGCGGTGATGCTGGCAAAGTGCAGCCATATCAACGGTGTCTTTAAGGCGGAGTGTCTGCTGGATCTGCCTTCTGCGGAAACGAAACTGTATACAGACGTCCAGCAGGTAAAGGAAGAGACAGGATACCAGGATGCACAGGGTATTGTTCTGTGGCCTATGGTGGAATCCGGCGGAAAGAGAATGTATTATTCCGCCATATTCGGGGCAATGGCAGCATATACGGATGCAGCTAACGACAATGTTCCCAGCCTTTATCTTTCCAATAAGCTGCTGACGGTAGATAAAGCGGTGCTTGCCGACGGGACGGAGGTTTTCATGGACCGGGAGCAGGCCAACACCTTGAACGGGGCCGGTGTGGTGACTCTGATCAGTGAGGGAAACTGGAAGGCGTGGGGAAACAACACATCTGTCTATCCGGCAGGGACAGATATTAAAGACAGATGGATTGCCTGCAGGAGGATGTTCTCATGGATGGCTAACAGTCTGATTACGACATACAGCGAGAATGTAGACAGCCCCGCCAACTTCCGGCTAATTGAGAGTATTGTTGATTCGGAGAATATCCGCTTAAACAGTTACATATCGGCGGGGAAGCTGGCAGGTGGCAGGATCGAATATAAAGAGGATGAAAACAGTGTAGAAAATGTGTTGGCGGGGCAGGTGATATTTCACATTTATATGGCGGCTTTCACACCGGCGGAAGATATCGTGTTTATCCTTAAATTTGATCCGGAGCTTCTGAAAGACAGCTTATCGGCGACAGGAGGCGCAGCGTAATGATTGAGACAAACAACAGCGGAATTGTTTTTCCGGAGGTAATCAACAATTTCAGGGTGTACAACGATGCAAACCGGATCATGGGAACAACGGCGGAGATCAGCATTGCAGAGCTGCAGGCCATGACGGCGACGGTATCCGGTGCGGGGATACTGGGGGAATACAACACATCTGTTGTGGGTATGTTCCAGAGCATGTCGCAGGAAATACCATTCAGGATGATTGACAGGGATTACTTTAACATGCTCAATACGGGCGAACAGTCCAAGATCGTATTGCGGTCGTCCGTGCAGCAGCGGAACCGTGAGACAGGCGGGACGATCAGCACATCCGCGATGCGTTTCGTTTTCAGGGGGCATCCGACGGCGGCCAAATTTGGGACAGTGAAGATCGGCGATCTGATGAATGCCTCGATCACACTGGAGCTGACCTATCTGCTTGCAGAGATTGATGGCATGACGATGCTGGAACTGGATAAGCTCAACAGTGTATACAAGGTAGCCGGGAAAGATCTGCTTAAAGATATCATGAAGCAGTGCTAGGGAAAGGAAGGGTAGAGAATATGGACAAGATGGAAAAAAAACAGACGGATATGGAAGTGGTACAGGAGAAGGCGGTCGTGAGCGGCGAAGTGGAAAACTTCTGGGTTATTCCGTTAAAAACACAGATCAGGTTTGAAGGTGAGACCTATGACAAAATCGATCTGAACGGGCTGCACGATATTAAGGCGGCGGATATGGTGGCGATCAACAGGAGGATGTCCCGCAGCGGGAACGTGGATGCCGCGCAGGAACTTACCCTTGAATACGCCCTGAACATGGCAAACCTTGCCACGGGGCTTCCGCTTGAGTTTTTTGACCAGCTGCCGCCGTATGCGGCGATGGCTGTAAAAGGACGGGTGACAAGTTTTTTATTCGGGAAGGAATAAAGCCGGAAGATATGCCGGGGATGCGGCGGCTCTGTTTGCAGATATCCGCCGCAGGATACGGCAGTATGGAATATTTCATGACATTGCCGATAGATGAATTGATGGAAGTCGCAAAGGAGGTAAGCCGGATTGTCAAAGAACAAAGAGTACGAACTGGCGATAAAAATCGCGGGAGAGGTTGAAAAATCTTTTTACGAGAGTACAAAACTGACAAAGAAAGAGCTACAGAATATTGCAAAGCAGGCGGCAATGACAGCGACAGCGGCAGAGACAGCGGCAGAGACAGGCTACGGTTCCATCGGCAGCAGGATAGGAAAGGGATTGAAGGATGCCGAGCCTGTCTTCTCAGGTTTGGAGAGGGTGGCGGAGGCCTCTTTCAAAAGTCTGGTATTTATGGCAGGCACGGCGGGAGCCGGAATATCGGCTGGTCTGATCGGGTCTATTCATATGGGGTCAGAGTTCGAGTCTGCTTTTGCCGGAGTGAAAAAGACAGTAAATGCAACAAGTGAAGAACTGGCACAGATGCGTGCAGACCTTAGGAGGATGGCAAAAGAGGATATTCCGATGACGGCGGCAGAGCTGTCTGTGATTGCGGAATCGGGCGGCCAGCTTGGCATCCACAATGAGAATATCATCGATTTTACAGGGACAATGGCCAATATGGACGTAGCCACAAATCTGACGAGTGAAGAGGCAGCGACAGAGTTTGCCCAGTTTGCCAACATTGTGGGTATGTCTCAGGATAAATTCGGGAATCTGGGAAGTACGGTGGTAGAGCTTGGCAACAACATGGCCACAACCGAGGCGGACATCATGTCGATGGGCATGAGAATTGCGGCAGCAGGAGAACAGGTGAATCTGTCTGAGGCAGATATTATGGCTTATTCAGCGGCATTGTCATCAGTAGGTATTGAAGCGGAAGCAGGTGGCACGGCATTCTCAAAGATGTTAGCGAAGTTACAGATGGCGGTGGAGACAGGAGAGGGTCTGAAAAGCTATGCCAAAGTAGCGGGAATGACAGGAGAAGAGTTTAAACAGGCATTTGGGGAGGACGTGACCACGGCAATACACGCCTTTTTATCCGGGCTTGGAGACACGGAAAGAAATGGGAAAAGTGCGATCGCGGTTCTGGATGAGATGGGGTTATCAGAGGTAAGACTGCGAGATACCCTTCTTAGGGCCTCTAATGCAAGCGGTATGTTTGATAATGCGTTGGAAATGGCGTCTAATGCGTGGGAGGAGAACACGGCATTGACCAAGGAGGCAGAACAGCGGTATAAGACGTTGGAAAGCCAGACGCAAATGACAAAGAATAAAATTACGGATCTGGGAATCAGTGTGTATGACGATCTGCGGCCGGGATTGACAGAAGGGATCGGATTGGTCAATGAGTTTATTGACAGTATGGCAGGAAACGAAGATGTAATTGGCGAGGCGATAGATTCGATTACAAAGCAAATGCCTACAATGGTGAGAAAGACGAAGAAAGCCGGTGAAGCGATAGGTGACTTTGCAGAGCCTTTTTTGGCAGTAGGAGGGTGGCTTGTAGATAATCCCGGGGTAATCACCGGAGCAATCGCGGGGATCGGATCAGCGCTCACTGCTTACAAGGTAGCCTCCGGGGTATCTGCGCTGGCAGGTGCTCTTGGGGCGCTTAATCCGGTTGGAATGACCATTATGGGATTTGGAGCTGTGGCGGGAGTGATCACCGGCATCGGTACGGCGGTAAAAAAAGCAGCAGATGATGCAAAAAGAGCAAATCTGGATGCGCATTTCGGGGATATCGCTCTGTCCCTTTCTGATCTGCAGGAGATAGCAGCGCACATCGTGCAGAGTGAGGATCTGGATATGATCCGCGAGTCTGTTCTGGCAATGGACGAGGCGGAGGGGATCGCAGACTCCATAAAAGATACGACAGCTGCACTGAATAAGATGAACTGGAAAATATCCATGGGTATGGAACTGGGGGAGGCAGAGCAGGAGGAATACAGAAGCCAGATAGAAAGTTATATCGCATCGACACAGGAGTATCTGACTCAGAAGCAGTATGCGGTGAATATTGCCGTGGGTGTGCTGACGGATGATGATCTGGAGGGCAGTAACATAGTAGACAAGGTCAATCAGTTCTATGCTTTTAAGCAGAATGAACTGCAGCAGTTGGGTACGGACTTGAACAATCTGATCACGGAAGCGTTTAACGACGGCCTTCTGGATATTGACGAGGTGGAAAAGATTACGCAGATTCAGAGCCAGATGGCGGAGATTCAAAATGCATTGACAGGAGCAGAGTATGATGCAAATCTGGAGCTGTTGAAAACGGACTATCTGAACGGTGGCGCCCTTGATGCGGACAGCTTTATGAATTTGCAGGCCGAGTTAGGGGAGCAGACGGCAGCGGCAAGTGAGGAATATAGGAAGGCCTATGTCATGGCGGCATCAAATGCAAGGGTCATGTTTCAGGAGGGAGACATCGACCAGACGGAATATGACAGGATGATGGACGTGTTTCAAGACAACTATCTGGAACAGACCGGAGAACTACAGGCCAAGGCATCTGATTTTCAGACGCAGGTGATTAGAGAGCAGTATGCGGATGAGATCGGCGGGATTGACATTAGAGAAAAGATTAGAGAACAGATGGGGATTTCTCTTGACAATATCGAAGCAACTGGGAATGCTGTATTAAATTTGGAGGCAGACTTGTTTTATCAGTATATGCATTTGGGTCTGGATAAATCCACTAAGGCGGCAGTATCAGATTTGTGGGAAGAGATGCAGCCACAGTTTGAACAGCAGCAGGAGAATCTCAGGCAGTATCAGGAGGCAGGGAAGGCAGTGCCGGAGTCAATCAGACAGGGAATGCTTGATTCGGCGGAGATCGGCGCGCTGGTCGGAGACCAGAATGCGATATATGCGCTAATGGGGGAAGAGGCAAGAAATAACCCAGAGTATCGAGCCGTGCTGGAGGATTTACAGGAGCAGGGCGTAGGCATTCCGGAGCAGATTGCGTCCGGCATCAGGGAAAACAGGGATGCCGTACGAAACGCAGTGCTGGAAGCCTGTAATGTGGGTATCACACAGGGAATGGAGGCGTTGGGTTTAAGTGCGAAATCGCCGAGCATAACGACAGCAGGATATGCAGCAAGCCCAGGCACGGGTATGCCGGGGCATGCAGACGGCGGAATCTTCACGGTGCCGCATGTAGCATGGTTCGCGGAAGACGGGCCGGAGGCGGCGATTCCGCTGGACGGCTCCCGGAATGCGATTGACTTATGGGTCAAAACAGGGGAGCTTCTGGGAATGGATGGACTGTCGGGCGGTGTAGAGCCGTTGACGGCATCTATAGAAGAGGCGGCATACGCCGGATCGGGAGAGACCGTGATCAACGTGGATAACAGCCGGACGATGCAGTTTTACGGGAGTGCGCCGCCGAGGGATGAACTGGAGGAGATCTTGGAAGACGAAGATGAGAAGTTTGCCAGATTGATGCAGCGGTATTTGGGAAATAACAGGCGAGTCAGTTTTACATGATAAGAGGTTGATGGAAGATGTATAAGACAAAACAGGGAGAGTGCTGGGATGAAGTGGCAAAGGCGGTGTATGGCAGCGAAAAGTACACGGGATATCTGATGCAGAATAACCTGCCGCTTCTTGATATTACAGTCTTTTCTGCGGGTACGCTTGTAAAAACGCCTGATCTGCCTGCGGATGAGACAGATATTCCACTATGGAGACGACAGGGATGAGCAGGGCAAGACGGGCAGCAGTCAGCGTTAATTATGAACATGTGAACATTACGGATGAGGTGGCAGGAAGTGTCAAGATGCTCACCTATACGGATGTGGCGTCAGGAGAATCTGACGCTCTTTCTTTGTCCTTGCAGGATCGGGAAAGAAAGTGGATGGGAAGCTGGGCTCCGAAGAAGGGCGACCACATAAGTGCGTCTGTGGCATTTCAGGACTGGGATTGGGAAGGCGATAGCTGGGGCATTTACTGCGGTTCCTTTGAGGTGGACGATATTTCCATGTCCGGCCCGCCGCCCGCCTGCACAATCGGTGCTGTGTCAATTCCGAGATCTACGGCTTTTAACGAGGAGGAACGGACTAAAAACTGGGAAGAGATCACGGTGAAAGAGATTGCGGCGGAGATTGCGTCAAGGGCAGGGATATCTCTGTATTATGAGGCGGAAGAGATTCCAATTAAGTCAATGGAGCAGGACAGGCAGACAGACTGTAAATTTCTGTATGCAGTTTGCGAAAAGTATGGGCTTGCAATGAAGGTATTTGCTGAAAAGATCGTCATTTTTGATGAGGCGGCATATGAGTCAGCAAAGGCCGTTACAGAGTTAAAGTACGAGGATTTTGCCGCAGGATATCAGTATAAATCCACGCTGGAAGGGACTTATACGGGGGCAAAGATCGCTTATTGTGATCCGGGAACCGGGGAGGATCATATGGTTACGGTAGGTGGCGGTGACAGGATCAAGGAGATCAACGAGGAGGCTGACAGCACCGCGGATGCGCAGAAAAAGGCGATAGCGGCACTTAATAACGCAAACAAGAAAGACACGACATTCTCAGGCACAGTCAAGGCAAAAAGGGAGCTGACTGCGAGCAGATGTATCAGTATTTCCGGATTCGGCGTACCGGATGGCATTTATTATCTGGACAAAGTAGTGACAAAAATAAGCGGAAGCGGTGCATCGCGCCAGACGATTGAAGCACATAAGGTGGGATACAGGATGGACAATGCGACTGTGCTGATAGACGAAATGCCGGAGGAGACGGAAACAGGAGGTGGGGAGTACATGGTAGTAAAGGGGGACACTCTCTGGAAGATTGCTTCGCAGACATTGGGTTCTCCGGCCAGATATGCAGAGATTTATGATCTTAACAAAGAGGTGCTAGAGGAGGCGGCGAAAAGGCGCGGAAAAAGAGATTCCAGCAACGGACACTGGTTATTTCCCGGTACCACTTTAAAGATACCGGGGACGAGAGGAAGTGTGGAGAATGGCTGATAGTGAGATCAGGATAGGAAAAGTATCATCGGTGGATTATGAGGCTGGAATGGTAAGAGTTACATACCGGGACAAGGACGACTCAGTGACGATGAATCTGGCAACGGCGAACTTTAATGACGAATACCGCATGCCGGAGCCAGGGCAGGACGTGATTGTAGCACATCTGTCAAATGGGAGCAGCCGGGCGGTTCTGCTTGGAACGGTTTGGAATAAGAAAAATATTCCTGCGGAAGGCGGGCGGGATCTTTACAGGAAGGACTTGTCAAGGAAAAAGGACGCAGCATATGTAAGGTATAGCGATAAGACAGGGGAATATCTGGTAAAGGCGGCAAATGTACATATAAACGGGGTAAACGAGACTGTATTGGATGGGCCGGAGGTGGAGATCGCGGCAAATCTCTCTATTTTTGTGCAGACGGAAAGAATGGAAATGGATCTGTCTGAGATGGAAGTAACGGGAGGAGAACAAGATAAGGTATTGGCAAAGATCAAAACAGATGTGACCATAGATCAGAAGGAACATGAGCTCGAGGCGGTTGTCTTAAAAGCGCTGATGAAATTTGTAGAAGATTTGAAGGTGCAGACTGGGACGGGGATAGAGGTGGAGGCGAAAGGGGCCGTTGGGATCAACGCCGGTACAGATATGTCTATAACGGGAGAAGCAAGCAGATTGTCAGGGAAGAACAGCGTGGACATATCATCAGGGGGTACACTCAGGTTTTCGGATGGGCAGAACAGTATTACACTTGCAGAGATTATAGAGAGGCTGGGTGAGTGAGTATGGGGATGGTAGGGAACTTTGGCAGTAAGATTATCTTCGAGACATCTGACCGCAAAATCTTAACATTTTCCGGAATGACACAGAAGATATCGGGAAAATACGCGAAACACAGCGTAATCGGACAAAAAGACCGTCCCGAGTTTTCGGGTCCGGGTAACAGGAGTGTCAGTTTTAAGATCATGCTGGATGTGACACTCGGAATCAGACCGCGGGAGATTATGGAGAGAATTGAGGAGGCGGTGGAAAACGGGGAGGCGGAGTATCTGGTTATAGGTGGAAGGCCGGTGAGCAGGAATAAGTTTTATATTTCGTCGGTATCAGAGGCATTTGACGTGGTAATGAGTCATGGAGAGATAGCAAGGGCGACGGTAAATGTCAGCATGGAGGAATACCAGTGATCAATATAAGCGAAGCGGTTATCAGAATCAATGGAGTAGAGGCGCAGGAAGAGGAAGATATCAGGAGATGTCTTACGACGCTGTACTCCGTGAGAGAGGGGGAGCAGCCTCTTGACCGGGACTTTGGGTTGAAGCAGGAGTTCCTTGATGAGCCGGTACCGATAGCGAAAAATCTATTGGCGCTGGAGGTGATAGAAAAGACCCAGAAGTATGAAAAGCGTGTAAAAGTGGAGACGGTGGAGTATGGAACCAGTCAGGAAGGGCAGTTGATACCCATAATCCATTTGAAAAAGGGGTGATAAAGCATGGAAATGAAAACAGTTTTGGACTATCCAGAAGTCAATTTTATTGACAACCTGTCTATTGAAAGCATTTCTGACTTCTATATAGAAGAGATGCGGAAGAGGTACAGGGAACTGTCGGGAAGGGACTTGGTTTTACAGGAGGCCGATCCGATCAGGCTTATGGCTTATACGAACTGCCTGTTACTTTATCAGATCGCCCGGTATGCTGATCGGGCGGGAAAGATGGCTTTGTTGAAATACAGCTACGGAGATTATTTGGAGAATATTGGAGCTTTAAAGGGTATTGTAAGAACTCAGGGAGCGGCGGCGAAAATAAGACTAAGGTTTACCTTATCCGCAAAACGTCCCGGCGCGACACTGATTAAACGAGGTATCAGGGTGACAGCTTCAGATGGGGTTTATTTCAAAACGACTGATATTTTGGAGATTCCGGCAGGGCAGCTTTGTGGGGAAGTGAATGCGGAATGCCGTGAAATCGGACTGAAAGGAAATGGCTATGGGATTGGGGAAATAAAAACGCTGGTAGATCCGGTCGCATACGTGGATAAGGTTGAAAACATTTCTGTTTCTGAAGGGGGCGCGGATTTAGAGTCAGACGAAAATCTGGCAGAACGGATATTTCTGGCACCGGCAGCATGGTCAACTGCTGGCCCTGACGATGCTTACAGATACTGGGTAAGAACATTCAATCCGGCAATTACAGATGTAATGGTTGGATCAGATGTTCCAGGAGAGGTGGATATTTTCTTTATATTGCAGGACGGAAAGCTGCCAGAAGAGACGATGGTGACGGAACTGGAGCAGTATCTCAAAAGTGAAGAAATACGCCCGCTTACAGATCGGGTGGTCGTCAGAGCGCCGGAAACACAGGAATATGAAATTGATCTGACATATTACATAAACCGGAGTGACAGAGCGAGGGCATCGGCAATCAATGACAGGGTACAGGAAGCAGTACAGCAGTATATCGTGTGGCAGAGGGAGAGGATCGGGAGAGATGTCAATCCGGATCAGCTTAGAAAAATGCTTTTACTGGCCGGTGCGAAGCGTTTGGAGATCAGGGAGCCGCAGTTTTTGGCAATTGCGCAGGCGAGCATTGCTCTGCAGGTGGGAGAGGTACAAGTCTTATACGGAGGAATAGAGGATGATTAATCTGCGGGATTGCGAGCCGATGAGCCTTATGCCGGAAGCGCTTCGTGGTGATGAACAGATTCAGGCGATAAGTCACGCGCTAAGAGAGACGGCGAGGATGCTTTTGACAAAGATAGACCCTGTGACAGTATATGCGGGGGTGGATATTCTGCCGGAGCAGATCGTGGACCTTCTGGCAGTAGAGTTCAGGGCGCAGTATTATGACACATCCCTGCCAATTACTGAAAAAAGAAAAGCAGTAAAAAAGGCGCTGCTCTGGCACTGCAGGGCTGGGACCGTGTCGGCGGTCCGGGAATTGACTGATCTGGTGTGGAGAAGTGACTCCGCACAGGTGCAGGAGTGGTTTGAATATGAGGCGGCACCGTATCTGTTCAGGATACTTCTCGAAACAGACATGCGGATAGAGGAGGAAAAGATCGAAGACTTCCTCGCGGCTTTGTGGAAAGTGAAAAATACAAGATCACATCTGGAAGCAATTGCTTTTAAAAGGAAAATCAACCAGATACTTTATGTGGGGGCAGCAGTTCAAAGCTGCGGGCATATCATTATAACGGATGTCTGGCATGATAAATATGAGACACAGAAGGAGGTGTATCACGGCGCGGCGGTATTGAATATACAGAGAATAAGGATAAGGGAGGGATAAGTAAGTATGGCTGAGTTTTACGCAGCAGTCACGACGGATGCGGGGTTAGCTTTATCTGCGGATCTTCTTACGGGAGAGCAGATGGTATTTACCAAGCTGGTTACCGGAAGCGGCGTCTACGATGAACAGGAATTGCTGAGGCCGGTCTTGCAGAAGGCTGAACAGATTAAGGAGCCGAGGCAGCAGTTTGAGTTCAGCAGAATAGAAAAGGAAACGGATAACTGTATTCTGTTAAAAACACTGATATCAAACGTTAATCTGACAGAAGGGTACAGGATGACGGAAATTGGTATCTATGCAAAAAAACAGGGAGAAGAGGGGGACGGGATACTTTATTCTCTTTCAGTGGCAAGGGAGCCGGATTTTTTTCCATGTTATAACGGACTTGCGGCTGTAGAGATCATCGAAGAGTATTACATTACCGTGTCTGATGCAGCATGTGTATCATTGCAGACAAGCAGCAGTGCAGCAGTGCTCAAGGAGGATCTGGAAAAGCTAAAGGCTGAGATTCAGGAGGAGCTTAATAAAAAAATAGAGGATCTGCAAAAACAGATCGGAAATCTGTCTGATCTGCTGACGGAGAATAAAGGATGTCTTGTTGATGCGATCAATGAGATTGCGACAGTTATCAGGCCGTTGGTGGCGTACCGCTGGGCAACGGATCAAGATATTGATGATATTATCGATGAAATCTATGTGGAAGATCCGGATTGGGTAGCTGTGATTGAACTTGCAACTGACAGTGTAATTGATGAAATCATCGCTGGATCATATGTGGATGACCATGAGGAAGAATGTGAAGATGTTATATCTAATGAGGACATCGATGCGATCATAGCAGGCACATATGTTGATGAGCAAGAAGAAGCGGATGACAGTACGAATAGAGAAGTAGACAGAATTATAAACAATTCGTTTGACGGAAAGGTGGGGTAACAAATGGGCGTAATACACACATCACATTTACAGCGGTTTGCCGAAGGATTTGAAGAAAAAATAAAAAATCTTTTTGCAAGGAAAACTGAAATTCCAACATCGCTTCCTGCAAATGGCGGCAACGCATCGACCGTGAATGGACATACAGTTAATGCAGATGTACCGGCTGGGGCAAAATTTACAGATACTAATACGACGTACAGTCCTATGACAGGGGCGTCTGCGGCAGCGGCCGGGACACAGGGATTGGTTCCGGCACCGGGGAAGGGGAAGCAAAATTCTTTTCTCAGGGGTGATGGAGTATGGGTAGAAATGACTGAAGCGACAGATGCAGATATTGACCAGATTATTGCTGGAACATTCAACGGATAGGAGGGGATTTATAATGAAAATGATATCGGCAAACAAATTAAACAGACTTTGGAAGAACGGAGTCGTGGCTAAAATGGTGGCAAAGACGAGGGTCTTGAAAACAAAAGAAGAAATTTTAGCAAATACCAGCGTGGAGAATGTGGCAGGGGCGGTGACAGTTAAGGAGTTAATTAATAATTTAAACTCCCATCCGCAGTTTATTTATGATGAAACCGGCAGGATAACCGGGTACAAGACTGCGGGAGGTGCCGATACAGTATTCCCTTTTAGTTCCCAGCTATCTACGGCAAGAAGGAAAACAGGCAGTAAATCTATTGCCAGTGGTGGAACAGCAACCATAACTTTGGAGAGCAAGCCACTTTTAATATATGCTGGTTTTGATAGCCAAAGGAATCATATTTGGCTATATAACGGTGGCAGTCCTATTGTAATAAAAGGAGGAACAGCGGGGTATGAGTCGCCAACAATTATCTCAAAGGTAGATGTAGATAATAATAAATTTACGATAAAAAATACATATACAAGCACAAGATCTCTGAACTATGGTGCGTATTATTAAAGCCAGTTCTATCTACGCCG
>CARUOB010000023.1:26452-40729 GCA_949076555.1 uncultured Lachnospiraceae bacterium | reverse complement strand
ATCATGGTCGGCTTTAACATCGGCACAACCACCTGGAAGAAGATTCGTACCGGGCCGCATCCGTCGATGGACGCTGCCTCTTCTACCTCCAGCGGAATCGCTTTCACAAAGCCTACAAACATGAAGATTGCAAGCCCGGCGCCAAATCCCAGATAGACGATCGAGATCGACAGCGGTGTGTTCAGATGCAGCTTATCCGCCGTCTTAGAGAGCGGGAACATTACCATCTGGAAGGGCACCACCATGGAGAATACGCACAGGAAGTAAACAACCTTACAGATCAGGGAGTTGACTCTCGCGATATACCATGCCGCCATGGAAGTGCACAGCAGAATCAAAAATGTGGAAAGCAGCGTAATCTCGACACTGTACAGCACACTTTTCACAAAGGGATAGTTACCAAACGTCATACCCTTTATAAAGTTGTCAAAACCGGCGCTCATTTCCCCGGTGGGAAGCGCAAAGGTATCTGTTTTTACAAATGTATTCTGCTTAAAAGAGTTGATCACAACCGCCAGCACAGGAAGTACATAGATAATGCTGACCATAGCCAATATCACGGAAAGAATGGTTTTTGTATTCTTTTTCATTACTGCTGCACCTCCCTCTTACGCGTATAGCTCAACTGAAGCAGGCCGAGTCCCGCCACCAGAATGAAGAAAACCACTGCCTTCGCCTGCGCCACACCCTGAGAAGTCGTGTTGGAACTGTAGAAGGTATTGTAAATGTTGAGCGCCAGCATTTCCGTCGTCTTGATGGTCGATCCGCCCGGCTGGATGATAAACGGCTGTCCACCGGTCAGCGCCAAGTTCTGGTCAAACAGCTTGAAGCCGTTTGTCAGGGAGAGGAAAATGCAGATGGTAAAAGAACTCATCACGTTTGGAATCGTCACTTTAAAGAGCGTCTGCATGGAAGTCGCACCGTCAATGCGGGCCGCCTCCAGAATATCTCCGGGTACATTCTGCAGCCCGGCGACGTAGATGATCATCATATAACCGATCTGCTGCCAGCACATCAGAATAATCAGTCCCCAGAAACCGTACTTGCTCTCCAGCAAAATCGAAGTCTGATAGCGGCCGAGAATACCGTCGAAGATCATCGACCAGATATAACCCAGCACGATACCGCCGATCAGGTTTGGCATGAAGAATACGGTACGGAACAGATTGCTTCCCTTGATCTCCAGCGTCAGGATATACGCCACGATAAACGCCAGCACATTGATAAAGACAAGCGATACGACTGCAAACATTGCCGTATACCAGAATGCATGACGGAAAGAAGCGTCCTGAAATGTCTTCACATAGTTGCCAAAGCCGATAAATTTTGCATCGGAGATCAGGCGGAACTGGCACATGGACAGCCAGATACCTTGGATGAAAGGCCAGATAAATCCAATGATGAATGCGATAAGTACAGGACCCATAAAAAGGAATCCCCAACGTTTTGTCGCCTTTTGAAGAGAATTCGTGGCGGTTATTTTCTTGCTTTTCATGGTATCACCCCCAAATATATTTTGCTAACTGATACGATCTCATTTGAAAAGGCGGGGCGGATAAGACCGCCCCGCCGCATGGTTTACATATTGATTTTACTTGTTCGCCGATTTCATATTAGTTGTTCACTGCATTGTATTCTGCTGCCCAGCCGTCCACGAACGCCATGCGTACGGTCTCCCAGTTTGCATCGGACTGGTCTGCGTTGTACTGGTTCAGAGCGCTTACCAGAGTCGCGCGGTAAGAATCTACGTTAGGCTGGAAGTTGGTTGCCCAGTTCATTACATAGCATCCGTCGGATGTGTACTTGTCAGCCGCGGACAGGAATCCGTTGGTGGACTCTGCTGCGGACTTATAAGGCATAACGCCGAAAGTGTCTACCAGCTTGCGGGAAGCGTCAGGATCGGTTACACACCAAACCATGAAGTCCATCGTAGCCTGCTGATCCTCTGCGGAAGCCTTGCTGTTGATTGCCCAGCAGTTCTCTGTACCACAGTTTAAGCCAGCCTTCTCTTCACCTGCAACGCCGCAGTAGTAAGGGATCATCGTAGCGTTCGGCACATCAGCCTTAACCGCTTCATATTCCCAGGAACCGTTTACGAAGAATGCCGCCTGACCTGTCTTGAACTCGTTCTCCGCGTCATGTCCGCCGGTAGCCAGCTCCTTGGGATCTGTCAGGCTGTTGTTGATGCAAAGGTCATACAGGTTCTTGAAGTTGTCCAGATACTTGCCGGTGATGGTAGGCGGGCACTCTGTCCAAGCCGTTCCCTCCTGCTCGTAGTAGTACTCAAGGTTAGCCATATGTCCCGTAAATCTCCAGGAAGAAGAGTCATCCATATCGGAGGAGGAGAAAGCGTCAAATCCAAGCTCGCCTGCGCGTGCATGAATGTCCTCTGCCACCGCCTTTAAGCCGTCAAAATTCTTGATCTCGTCCATGGTGTGGCCTGCCTTCTCGATCAGGTCAGGATTTACGATGATGCCGTAGCACTCGTAGCAGTAACCGATGGAAACCAGCTTGCCTGTCTCATCATAAAGGTTGTAAGCGTCTGTGTTCAGCTCGTTTGCAATCGCTGTGCCGTTCAGATCCAGCGCGTAGTCTTTCCAGTCCTTTACGCCTGCCTGATTACCGATGACAAACAGTGTCGGAGGCGCGGATTTATCCATTTCGGATAACAGTGTGGTGGAATAGGTACCGGAAGCTGCGGTAACCACCTTTACCTCCACACCCGTCTTAGCCGTGTAGTCCGCTGCCACTTCCTGTAATACTTCGTCGGACTCGGGTTTGAAGTTCAGCCAGTAAACCGAACCGCCTCCCGCTGCCGGAGCTGCTGCAGAATCATCTGCCGCAGGAGCCTCTGTCGCGGAATCGTCCGCTGCGGGCGCTTCCGCAGCACCGCCGTTGTCTGAACCGCCGCATCCGGCTAACATGGTAGTAATCATCGCTGCACAAAGCATTGTGCTGACAATTTTCTTTTTCATTTTGTTTCCCTCTCCCTTTCAGTAATTTAATGATTGTTTGCGGTTTTGGAAACGATTGCGGTAACGGTTTCGGTATCGTCCCCGGTAACGTTTCCGTTTGCTTGGGTTAACTATATCACCCTCCCGTCAATTTGACAAGAGGGTATTTTCAATTATTACCCATTTTTGCCATTTTATATAGAAATGATACAGGCTATTTATACATTTTGCACATATATTCTGACTCTGCTTATATGCGTAAAGCGGGCAGGTGATAAACAACCTGCCCGCCGTGCAATCCGGCTCACTGCCTGCTCTGTAAAAATGTAAGAAACGCCGCCTCTGGTAAAGGCTTTGAGAAATAATACCCCTGAATATAGTCGATCGAAAGCTCTTCCATGGCCAGATACTGCTCTTCGGTCTCGATGCCTTCCGATACAATCTTGAGTTTCATGCCGTGGATCATCTGCATCGCCGCATTCATAACGTACTTCGCCTTCTCATCCTGAAAGAATGCCTGACTCATTTCCCGGTCAAACTTCACGATGTTAACCGGCATGTCCACGATATAATTCAGATTAGACTGCCCGGTGCCGAAATCGTCCAGCGAAAAATATACCCCGTACTCCATCAGCCTGCGCATATTTTCCAAAAGCGTCTTTTTCGCCGCCATGGACGCGGACTCCGTAATCTCCAGATTGATATATTGGGGATTGATCTGATACTTCTCCATAATCCCTATATAGTCATCCGCCAGTTCCGGATAGCCGCACTGGACAACCGACAAATTTATTTCTATATAATGCAGGCCATACTGCTCCAACCGTTCCTTTGTGAAAAAGCGGCACACTTTCTCAAACACGATCTCCCCAAGCTGTAATATCTTGCCGTTCGCCTCCGCCACGGATATGAACGCGCCCGGCGGCACCAGATTGCCTTCCCGGTCCCGCATCCGCACCAAAGCCTCGGCACTGACAAACTTTTTCGCCTTGGTAGAAAAAATGGGCTGGTAAAATACTTCGATCCGATCCTCCTTCATGGCCTCGTCCAGCATCTGCTCCATATTTTTTTCCTTCCGCATCTGCTCCACAAAATCGAAGTCCACTTCTTTGAAATTGGTTGCGCTGTGGTCGCTGCTTTTCCATCTGGCATACTGCATCAGATGCACCATCTCCTGATAGTCGCCCACCATGGACGCATCCGGCATATAGGTGAACGCCGCCTGCGCCATGCCGCCCAGCTCCCTTCTGCCGTACTCCACAAAACGCCTGACCTTCTCGACGGTGTCTTCCACATGCTCCCTGTCCTCGAAGATCATCCATACCTCGTCGTCGGCCATCTTAAACACTTTGGTAGCGTCAAGTTTCGGCAGCCTCATTGCAAAAGCCGCCATCACCGCCTGCTCCCTCGCACCCTCATCCGCCTGGCTGGTGCCCAGATTCCACCAGATGGACATGAGAGAAAAAGGCTTCTCGTCATTGTAGAGCTTTCTCGCGTAAAGAAGCAGCCCGTCCTGATTGTACAGGCCCGTCACCCGGTCCGTCAGATATTCCGGATTCTCCAGCCGGAAAAAGATTACCAGAATGCCAAGCGCCCCCGCGTAGCCCATCAGCAACATTTCATTGTTTAAAAACTGCACAAACGCCGCCCCAAACCATATCGCCATCCAGCACAAAATCACCTGACTTCTTCTGGCATTGGCCTGCCTGCGGTGGACAAGCGTAAAAATAATGTTGAATATGACAAATCCTCCTGCAAAGGCGTAAGTCGACAGCACTGCAGGCCCGGCCGTGTACACCACCCGGCCCATCTTATAAATCCCGATCGGCAGACAGGCGATCACAAAGCTCTCCGCCAGCCAGATTCCGCTTCCGGCTGCCACCATCTTCCAAAAGGTTCTGCGTCCTTCATATACGTCCGAGCATTCGTACAGAAATCCCAAAAGCCCTACCAGCACCAGCGATATCAGATACAGCTTACAGATCGCCAGCACCCATCCTCTGTGATCCGACAAAAGCCTGACGATCGCCCAGATGGAAACCATATCACAGAGTACACAAATCAGCATACCAAACAAAAGCACCTGAAACATAATCTGGGTACCGAGCTTAAGCGACTGATATCTCCTATAAAACAGAAACATCGTCACAAGCAGAATAATTCCACACATCTGTGCCTGTATATTCATGTCAAAATGGCTCCTTCTTGTTCATCATGGCAAAACCCCCGGCCTTTACGATATCAGAAAATTGCCGTCACATCCAATATGCTTCCAATTGACCGCATGAAACATGGATTTTGCCCCTTATATATCGACAGCTCCACCGCGTCCCATTATACCAGAAACGGAATCATCTCCCGAACCGACGAAAAAATCAGATGCGGTTTGATCTCCGCATTTTTCGCATCCTCCAAGGATGCCTCTCCGCTCAGAACAAGCACACTCTGTAGTCCGTGGTTTCTGCCCGCCGCTATATCCGTATACAATCGGTCACCCACCATGGCTATGCGGCTCCTCTCCTCATCGACTCTTGTAGTCAAATACTCGATGATATCTGCATTGGGCTTGCCGATCACTCTGTCCGGATAGCGGAACGCCGATGCATTAATAAACGCGTGAATGGCCCCGGCGTCTGGGATAAAACCGTCCTCCGTGGGACAGTTATAGTCCGGGTGAGTGGCCAGATAGGGCAGTCCGGCGCGCACGAAATCGCAGACCTTACACATTTTCCGATAGTCAAGCGACGTGTCGAAAGCCGTCACTACCACATCCGGGCTGTCTTCCTCCAAAGCAATCCCCGACTGCAAAAATTCCTCCCGCAAAAGCTCATTTCCCAGAAGAAATACCCTTTTTTCTGGAAAATGCCGTTTCAAGTAGTAGATCGTGGCCTGCCCCGAGGTGACGATTTTTTCCTCCCCAACGGACAATCCCATCCTCTTGAGTTTCTCCACATAGACCGCCGCGTTTTTAGAAGAATTGTTGGTTACAAAGACATAGCTTCTCCCAGACGCTTCTATGCGCTCTAAAAACGCTGCCGCGCCCTCAATCCATCTCTCTCCCAGATAAATGGTGCCGTCCATATCAAGCGCAAAACACTTCACTTGCGAAAGGATGCCTTCCTGATCTTCGTTTACAACCGGAATTTTTGTCTGCATAAACGTGTCTTCCTCACTTTACTCTATCGTCCCGCCCGGACCCCTTTGTCCGGACACGTTTCCTTACCTACGCGCACATTATATCATTTGGCCCTGCCTTCCGCAATACGAAGAGCCGCCACCGGCTCATTTCTGTTGACTCCTCCTGCCTGCTCTCTTCCACAGACTTCCCGCCGCCTTCTTTTCCCCGACTCCCTTTCTTTCTTCCTACAGGGATGCTATACTTGTCTATAAGGTAATTGCGAAACTCTTCAAATCGCTGCTTTCATTGCACAAATAGCATAATTATAAGCAGACCCTTGGAAAACGCCGGCGCTTGGCGAGGTTTTTTCGAGCCTAGCACCGTTGCGTTTGGAGCGGAGCGAAAGCGTGTCTGCGTTGATTATGCTATTTGTGCAAATTCATGAACCATAAATGAGTTTCGCAAACGCCTAAAATCCGATATCCGTGAAAGGAGCCTTACCTATGAAAGAAAAACTTTACACCATCCCTTTAAACGACGCCATGAACGCGCTGGACGAGTGTCCCTTCTGCTTTATTGAGCGCAATGTGGAACAGGATCTCTTAGATTTCGTCCTCGGCTCCGGCTCCTCCTACATGGAGAGCGATGTGCGGGAACAGACCGATCAGGAAGGGTTTTGCCGAAACCATTTTAAGAAAATGTTCGACTACGGCAACACGCTCGGAAACGCATGGATTTTGAAAACGCACTACCAGCGTATGAATCAGGAGCTCCATGAAAAAATAAAGGGGTTTGCGCCCGGCAAGACCTCCTTCAAAGACAAATTCAAAAAACAGACCGAGCGCACAAATCCCATCGGTATCTGGGCCGCCAAGAAGGATACCTCCTGCTACATCTGCAAACGTTATGCGGACACTTACGAACGCTATCTGGACACCTTTTTCGTCATGTTCAAAAAGGATCAGGAATTTCGCGCAAAAGTGAAGGAGAGCAAGGGATTCTGCCTGCATCACTTCGGCGATCTCTGTGAGGCCGTGGACAGCCGCCTGAATGATAAGGAGAAAAAAGATTTTTATGATATGGTCTTCCCTCTGATGGAAGAGAATATGGCGCGTCTTTCAGAAGATGTCTCGTGGCTGGTAGAAAAATTCGACTACCGCAACAAGGACGCGGACTGGAAAAACTCAAGGGACGCCATCCAGCGCGGTATGCAGAAGCTAAAAGGCGGTTATCCCGCCGACCCGCCGTATCAGGCTAATAAATAGAATCACAAAGTCAGGAGCATTCCCCTAGCGGAATGCTCCCGATTGTTTCCTGCCCTTCTTTTAGTAAATTGCTTTCTTCCCGATCTCAAACTTAACCGTCACGCTGCCTCCGTACCTTCCTGTTCCTGTGACTGTCACACTGCCTTTGTTCTTTCCGGCTGCCGTATTCGCGCCATAGCTTAACTTATAGTCGCCCGCCGCCAGTTTTTTCAGCTTATATTTGCCCGTCTCTGCCGTCAGCGCCGTTTCTTCCTTTACCTTATCCTTTTTCGCCGCGCTGACTGCCGTCTTCTCTCCGTAATAGACCGCCACCTCGGGCCTGACCTGTCCGCCGGTATAAATGCTCTGTCCGGCTCCCTCTGACACCACCACATACGCGCATGCCGCCGTCAGTTTATCCGCGTAGACATATTCCCCGAGCGCAATGGTCTTCTCCCCGGTATAATACCCCTTTCCCGTCACTTTTACGGCAGGTTCCTGGGGCAGCGGTACCGTCCCCGCATCAACCGCATCCGCATAGGCTTTGAGTATTTCGGGCGTGCACCCGCTCCCGTCGATGACGTAATCCTTCGTCTCTCCCACGGCCAGTGCCTTCTTCCCTTCCACAAGTTTAAACTTAAAATCCGGGAATTTCATGCCGTCTTTCTTCTGCACCTGCGCGCACGATACGCTCACGGTTCCACTGTCGATTGCGTCCGCAAGAGAAGCCTGCACGACTGTAAAGGACACTTCCACTTTCCCTGCGTAATTCCCCTTTCCCGTAACCGTCATGATTGGCGTCTTATTCTCAGGCGTCTGCGCTGTGGTCACCGCGTTGTTGTTCTTATATTTCACGGTGTAGTCCGTGCCTTCGCACAGTTGTGCGCCCGCCTCATTGGTGATCGCAAAGGAGAGTTTCGCGCCGTTCTTACCGTAGACCGCTGTGGGTTTGTCCCCACCCTGCGGCGTGATGAACAGCCTCTCCCCTGAAAGCTCCTGCGGCGTGATCTTGAAGGTTTTCCGAATGCTCCCGGTGTAACCCGACTCCGGCTTCGCCGTGAAGGTCACGGTAGCGGTGCCTTTCTTCACATTATTCTTGTAGGTGATGGTATAGTGCTCGCCGTAAACAAGCTCTTTCGCCTCCGGCTCCTTCTGTGTTGCCTTCGTCGTCAGCGTCACCTGATTCTGGGTCAGCGCCCTGCCGGTGTAGGGCAAGGATGCCTTCCAGTCTTTCTCATTGGGATGCGCCGCATCGTAAGCCTTCACGTCAATCGTCCTTACGCTGAAAGGTGTGCCCGTGATCTTGAAAGTGACGCTCTTCGTACCCACATAGCCGTTCTTTCCCATCAGGGTCATGGTAGCCGTGCCCACCGCGCGGTTCGTCCCCTCATAACTGATGGTGTAATCCTTCCCCCAGATCAGGCTCTCCTTCCCTGCCTTTACTAGGAACATATCATTCGCATTGGCTTCCGGCGTACTGTTTACCACGCCATCCGACGTCACTTTATGGTTCTTCTTTGTCTTGGCGTCGTAGTAGCCGGGGGTCAACAGCACGTTTTCCCCCGTGTAGGCGCGCGTCTTCTGGTTCTTTCCGAGCGTGATGGAGACATTCTTCATCAGCTTTTGTTTTTCAGCCACATAAAGTTTTCTTGTGACCACGCCCGTATAGTTGCCCTTCCCGGTGATCGTCATCGTATAGCTGCCCGCGTTGAGCGGCAGTTTCCCCTGTGTCAGCGCCACATTCTCTCCGGATTCGTCCGCCACGCTGACCGAGTAGTCTTTGCCCTCTTTCAGCGCTTTCTTATATTTGACGGAGCTTACGATCTTCGCTGTCCTTCCCGCTTTCGCCTCAAACTGGTTCGTATATCTCATGGTAAAGCCTGCCGCGAGAGGCGTATCGCTCCCACCATCCGCCATGTTTCCGGACTCCGTTTTCCCATCCGCATCCGCCGATATCTGCGTCGGCAGGATCAAAAAGTTCCGGTAGACCGTCTCCGTATAGTTCCCCTTGCCCATGATGACCACATAAGGGCAGTCTTTGGTGAAATGTCCGGCCACATCCGTGCACTGCTCATTTGTCTTGCCCGGATTTGTGACCTTCGCTGTGCCGCCTGCCTCTTTCGGTCTCCCGTTCTCGTCCACTGCCACCGCGTCCGTATTGCGCACGTATTTTACCGTATAGTCTTTCCCTGCCTTTAAGAGGGTCGTGCCGTCGCTGTCGTACACCGTCACTGCCGGTTTCCATGCATTTCCCGTGTAAGTCATGTCCGGGATCTCCTGCACACACAGTTTAAGCCCGTTCCCGTCCTCACCTGCCGCCGTCAGCCAGCAGGCGTACAAGGTCAAGTCCGTCTGCACCGTGTCCGTATCGAAACTCCACTCTTTCCCTTTGTCGAATGTCTTGTCCTTAAACCATCCCGCGAACACATATCCCTTCTCTTTTGCCGCAGGCATCCGCTCTTCCTCCGTGAGTTCCAGCAGATCGCCTGCCTTGATGCCTCTCTTCGTGAACGTATCACAGTGCCCCATCCCGTCAAAGGTGACTGTATACGCAACCCGCTCCTCCGACACCGTGAGGATGCCGGGCTTGTATGCCATGTCATAGTTCATGCCCGCGTCCGCGCCTGAAGGATGGATATAGTAGGTACCTGCCTTCGACGTATCGATCGCGGTGATGTTCTTTGCGCCTGCCTCATCCTCCGTAACGGTATACGCCGGTTCTGTCCGCAGCGTATCCCCATTCAGTAACCCTGTTACGGTATACCCAAACTCCTTCTGATATTGCTCCACCGGGATGAGGGCGCTGCCTCCCTGTGCCGCCTGCATCAGCACGATCAGATCCTTCGCCCGCACCACGGCATCCGCCTTCCTGATAGCAAAGGGATAGGACACGCTCCCCACATAATCCGGGTCATCGTCACTGACCAACACAGTCAGCGTATAGTTCCCCGCATTCACGGGCGGCTCCGCCGTCCCGCCATGTGCCGGATAAACCGTGCCGTCCGCCATGACGCCGCTATACTGATAGACGAGCGAAACCTGTTCTGTGATATCCTGTCCGTCCTCCGTTTTCACGACCGCCTCGCCGCCGCAGGAGACCGGTGCACCGCTGTACACGACGCTCTCCTCCATGGTGATCCCGGAGATCACCGCCGCCTTCCTTGCTGCCATGGTGATCCTTACCGTCAGCTCCGCATCCTTATAGTTTGCAAAGGACACCTTTACTTTTATGGACGCCGTATCACCCTCTTGCGCCGCCTTGGTGCCGTAGGTGAGGACGCCGTCTCTGATGTCCGCCGTAACGGGCGTTTGAGAGAAAATGCCCTTCGGGTCTTCCACACTCAGGATCTCATAGCCGGTCTTCTTCCCGCAGGCCGTAAAACTGCCCGTCAGGTCGGCGATTCGTTTCGCATTTGCCTGCGTACACCGGGAACCCGTCACATCCATCGTCTCCGCAGCAGGCGATGCCGCCTTAGCAATTGCAAAGGTCTTCGTGACGCTGCCGCTGTACTTACCCGCGCCTCTGATGATGACCGTGGGCGCTGCCGCTGTCGCTGCACCATTCTCCACTGTCCCCTCTCCTGAACCATCCGCCGCAAACGGCTCGTAAGCATTTCTGTTGTTGCGGTAGGATAAGGTGTAGTCCGTCCCCTCCGTGAGCGTCACGGGAGTTCCCGCACCGCCCGCCGCATTCTGCGTATAGGAAACCGCTGTCGGAACAGGCTGTTTGGGCTGGCCGTCGTAGGTATAGTCTTCCGCCGGGAAGGTGACGATGGTGTTGTCGGCTGTCAGTATATGTGCCACGGTCAGCGTGATCTCTCCCGTCAGCGTCTTTCCGTCCTTCGTATATGTCACGACCAACTCCAGCGTGCCCGGCTGTGCCGTGGATAGGGACGCGACGTTGGTTGTATACCCGTCCGTCTCATCTGTTTTTTCCGCCAGTTTCCTTACGCTGCCGTCCGCTCCGTAATATTTGACGGTCAGGTCGTCCGTGTTTATCGCCTCGCCGCAGCCATACAGGGTCTTCTGCTTGGAGACCTCCATGCGCACCTCGGAGACAGACGGTTTGCTGCCCTTCCTGATCAGTACACTGTAGGAAAGATTTTTCGGCAGACAGTTGTCTTCGAGTTTCGTGCCGTCCGCCATGTACCAGTCGCCTTCCGGCAGAGGAATCTCTTTCGCTACATTATAAGGCGTATAAATCGTAGTAAGTTTATCACACTCACTAAACATCCAGTCCGACTTGGACGCACCTATATTATTATAATTGAAATTGCTTAAATCCAGACTCTCCAGACTGGAACATCTATTAAACATCCAACTCGTCGAATTGATATAATTTTTCTCTATTGTACCCTCTACATTGACATTCAAATTAACAATGTTTTTTCCGATATCACCCAATTTCACTTCTTTTAAATTTGTGCAGCCACTAAACAGAGACGACCAATCTTTCAGATTATCGATATCCATTCCGCTCAGATCGATGTTTGTCAAGCTGCTGCAACCATAAAACATGCCTGACATATTCACTACCGCGCTGGTATCTATTCCGCTCAGATTGACACTGGAAAGACTACTGCAGCCCCAAAATAAATCATCCATATATCTTATCTTACCAAAATCTAACCCGCTCAGATTGACACTGGTCATGTCCTGATTCGCAAACATATCGCCTATATCCGTCACATTCTCCGTGTTTAATCCGCTCAGATCAATCTTGGTTACAGAACTGCCTCCAAACGTAAAATATTGATCAATCATCCAAATATCCGCAAACATTGCGGACATATCCGTCACGTGTTCCGTATTCAGGGTATGCAGATCGATTTCCCCTTTGGGACAGCCAAACATCTGGCTCATATTCGTTACGGTATCGGTTCGCAGCTCACTAAAATCCATGCCCGTTACATCACATGCAATAAACAACCCCCGCAAAGATGTTACACCATCAGTATTTAACCTGCCAAAATCCAACTGTTTCACATCACAGTTAGCGAAGATTCCGTACATGCCGTCAACACTGCTCAGATCAAGCCAGCTTAAGTCAAGCCATTTCAGACCTGTCCTGTCCTGATTGCCAAACTCCGGATTGCAGGCAAACATCAAACCCATATCTGTCACACTACGCGTCGTAAAGTTGCCGCCAAGCGTGAGACGATGGAAGCCACAGTTCCGAAACATCCTATTCATATTCGTCACGTTCGCCGTATCCCAGCCGCTCAAATTCAAATCATCAAGAACTTCACACTCACTGAACATACTTGACATATCCGTCACGTTGCTTGTGTTAAAATTTTGTCCGAAATCAATATTTTTCAGTTCAAAGCATCTGGCAAACATATAGGACATATTCGTTACTGCACTGGTGTCCGATCCTGCAAAAGAAACACTGGTCAGATTCATGCACCAATAAAACATATAGGAAGCATCGGTCATACCTGTCACTCTGATCTCCGCTGTCTTTATTTTACCCCTTGTACTAGAATCTTTGCACCACGGCGCCCTGTCCGATATGTGCATTTGGCCCGGCTTCGCAAAATCTCCTGTTCCTTCCACCGTCAGCTTTCCATCCTTATCGATCACCCATGTAATATTCTCATAGGTACCACTGGCGATCGCATCCGCTGGCACAGCCAATGCGCGCACTTCTCCCAGCGCCTCCGCATCGTTCTCCGACACGGAAGACTCCGGTTCGTCCGGGTCATTCTCCGACACGGACTCCTGTTTTTCCGTGCCGGACATATCTTCCCCATCAGGCGTCTCCGGCTCTTGTTCCGCAGCGTCCGCGTCGTCCGCCACGTCTTCTTCGTTCTTTCCTTCTTCAGAATTCTGCGCGGCGTCTCCGTCCTTTCCGTCCTCAGGATTCTGCGCGGCGTCTCCATCCTTTCCTTCGTCAGGATTCTGTGCATCGTCCCCGTCTTTCCCATCACCGGGATTCTGTGCGTTATCCCCGCCCTTTTCGCCGTCGGGGTTCTGCTCTCCTTCCCCCTCTTTTTCCTCATCGGGGTTCATCGTCTGGTTTTCTCCACCTTCGCCGCCGGGATTCGTCAATTTACTCTCACCGTTGTCTTCACCCGGATTTTCCGCTACCCCTTCTCTATTTCCGTCGTCGGGAGTCCGGGCTTCCCCTGCCCCGTTTTCGTCAGATCCCTGTGTCTGCTCCGCCACTGCCGTGTTCTCCTGTGCCCATACGGGTGTCACGGATGCCACATCAACTGCAAACAGGCTGATACAGAATAACCCTGTTATCAGCCTGCGCCTTGTCTTTCCCACTTTCTCTGTCTGCCACATTCTCTTTTTCCTCTCATTTCCTTAATCTCATATAACCTGATTATGTATGATTTTATCCTTTTCATCTTACCCCCCCCCTTACAAATTTGTCAAGAAGAAGAAAACCTTCCTACGCAAGCCAACGCATAAAAAAACAGCTTCGAGTTTCCTCTCAGCTGTTTTTTCTACCCGCTCTATTTTGCAACTATTGTCTGTTTTATATACAACTGCCTATAGAAATACCGATGATATCGTTTCCCTATATCGCATCCATAGAGCCGTCGCTCTCATCCTCGTCGTCAAAGAACTCTTCCACTTTCTTCACACTCCCGACAACCTTATCTTCGGCCTCCGCTTTCGCCGCCTGAATGCCTTCTTTAAACTCTTCTTTCAGCTCCTCTGCCGCACTGCTCTCCTCTGTCTTTCCGAGGTCCAGATCCACATAATTTCGATCTGCCTCACTGTCTTCCAGATCATCGTCAAAGTTATCAAAATCCTCATCGTCGTCAAAATCGTCATCCATCAGTGCGTCTCTGCCCTTCAGGTAATAATATACACCACCTGCTACGGCGCCAAGAGCCGCTGTCACCATCAATAACTTACCGAATTTTTTTGCCATCAGTGTTCTCCTTTCACCGCATCAGTTCCTATTATCATTATATTAATACTATTTTGTGAAAATGAAAAG
>CARUOB010000023.1:3607-26442 GCA_949076555.1 uncultured Lachnospiraceae bacterium | reverse complement strand
AATATGTATAAAAAAAGAGAAAACTTTATAAAAGTCGGATTTTAGCCACAATATCTTGTAGCCAAAAATTTTCTTAAAACTAGTTTTTCGCAGATCATTGAATCCCGCGCGGGGTTGTGCTATAGTTATAGTCGACCGAAAAGGTCAATTTTTGTAGAATTGAGGAAGGTATGAACGAAAAATTTTTTGATTTAAAAAAAGAAAAACAGGACCGCATGATTAATGCATCCTTAAAAATATTTTCACTGGGCGGCTATAAGCACGCCAGTACAGACGATATTGTGGGCGAGGCCGGTATCAGCAAAGGCCTCTTATTTCACTATTTCGGGAGCAAACTTGGACTTTATAGTTTCCTCTATGACTACAGCGTACGTTTTATGAAACTGGAACTGACTGGAGGCGTTTCCTCCACGGAACGGGATTATTTTGAAATCCGCCGACAGATGGAATATGCCAAGATGCAAGTGCTTAAAAATTATCCTTACATGCAGCAGTTCCTTGACCGCTGCCGCTTTGAGGATGTAAGCGAAGCTCTTATGGCTATCGAACGCCAAAAGAACGTGTTGAGCGATATGCAGGCCGTTCTTAAAAACCAGAGCGACCGCTCCCTGTTTAAGAGCGAAGTTGATTATGAAAAGCTGGATCAGATGGTGACCTACACTCTTGACGGACTGATGGACTCGCGTTTTCAGGACTCGTCTTTTCATCCGGACATGCTCTATGAGGAGAGCTGTTCCTACCTGAATATGTTGAAAGCGCTTTCTTACCGCTGATAAGCAGGTTTGAAGTGCTCCGCACTCCAAGCTCGCGTTGCTCGCCATAAGAAGACAGAAACATGCCGCATGCTCCCATGCAAGCATGCGGCATGTTTCTGTCTTCTTCTCTCTCTGCTTATACGCGCAAAAAGCGGCGGGGCCGGATAACCGGCTCCGCCTTTTTATGTTCGTTTATGTTCAAGAACTGAACTTTCCACTCTGCCGCACCGTTATTTTCTGGACGCAGCATTCTTCTCTTTAATCTTTTTCACGATCATTTCCTTCACGTCTCTCGCCTTATCCTTCATGCGCGGATTGGCTGTCTTAGAAGTGATCAGCCCCGTAATCAGGCGGCTCGCCACATCGTACTGTTCAAAGCGCATCGCCGTCACGGAAATCAGGAAGTCCACCGTAGGTTCATCCATACCGCACATGGGGAAACTCTCCGTCTGCCGTGCCGCCAAGAATCCCTCCAGCGCGTTCCTCAAGAACTCTTCTTCCTCTGTCTGACACTGTTTCTTTTTCTCTTCATACCCTTCTTCAGCCGGGTCCAAATGCTCCGCCTGGCCTCTGAGAAGCCATGCCGTCTTCAGACAGATATAAGCCTTTTCACTGGCCTTCGTCTGCTTGACGATCGCATTTGCCAGAGCCATCTTATAACGCTCCAGCGCCTCGTCATAGGTATAGGTCTCAGCCGCTTCTTTCTGCGGCTTAAAGTTTGCCGAAATCGCCTTCTGGATATTCTTCGCCTGGGGAGATGTCAGGTATTTAAAAAATCTGCTCAGTGCCGCATAACCACAGGACGGGCACATAATCACATCATATTTTAAAAGATCAATCTGCTCATATCTGGGACGCAGATCCAGATCGCTGCCTGCCAGCTTCGCCTTACCGATCTTCACGGTTCTCGCCTTAAATTCCCTGTCGCAAAGCGGACAGGTAAAGGATTTGTCAAAGAGGAAATCCTGCTCCTGCACAACATGCGCCGCAGCCTGACCGCCTTCTCCTCCCTCTTCTCCCTTCTTAGGTGTTTCATAAAGATCCATACTTTCCAGATTGCTCAATCCAAACTGCTCTAACCCCGATAACAGTCCTGCCATTTGTTTATCCTCCCCAAGTTATATTTATATATTCTCTGCAGTGCCCGCCGACTTGCGGGCTTTACCTATGCAAACCGTAGGTTTCCTCGCTCACGGGCTTTCGCCCTATGCATCCATTCGGATAAATATTTCGGTGAGCTTGCTCCCCTCTCTGTTTATCCTCTGTCTTGGCCTCACTCCGCAGTGCTTGCTCGCAAACCTTCGGTTTCCTCGCTCACGGGCTTTCGCCCTATGCATCCATTCGGACAAATATTTCGGTGAGCTTGCTCCCCTCTCTATTTATCCTCTGTCTGCGCACTGCTCAATGCTATCGTGTATATTTTACCCTAATTTTCTGATTTCGGCAAGACATATGAGCTTTTCAGGGACACAATTCTGTTAAAAACCAGTTTTTCAGGACCGGAATCCTTGCAGTCCACGCAGAAAAATCCCTGTCTTACAAACTGAAAGCTCTCATATGCCTTCGCGTCTTTCACAGACGGCTCAATCCGGCACTCTTTCAAAACGGTCAGTGAATTGGGATTCAGGTTTAAGCTCCCGTCCTCATTGTAGACGCCCTTCTCCTCATCGATGATGTTCTCGTAAAGTCTGACCTCGGCTTTCACGGACTCCGCTGCGGATACCCAGTGAATCGTTCCCTTCACCTTGCGGCCATCCGGGCTGTTACCCCCTCTGGATGCCGGGTCGTAACTGCAGTGCACCACCGTCACATTTCCCGCCTCGTCCTTCTCGTAGCTTTCGCACTTCACGAAGTACGCGCCCATGAGCCGGACCTCGTTGCCCGGGAATAGGCGGAAATATTTCTTCGGCGGCTCCTCCATGAAATCCTCCCTCTCGATATAAAGTTCCCTGCTAAAAGGCACCTCGCGGGAACCGAGCGATTCATTCTCCGGATTATTCACCACGGGAAGCCACTCTGTCTCCCCTTCCGGATAATTGTCTATCACAAGTTTGACCGGATCAGTCACCGCCATGATGCGGGGACGTTTCATCTTTAGATCCTCTCTGATGCAGTACTCGAGCATCGAGTATTCCGCCGAGGAATTGGCCTTGGACACACCGCACAGTTCCACAAAGAGTCGAATCGACTCCGGCGTGAAACCGCGTCTGCGAAGCGCCGCGATGGACACCAGTCTGGGATCGTCCCAGCCGTCTACAATGCCGTCCTCCACCAGCTTTTTTATATATCTTTTTCCCGTGACCACATTGGTCAGGTACATTTTCGCAAATTCAATCTGCTTCGGCGGATGCGGATACTCCAGCTCCGTCACCACCCAATTATAGAGCGGCCTGTGATCCTCAAACTCCAGCGTACAGATGGAATGGGTAATCCCTTCGATGGCGTCCTCTATGGGATGCGCGTAGTCGTACATCGGGTAAATGCACCATTTATCCCCCGTATTCTGGTGGGACAGGTGCGCCACACGATAAATAATCGGGTCCCGCATATTGATATTCGGTGAGGACATGTCGATTTTCGCGCGGAGGGTTTTCTCCCCGTCCGCATACTTCCCTTCCTTCATTTCCTCAAAAAGCCGCAGGTTCTCCTCCACGCTGCGGTTTCTGTTCGGATCATCCCTGCCCGGCTCTGTCAGCGTCCCACGGTACTCACGCATCTCATCCGCCGTCAAATCCGACACATATGCCTTGCCCTTTTTAATCAGTTTCACCGCGCCTTCGTACATTTGCTCAAAATAGTCGGAGGCAAAGAAAAGCCGGTCTTCATAATCCGCTCCCAGCCACTTTACATCCGCCTTGATCGACTCTACAAACTCGCTCTTCTCCTTGGTCGGGTTCGTATCGTCAAAGCGCATATTGAACTTTCCGCCATACTCGGTCGCAAGCCCGTAATTAAGCAATATGCTCTTGGCATGTCCGATATGCAGATAACCGTTGGGTTCGGGCGGAAACCGGGTATGCACGGTGTCGTAAACACCCTCTGCAAGATCCTTGTCTATGATCTGCTCGATAAAGTTTTTTGATTCCACTGCTGCTGCCTCCTTTATAATCGAGCAGGAAAACCCTGCCCGTCGCACGGCCCGTATGCTGTGAAACAGCAACCTTCCTTATGCGGGCCTGTGCATCAAAAGGGCAAAATCCCACACTGTGGGATCTTGCCCTGTCCCTAATTCTGCGAAAATCAATTCTCTTCGTCATCCACAGCGGCCGCGATCCCCGATACGACTGCCGATACCACGGAAATCACCACCGGAATAATCACTACTACAAGAAAACCGCCCAATAATAAAATGCCCATAACTAAATTCCTCCTTAGTCGAAGTGGCAACAATTCAGCCTTCGGCTTCACTGTTACTTGAAATGTTTCATCGACCATACATTACTAATTATACACATTTTTCCCAAAACTGCAAGATTCTGTGCGCATTATGTTCAATTATTGTAACAGTTCAGCCTTCGGCTTCACTGTCACGTTAGTGCATGGCTGAACTGTTATCAATTATTCTCCCTCTCGTAAGTGTGTGAGAATATATCCCGCTCCACTATATAAATGTCTTTCCTGTCCTCGTATCCCACGACCAGATAGTCTCCCGGGCGGCCCAGCGTATATTTCTCGCCGTCCCATGCGGTAAATAATTTGACTCTATTAGTCAACTTTTTCGCAAACACCCGTTTCCCGCCATCGGAAATACACAGCTTCGCGTGGTCGATCAGTTTCATGACTTCCCCCGTCTCTCTGTTGTGAATGGTTGGCTCATAGAGCAGACCCCCGCAAAGGCGGGCGCCGCATTCCCGATACGGCTTCTGCGTCACCTCATAGCTTTTTTCAAAGCGGGAAAGACGGTTGGGGTACACCTCTCCTCTGATTCCCACCATAATAACCAGATCTTCCTCCACCCGGATATCCAGATCGCCCTCCAGCGTGCGCACCGTGATCGGCGTTCCCACCGGCAGCAGATCCGTGGCCGGAACATAGCCAAGCGTCACGGGCTTTTTGAGGTAAATCCCCATGTCGGAAATGTGAATGTTACACTTTTCCCCACAGATAATGACACAATTATCAAAATAATCGTTTAACCGCTCGCTGAAAAAAGCCTCCGTATGCAGCGTCGGATAAGCCTCCTCATAGAGCGTAAGATTGATAAAACCGCCCGCTTTCTCCCGGTGTCCGCCGCCGGAACCTACGCCTTCCGAAAGAAACCCTGCCAGCTCGTCAGCCTGCACCTCTTTGATACAGCTTCTAACCGAAAATTTATAACCGTCTCCGGTTTCATTATAAACCACACAGACATGCACCTCAGCGACCTGAATGAGGAAATCGCTGATTAATCCTAAGATATTCGGGTCACAGGGCTTTGCCTTGATAATCGCGTATTTATAATCGTCGTTATAAATATACCGGAGCAGGGCGACACCCGCCACTTCCAACTCCTGCAGAGAAAGATTGGAGTTTCGAAACAGCGTGATCAAAGACTTGTCACAGGGAACCGCCTCCCGCATATCCTGATCCAGCGGATTATAAAGCTCCGCAAACTGGTTGGTATCCATATACAGACCGTAATAGAGCGCCGTTCCGAGACGCTTATCCTCCACCTGATAGCCAGCCTCCGTAAGCAGCCGCCAGACAAGTGTGGAACAGCTTCCCAAATGAGAATTGATCTCGCCGAATTCTATGTTTTTTGACTCCGGCCGGTGATGATCGATCACCGCCACCTTCTCCGCAGGCAGATACGTGACATTGCCGGAGCCGTACTGACAGTCCACCGTAATCAAAAGCCCTCTGATTTTCCCTTCCGGCTCCCCCTGCAGAAAGGAATCCGTATTTTCTATATAGACGATAGGAATCTCCAGATGCTTCAGCATCAGCATCAGATTCGGCTTTTGTATTTGGTTCCTGCCGCCGTAAACCATGCGCACACGCTTTCCCTGCGACTCAAAATAGCGGCAAAGCGCATATCCTGCCGCTATGGTGTCCGCATCCGGATTGTCATGGCATTGCACCGTGACAGGATCATAGTTTTCCAATTCTTCCATTATCATAGTTTCACACTATCCCCCGTGATTCCGCTCTGCGGAATCTCAAATCCGTTCTGAAATGCCTACTTTCTGTCAGGCTCCCCCGCGTTCATGTCTGTGTACATATCTAAAAGTCCAACTGTCTCTGACGCCGGTCTGCCGTACATATGGCAGCACTCGTGGGATACACTTTTCGCCTCTTCACTCCGGTCGTCAAAGGTAATGCTCATGCGATATACGCCATGCTCAGATTCCGCATCCAGATGCCGCATAATCTCCTCAACCATTTCCCTGTCGTTCCCTTCCATATTGCTCCTCCTCTCTAACAGACCGGCACTTTTACCACCACATGCCGTATATCGACTGCATCAGATTCTCGTAATTCCTGTATACTTTATCAATAATGGTTTCCCATTCCCTCTCCGACAATTCAAAAAACGCCGTCTCGGCCTTTACGTTCTGCCTTACCCGCCTTTTTAGGGGCGACAGACCGATGTCTCCCCTGATCAGCAAAATCTCCTCGTCTTCCGCACTGAGCGTCATTTCATCGATCTCCACATCAAAACTTTCTCCCGCCTTGATATGGGAAAGACCGCCCTCCACCTGTAAGACCACCTCGAAATCATCCGCCACATCCTTCACGGTAAATTCCCCGTCAAAGCTGTTCTTTCTCCCGTCGCACTCGAGCGCACACCCGAGTCTCACATTCTTTGTCTCCCCGTTCTCCATAAGGCTGCACTTGATATCCGACTCCATCTGATAATCGTCGAGCGAAAGACTTTGCGTCGTCTGCCAGATAATCTCCGTCTCTTTTCTCTCTTCCAGTTCGTTTATCACAGTGAGCATTCCCTGCATCTTCTCTATGCTTCGCTTTTCACCCAGAAAGTGGATATCACCCGAAACCCTCATCCTGCCGCCGCACAGGGAAAGCGGTTCCTCCAGCCGGATACTCACGATCCGGTTCGCACCGTTTATCTCCAGAACGAAACCGATCTCATCCGCGCTCGAAACCACATTGAAATAGCTCAATATCCCCATCACATCCTCGCGGCCCGCCTTGGAAAAATCCACATAATCGTATAAAACCTGTCGGACCAGTTCGTTGAAATACAGCTCATCGAAGCTGACCCGGTAAAGATTCTCTCCGGCTTTCTCCATCGTCATATGCCGCCTGCACTCAGCGATCTCACTGGCATACTCTTTGAAAAAGGCCTTTCCTATGCCCTCTTCGTCCCCAAAAATCCACGCGTCCGGAAACAGATCGATAGAAACATCCGCCTCCGTCTTCCCGAAAACATCCGCCCATATGGAATGATTGTACTGTCTGGTGACATTTTCGTTCTCGATATAGACATCCTTCATGTAAAGTTCGGGAATCGAAAAGCAAAAATTCTCATCATCCCCATACATCTGCAGACTGGCAAGCTCATAATTCATCACGCTGACACTTGTGGATGCTGCCATCTCCTTTTCCCGCCTGTCAATCTCACAGTCCGTATCCACGCCAAACGTAACTTCCCCGAGAAAGGTATCTGTGGTAACATTCATTCTGGTATCCAGACGCCCGCCTTCCTCCACGAGCATCCGCCTGATCTGATCCGCCCCGATTTTCTCCGCGAGCGGATTCTTCATCCCCTCCGCCTCCCGCATCAGGTTTAGAAAGCCCTTCTGTATCTTATAGGCCGCCGAGTGCGTATGATAGAACCAGGCGCCCAAAACGGCCGCCAAAACCACAGCCACCGCGCACAAAATAGCGATAAACGCCGTTCTTTTGTGATTCTTCGGCGGCAGATAAAGCTGCGCCGGAGGCCCGAAAGTGTTTCTGTTCTGATTTTGCGGCTGTAATCCGAAGCTGTCCATACGCAATCCCCTTTTATATGTCATTCCGTAACAGTGAAGCCAAAAGCTGAACTGTTGCGTAATTCCAATAGTGCCCACGCGAAAAACCCTGCCTGCAGGCAAACGTTTTGTCATTGCCATCGCGCACATTATATCATATCTGCGCCGAAAAAGAAACGCCCCGGCAAAAACCGGGGCGTACATTATGTTAATTTGTTATTTGGCAGCAGCGATCTCCGCCTTCAGAGCCTCTGTCAGCTTCGGAACGATCTTGTTCAGGTCGCCCACTACGCCGTAGTCAGCCACATCGAAGATCGGTGCATCCGCATCCTTGTTGATCGCAACGATGATGTCGGACTCTTCCATACCTGCCACGTGCTGGATCGCACCGGAGATACCGATCGCGAAGTACACGTTCGGACGAACGGTCTTACCAGTCTGGCCAACCTGCAGATCCTTGGGCTTCCAGCCGGAATCCACAACCGCACGGGAGCAGCTTACGGTACCGCCAAGCACCTCTGCCAGATCCTCAAGAATCTTGAAGTTCTCAGGGCTTCCCACGCCACGGCCGCCGGATACGAGAATCTTAGCATCCATGATATCCACGGTCTCAGCCACGGACTTCACGATATCAAGGATCTCCACATACTTGTTGTCGGGAGTAAAGCCGGGATTGTACTCTTCCACATTAGCCTTTGCACCCTTGATAGGCTCGATCTTCTGCATAACGCCCGCACGAACCGTAGCCATCTGAGGACGGTTGTAAGGACATGCGATGGTAGCGATGGTGTTGCCGCCGAATGCCGGACGGGTCATCAAAAGCTGGTTGTGAAGCTGCTCCTGACCGGGAACCGCCTGTAACGGGAAATCACCGATCTCGAGAACGGTACAGTCAGCCGTCAGACCGGTAGCCACTCTCGCGGACACTCTCGGGCCTAAGTCTCTGCCGATAGCCGTAGCGCCTACCAGCATGATCTCGGGCTTATACTGATTGATCACGGAAGACAGCGCATGTGCGTAAGGCTCCGTTCTGTAATCCTTTAATTCGGGATCGTCCACAACGATCACCTTGTCCGCGCCGTACTCAGCGAGCTGGTCTGCCAGTTCTTTCACACCGGAGCCGAGCAGAACCGCTGTAACATCTGTATCTAAATCTTTCGCGAGGTCTTTTGCTTTGCCAAGTAACTCAAATGCAATACTGCTGATCTCATTGTCTACCTGCTGCGCAAAGACATATACACCCTTGTATTCTTCTAAATTCATTTTATACCTCTTTCTGCGCACTCGTTTTACGCGTATTCTTTGTTAAACTCACAAACTCGCGCTTACGCGCTTTCTGTCCGATTTCATCGGACGTTTGCTCGTTAACGCTGCAAGAAAACCAAATGCCTGCTTCAAGTCGCAGACGCTTTTTCTGCGACGGTGTTTTGCTTTTCTTTTGCAGCCGTTAGATGACGTGTTTCACTTTCAACTTGTCAACAATGTAGCTTACGGACTCGTCGGGATCAAGGGAAACCTTCTCGCCTGCTCCCTTTCTCACCTTGTCGGAAGCCTTCGCAATCTTGGTCGGGGAACCCTTAAGACCCAAGTTCGCATCATCAACATCCTTAAGATCCGCTCTGCCCCAAACGGTGATCTCCTGCTTATAAGCGTCGAAGATGCCGCCGGGTGTCATATAACGAGGCTCATTCAACTCGGAAAGAGCGGTGATCAGGCAAGGCATTTTTGCCTTAACCACATGATATCTGTCCTCATACTGACGCTCAACAACTACGCTGTCGCCCTCGATCTTGATATCCTGCGCATAAGAGATAACGGGAATGTCAAGATGCTCGGAAATCTGCGGACCAACCTGTGCGGTATCGCCGTCGATCGCCTGACGTCCGGTAATGATCAGATCGTACTCCAGATTTCTGATCGCACCTGCCAGTGTGGTGGAAGTTGCCCATGTATCAGCGCCGCCGAGCACTCTGTCTGTCACGAGAACGCCCTTGTCTGCGCCCATAGCCATCGCCTCGCGCAGAACTTCTTCTGCCTTGGGAAGACCCATCGTTACAACCGTCACCTCTGCATCGTACTGATCTTTTAATCTGAGCGCTGCTTCCAGACCTGCTTTATCATCAGGGTTCATGATAGTAAGCATAGCGCCTCTGTCAAGAGTTCCGTCAGGATTAAACTTAACGCCGCCCGCGGTATCCGGAACCTGTTTCACACAAACCACAATTTTCATTGTATTTTTCTCCTTCTATAATTTTTATGTGTACCGCCTTACTGTAAGACGGCACTCGAAAATACTTCGTATCGTTTATTTAAGCAGAGCCCCGGAGATAACCATTCTCTGCACTTCGCTTGTGCCTTCGTAGATCTCCGTGATCTTTGCGTCACGCATCATGCGCTCAACATCGTATTCTCTGATATAGCCGTAACCGCCGTGAAGCTGAACTGCCTTCGTGGTCACTTCCATAGCTACCTCTGCCGCATACAGCTTAGCCTTAGCTGCCTCTACGGAATATACCTTCTGGGTTGCCTTCGCCATAGCAGCCTTGTAAACAAGAAGCTGCGCCGCCTCAACCTTGGTGGACATATCGGCAAGCTGGAACTGTGTGTTCTGGAATGCGCCGATTGCTCTGCCGAACTGCTTTCTCTCCTTCACGTAAGCGATGGTGTTTTCGAGAGCGCCCTCAGCCAGACCGAGTGCCTGAGAAGCGATACCGATACGGCCGCCGTCCAGCGTGTGCATAGCGATATTAAAGCCTTTACCCTGCTGTCCAAGGAGATTCTCCTTCGGGATACGGCAGTCGGTAAAGATCAGCTCGTAAGTGGAAGAACCACGGATACCCATCTTCTTCTCCTTCGTACCGAAGGTGAAGCCGGGTGTACCCTTCTCCACGATAAATGCGGAAATCTCTTTCTGCACACGGCCGCGCTTCTCAACCGTACCTGTGATTGCGAAAATAACATAAACGTCAGCTTCCTTACCGTTGGTGATGAAGCACTTAGAACCGTTAAGCACCCACTCCTCACCGTCAAGTACAGCCTTGGTCTGCTGACCCTGCGCGTCGGTACCTGCACCGGGCTCTGTCAGGCCGAATGCGCCCAGCTTCTCACCCTTTGCAAGGGGAACCAGATATTTCTGCTTCTGCTCTTCTGTACCGTAGGTCATAATCGGATCGCAGCACAGAGAGGTATGTGCGGATACAATAACGCCTGTTGTTCCGCAAACTTTAGAAAGCTCCTCCACGCACATAGCGTATGTGAGAGGATCACAGCCCTGTCCGCCGTACTCCTTGGGAACAGGAATGCCGAGAAAGCCTAACTTTGCCATCTTTTCAACGGTCTCTCTCGGGAAAACCTCTGTCTCGTCCACTTCCTGAGCGAGAGGTTTTACTTCCTTTTCAGCGAACTCTTTGAACAGAGCTCTCGCCATTTCATGTTCTTTGCTTAACGTAAAATCCATGATCTTTTATTCCTCCATGTTTTATTTTATACTTCTTTTCCATGAGATAATGGGATAAGCAGACTCGAAATGCTTCGCATTTCTCATGCGCGTTGCTCCCTCAAACAGCACAAAGAAACGATTCATGTCTGCAAGCAGCCAGAATCTTTTCTTTGGCTGTTCTCAGTCTGCTTATCTCGACTATTTCGAATAGTCAAAGAAACCAACGCCGGTCTTTCTGCCGAGCTTCTTATCCTCCACCATCTTCTTAAGAAGAGGCTGGGGCGCATACTTCTCGTCCTTGGTCTCGTTGTAAAGCACTTCCATGATAGCCAGACAAATGTCCAGACCGATCAGGTCGCCAAGGTGCAACGGACCCATGGGATGGGATGCGCCGAGCTGCATAGCTACGTCGATATCCTCTGCGGAAGCGGTGCCTGCATCGAGAACACCGATTGCCTCATTGATCATCGGGATCAGGATTCTGTTTACCACGAAACCGGGCGCTTCCTTTACCTGTACAGGGGTCTTGCCGATCTCCTCAGCGATCTTCGTGATCTTGTCTACCATTTCCTGAGGGGTATTCTCGCCTCTGATTACCTCTACCAGCTTCATTCTGTCAGCGGGATTGAAGAAGTGCATACCGATCATAGGTCTGTCAAGGCCCTCACCGATCTTGGTGATGGAAAGGGAAGAAGTGTTGCTCGCAAACATGCAGTCCTTCTTAACGATACCCTGCAGCTCCTTGAAGATCGCCTGCTTGATCTCCATCTTCTCCAGCGCAACCTCAACGATCAGATCGCACTCACCGCAGATATTGTTCAAACCTGTGGTGATCTTGCCCATGATCTCGTCAGCCTTCTCCTGCGTGATCTTCTCCTTGCTTACGAGGAAATTCATATTTTTCTGGATCTTCGCCTTGCCGCCCTCAGCGTACTCTTCCTTGATATCACAGAGGCACACTTCGTAACCGTCTGTCATGGCAAATGCCTGCGCAATACCGGAACCCATGGTTCCCGCACCGATAATACCTACTTTCATTGTAAGTCCTCCTTATAGATTTAAATTTTAATTTTGTTTGTCCTACAAAGCGCGGCGTAGCGTTTGCTTCCACCCAAACGGCCGCCCTCCGTCATAAATACCCTAGCAGTTCTTAAACGGCTCTTTTACCTTCTCTTTGTTCTTGTCAAGGAAGAAAGCCATGCCGTATTTCTGATCTTCCGTCTCGAAGCAGTCGCCAAAGAGCTTCTCCTCGATCACGATCGCGTCATCCATACCGACCTCTAAACCGTCGTTGATCGCTTTCTTGCAGTTGCGTACCGCGATGGGCGCATTCTTCGCAATGCCCGCCGCCATCTTCTCGGCAGCCGCCATCAGCTCAGCCTGCGGGTATACCGCGTTTACCAGACCGATGCGGAGCGCCTCGTCCGCCTTGATGTTTCTCGCCGTATAAATCATCTGCTTCGCCATGCCGGGGCCGACGATTCTAGCCAGTCTTTGTGTGCCGCCGAAGCCGGGCGTAATACCAAGGCCTACCTCGGGCTGTCCGAATACCGCGTTCTCGGAGCAGATTCTAATATCGCAGCTCATGGAAATTTCGCAGCCGCCGCCAAGCGCAAATCCGTTCACCGCAGCGATCACGGGAATCGGGAATGTCTCTAACTTACGGAACACGTCGTTGCCCTTCTTGCCGAAAGCCTCGCCCTCCGCCTTGGTAAGGGTGCTCATTTCGCCGATATCCGCGCCTGCCACAAAGGATTTCTCGCCTGCGCCCGTCAGGATCAGACATCTCACCTCGTTTTGATCCACACCGTCAAGGGTTGCGTTCAGTTCGTCCAGAACCGTGGAATTGAGCGCATTTAGCGCCTTCTCGCGGTTGATCGTGATGATGCCGACCTGCCCTTTCACTTCATATAAAACAAATTCCATTGTTTATCTCCTTTTTATGTTTTAATTTTTCAGCAGTTGCGAAACGCTTCACATTGCTACACTCATTGTGCAAACAGTATAACCATAAGCAGACCCTTGGAAAACGTCGGTACTTGGCGAGGTACTTTCGAGCCTAGTACCGCTACGTTTGGAACGGAGCGCAAGCGCGTCTGCGTTGATTATACTGTTTGTACAGTTCCAACAATTTTAGTAGCGTTTCGCCCTGACTTTAGTCCATTTCTACGATGGTAGCGCACCCCATACCGCCGCCGATACACAGCGTAGCGAGACCCTTCTTCGCACCCTTCGCCTCCATCTCGTGAAGCAGGGTTACGAGGATACGCGCGCCTGATGCGCCTACCGGATGGCCAAGTGCAATCGCGCCGCCGTTCGGGTTAAGCTGCTTGTCTACGTCGATGCCAAGCTCCTTGCCCACTGCGACAGACTGTGCCGCAAACGCCTCGTTCGCCTCGATGATATCGAAGTCCTCAATCTTGTAGCCTGCTTTTTCCATTACTTTCTTCGTCGCAGGAACAGGACCGATACCCATAACCTCAGGTCTGCAGCCCGCAAGCGCACCTGCTACGAAAGTAGCCATAGGCTTCACGCCAAGCTCTTTTGCCTTCTCCTCGCTCATCACCACGATAGCAGCCGCACCGTCGTTGATGCCGGAAGCGTTTCCTGCGGTCACGAATCCGTCGGGATTGATCGGACGAAGTTTCTGCAGTCCCTCGATGGTGGAACCCGGTCTCGGTCCCTCGTCAACCTTGAACTCAACCATCTCTTTTTTCTTCTTCACCATAACAGGCACGATCTCTTTGTCGAATGCGCCGCTCTTCTGCGCCGCCTCAGCCTTCGTCTGGCTCTTGAGTGCAAACTCATCCAGCTCCTCGCGGGTAAGGCCCCACTCTCTGCAGATGTTGTCCGCAGTCATAATCATATGGTAGTTATTGAAAGCATCCCACAGCGCATCGTTCACCATCGTGTCAACCAGCGTGCCGTTGTTCATTCTGTAACCGTAACGTCCCTGCATAACCGCATAAGGAGCCATGGACATGTTCTCCATACCGCCTGCAACCACGATGTCAGCATCGCCTGCCTGAATCATCTGCGCAGCCATGTTCACACAGTTTAAGCCGGAACCGCAAACTACGTTGATGGTCACTGCCGGAACCTCGTTGGGAAGCCCTGCTTTAATGGAGGCCTGGCGAGCCACGTTCTGGCCCTGTCCCGCCTGAATAACACAACCCATGTACACCTGATCCACCTGGTCAGGAGACACTCCTGCCCTGTTCAAAGCCTCTTTAATTACGACTGCTCCAAGATCTGCTGCCGGTGTGGTGCTCAGTGCTCCGCCCATTGTACCGATTGCAGTACGACATGCGCCTGCCAAAACAACTTTTTTTGCCATTTTTTTCTCCTCCATATTTGTAATATTTTTTTAGTGAAAAGCCCTGTATTCAAGGCTTGCCGACGATTGTTATTTTTTTGTCATTGTTCGCCGTTACTATTGTATCATAGGGTTTTCGTTTTTGCAATCTACTTTCAGCCCCGCAGGAATGTCCCCTTAAATCTCAAATCTGTCCATCAATTCTACCATCGTCTCCACCTGCGTTTTCTGTTCCGTGCTGACAGCCGCCGTCTCCTCCGAGGTTGCCGAGTTGTTGTCAACCGCCGATGAAACCTGTGTTACATTTTCATTCAGCTCCTGCATACGTCTGGTATCTCTCTTCAGGATCTTCTCGATCTGTCCCATCTTTTCGGTGGCTTCCTTTGCGTCCGCCATTACCTGATTCATATTGGCTTCCGTCTCCTCCGCAATCGCAATACTCTTGTCCATCACGGAAACAGTCGTCTCTATCAGCTCTGTGGTTCTGCCTGCCGCATTTGCGGATTCATTCGCCAGATTTTTCACCTGCTCCGCCACGACGGCAAAACCCCTGCCTGCCTCGCCCGCTCTCGCCGCCTCAATGGCCGCGTTCAGCGCCAGCAGATTTGTCTGGGAAGCAATATCCTCGATCGCTTCTATAATGGTGCTGATCTGCTCGGAACATCTGCCGATTTCCTGAATGGAACCCTTCAATTCCTGCAGCTTCTCATTGCCTTTTGACAGCGTCAAACCGGCCGCAGCCGCCTTGCTTGCGGACTGCTCGGCTTCATTCGCATTCTCTTCCATGCTCTTCGTCATAGCGTCGAAGGCCGTCATCAGCTCCGATACCTGAGCTGCCTGCAGGGTACAGTTTTCCGCCAGATCCTGCGCCGCATACGCAAGCTGTTCCGAACCGCTGTCAATCTGTCCCGAAACACTGCGGATCGTTCCGAGCGTTTCCCGCATCTTCTCCGCAATCTGCTGCAAAGACTCTTTGATCGATATAAATTCACCCACGTATTCCTGTTCGATATGTATCCGGTAATTACCGTTCCCCATCTGCTCAAGCGTCTGGGTGATCTCTTTAATCATGCCAAGCAGGTTTTCTTTCATAAAGGCGATGGCTGCAACCATTCTGCCAACTTCGCTCTCATCCGCTTCCAGATCAAGTTCCACATGAAATTCTCCGCCTGCAAGCACTTCCATCTGATCCGACACTTTCATAATCGGCTCCAGCAGCTCTTTTTCCGAAAATTTGATCGTCCTGACAAATTCTTTCACAAGGTACAGGAAAGACAGCGCGAACAAAATCTCAAACAGATATTGGAAAATTTTCAGTCCTATCTGCCCTCTTTCTTTTCTGTCCAGAATTTCGTGAATTGTCTCATCCGTCTGGTCGTTGATCTGATCCACCGAATTGCCATAGTGCTCGCTGAACACACACGCCTGTGCTGCCGCAAGGTCGCCTGCCTGTACATGCCCGATTGCTTCCTGCTCCAGCGGCACGAGTTCATTTGACATCGCGGCAATCTGGTTCAGGCTCGTCCACTCCGCATCTTTAAGCCCACAGTTCTCCAAGGCGGCAATCGCCTGCTCCCTGTTTTTATCCTCGTTCAGTTCCTTCATGTAGCCGTCATAATATCTCTGATCCCCCGTGACGGCATAGGACTGTATGTCGTAAGTCAATGTTTTTGAAGCCGTCCGATACTGGTTAAGCGCCACGGTCGTGTTGACCTGCGCGCTGTATAACCGGGACATGCACAGATTAAAAAATATAAATCCGAGCAGCAGACCTCCTCCTATTACCACTGACACAAGCGCCTGCCGCACCAGCCTTTTTAACTGCGCCGCCTGACTTTTTTTCACTGATACCCCATTCTCCTTCTTTCCCATAATCCTTCTCCTATACCTCATTTCCGGTGACAAAGATCACTTGTATAAAGTAAATAGTTCCATAAAAAGTATATCTGAATTTTTCCTTATTTTCAACAATTTGTTTTGTTGCTCCAGTTTATTTTTCGTGCATTTTGCTAATGCTTTTGTAAAACAGGCGTTTTTTCTTTCTCCATGTATGCATCCGCCGACGGGTCATCCATGGGCACGACTCTTCTCCACTCTCTGGAATCCCCCACTTTTTCTACCTCACAACGGTTTTTGTAAAGAAATTTTGACAGTTCATAACAGTCCACCCAAATTTCATTGTTTCCCTCCTTCTGGGACTCGTCAAAGATAAGCTGCAGTCCCCAGTGCAGGTGCACCGTCTTGATATTGTTCACATTCTCCGTCGTGCTGTAACCGGTATGTCCCATGTAGCCGATCACATCCCCCGCCGTCACCACGCTTCCCTCCTGAAGCCCCTCCGCATAAGGGTAGTTCTGTCTCAAATGGGCATAGTAATAGTAGCGTTTCTTATCAAAGCTGCGGATACCGATGCGCCAGCCGCCGTACTGGTTCCAGCCAAGGGCCTCCACATAACCGGATTCCACCGCGATGATCGGCGTGCCGATCTGCCCCATCATGTCGTGCCCCAGATGGGGTCTTGCGTATCCATAGCTGCGGGAAGACCCGAAATCATCATAATGACTGTAGTCAAATCCCTTCGCTATGGGCGAAAAGGCTTTCAGTCCATAGACGCGTTTGCCGTCCAGCGTAAATTCTCCCATCATGCCGCCGAGCACCGCCGTGTACGCCTCCAGATAATAGTCGTAATATTCCATATCCTTCGTCATCTCTGCCATGGTATGTTCTCCGCTTTTCAGCTTTTTTGCCACTTCCTCTATTTTCCTGACGCTGTTTTTATCAAATTGTCCCCCGGTCTTTGCCCCCACGTAAGCCAGAAGTTCAATCCAGTTTAAATGGATCTCATCCCGGTAGCTGTCCACATCCAGATCGTAGGCCGCCGCCATCGCCTCATTTGTGACGTGAAATTCCACCCACTTGATAAAATTACCGTCCGCAGTCACTTCCACCGCCTGTCCGTTTGCCTCTTCACCGCTCTCCTGTCTAACGGGCGTCTGCCATTTTCCAAGCAATTCTCCTGCCATACATACACAGCCAAGAACCAGGAGCAAAAATGCCCCGAATCTGATAACCGCCCTGCCCCGTCCGTTTCCCCGTTCTCTGGTTTGTCTCATGCCTGCCTCCGTGACTTTTCATTTCCCCGAGCCGCAGCGCTTTTAGAAATTCTTCTCACACTAATCATATGTAGGCCGAAATACCGATATGTCAGAAGACTTCCGGCACAATCGTCGTAACGGTTCGGCCTTCGGCTTCACTGCCGCCAATCGTCCGCAAAAAACAAATATCACATTGTCCCCGGCCGCATATCTTGTTATGATAGGAGTATATTTGATTCATTTGCGGGAGGATCTGCCTATGACTGAAAAAATCCGGGACGCGCTTAAGGGAAAGGAAATGTTTGCCTTCAGCATTGCAACAGCCCTGCTCCTGTTTATAGCCGCCTTTCTGCTGGCTCCGCCAAAGGAGCTTCTTCGCGGCATGATCATTATTGTTCTTACCAGAGACGCCCTCGTCACGGATTATTTCGAGCTGGCCGGATTCGGCGCGGCCTTCTTCAATGCGGGGCTGGTGCTGAGTCTGGCGATTCTTCTGATCCGCCGACAGAAAATTCCCTTTACCGGACTTACCATGGCCGTTCTCTTTATCAACGCAGGCTTTGCCCTGTTTGGCAAAAACCCGGTGAACGTCCTGCCCATGCTGCTCGGGACATGGCTCTACGCAAGATTTCACAGCTCCGGCATGAACCGTTATATTTATACGGCGCTTTTCGGCTCCTGCCTGGCGCCCATAGTGACGGAACTTATCTACCTGCTGCCATTCTCCTTTGCCGTCAATCTGGCCGTCGCCGTAATCGTCGGTATCTTTGCCGGTTTTGTGCTGCCGCCGCTCTCCGTACATACCGCCTCCATGCACATGGGATACAATCTTTTTAACATGGGCTTTGCCGGAGGTCTCTTCGCCTTTGTCATGATGTGCGTTCTGCAGTCCTTCGGTCTGGAAAGTAATAATGTGTTTATCTGGAGTTACGGCCGTCCTTTCTGGCTGCTCGCCGGTCTGTACCTGTACTTTGGCGCAGCTGCTCTTTTCGGACTGTCCATGGACAGAAATTGTATGCATTCCCTGCGCAAACTGATGCGCCATCCCGGTCGCGCAGTGGCGGATTTCGTTTTGATGGACGGCGCCCCGGCCACATTGGTCAATATGGGGATGATCGGCCTGCTCTGCACCACCTATATCGTGCTGATCGGCGGCGATCTGTCCGGCCCCGTGGTGGGCGCCATTCTAACCGCTTTCGGCTTTGCCGCTTTCGGCGGCCATGCCGCAAATTATCCTCCGGTTCTGGCGGGTGTCCTGCTCTCTACCTTTTTTACCCATATGCAGCCCACCACCCCCGGAATCCAGATGGGCGCCGTTTTTGCCATCGGACTGGCTCCCATTGCCGGACAGTTCGGCATCCTTGCCGGAATCATCGCCGGTATGCTGCACGCTGCCGTGACGGTATGCTCCTCCTCCCTCTACGGAGGATTAAATCTATACAACAACGGCTTCTCCACTGGTCTGGTGGCCATCGTTCTTGTCCCGACTCTGGAAAGCTTTATCAAGGGATTTCGGACTAAAAAAGAACAAAAAAACAAACACTGAACATAATGACAGCGCAGAATTTGCGCGGAATGGAGATTACCATGACACATGAAGAAAAAAAGACCGCTAAGATCGTAGAGGAGCTGACCATGTTTTTCTTTGCGCTGGAGGCATCTTATATCGACACCCGTATCGAAAAGAAGGGCAGCAATGTCACGATTTATCTGGAAGCAGACTTTCACCCGTCCTATGCCGACAAATTTTCCCATCTGGATCACTATCTGAACGGCCAGAAAAACGACGGCATGGGCGATATCTACTGGGAACTGGCGGGCAGCGGCGATCCCGGCGAAAGCAGCCAGCTTCTCCTCATCGGTATGATGATAGACCGCGCGGAAATTGAACTGGGCACAGACCGGGTGAAACTGACGATGTATCGGAGCATTTAAGCCTCGCATTTCTCCTTCGCGCCGCTTGTCATAAGACTTCCGATTCTGCTTTTCATGCAAGCACGACATCCGATTCAAAAGCCTTCTTCTCTACTTTTTTCTAACAGCAAACGGCAGGGTAGATTGCTCTGCCCTGCCGTCGATACAAACCGCTTTTAAAACTCAGGCTCGATCAGCCCGTAAGTGTTTCCCTTTCTCTTATAAACCACATTCACCTGATCCGTCTCCGCATTGCAGAAGACAAAGAAATTGTGTCCGAGAAGTTCCATCTGTACGCAGGCATCCTCCGGATACATGGGTTTAATGTCAAACTTCTTCGTGCGGATAATCTGCACTTCCTCCTCATCCATATAGTCCTTATCGATAAACTCCTGACGGAAAAAGCCGCTTCCCTGCTTCTTGTCCACCAGCTTATTTTTATACTTCTTAAGCTGTCTCTCGATAATCTCCTCCACAAGATCAATCGAAACATACATATCGCTGCTGACCTGCTCGGAGCGAATGATATTCCCCTTCACCGGGATCGTCACTTCAATCTTCTGGCGATCCTTCTCTACGCTGAGCGTAACATGCACCTCCGTGTCCTCGGTAAAAAACTTCTCCAGTTTACCGATCTTGTCCTCCACTGCTGCCCGTAACCCTTCCGTTACCTCAATGTTTTTTCCGACAATGTTAAACTTCATCAAACTCATCCCCTTCCAAATTGGAGTTCTAAGCATTGCTTATGAAAACAGTATACCATATTTTACTATTCTATTGCAACAATTTGCTCCCATTTAGAGAAAGTATACAAAACGTACGTTCCTTCAGTTTCCATAAATAGAATGATCGACCCGGTCAAAAAGCTGTGGATACTGTGGATAATTCCGTGTATAAAACTATTTTATGCTTAAAAGTCGTTTTTTTTATGTGTATAAGTCGTTTTTTTTGTGCACCCGGTATTTCGCATTTCCCAAAAACTTTGTGCATTGTAGACAAAATGGGGCGGGCTCACGTGCAAGCACGCCCCCTGTCTGTAGCTCTTTCTGACTCTGCTTATGCGAAAACGAAGGAGACGCCCCGTCGGAACGTCTCCTTCCCTATAGTCGCTTTCTGTATGTGCCCCAGCGCCGTTTTTAGAGGATTCTTCTGATGGAAAGAATCGAACGGTAGGTTGCGCTGGATACGATAATACCTGTTTTGGATGTGGATGCGTGCACGATCTGACCGTTGCCTGCGTAAATTCCCACATGACCCGAATAGCAGATGATGTCGCCGGGCTGCGCATTTTCCAAGCCGTTGACCGCTGCGCCCACGCTTCTGTCCGCCGCCGAAGAATGGGGCAGATTTACACCAAAGTTCTTATACACACTCATGACAAACCCGGAGCAGTCCGCACCGTTTGTCAGGCTGGTGCCTCCGTATACGTAGGGATTACCCACAAACTGCTTCGCAAACTGTACCACATCGGCTCCCGTACTTCCGGTCGGGTTCGCATAGGTCTTGCCGCCATCTTCACCCTTGCTGCCGGACGCCGCGTTTTCTGCCGTCTTCTTTTTAGCCGCAGCCTGCGCCGCCTTTCTCGCCTCTTCCTCCTTGGCAAGTCTGGCTTTCTCCTCGGCTACGGATTCCGCTTTCACAAACTCCGTGGAAAGTGTGACATAGTCCATGGAAACGTAACCGTCTCCTTCCTCGATATTTACCTTAACCCAACCGTCCATTTCCTCTGTGACGATCAGTTCATCCTCAATCGGAACCAGACCAAGAACCGTCTCCTCCAGACCGGGCTGCTCACGCACCTTCAATGTCGTGGTCGTAACGGTCGCAATACGGGTTCCCACTTCCTTCGCGTAATCGACGGCTTCGTCGCCTGTCACGCAATACTCACCTTTTACATATCCCTCTACGGAACCGGAGCTGATCTTATACCAGCCGTCCTCCTCCTCGATAAAGCTGCCGACGGATTTGTTGTAGAGCTTACCGACAATCTCGCCTTCCTCGCTGGGGATATCACGCACATTCACATAATCGTTCACTTTCGCGATAACCAGATTCTTAAAACTCTCTTCTTCCTCCGACAGACCGCTGCCCGCTGCCTCCCTCAGATCTCTGGTATAGCCCTCGCTGACTACGATCGTATCTTTGATCTGCTTTTCCGGCGCTTTGCTAACCTTATCGGATGTGCTTGCAAGATCGGAAAATCCGCCTACCTGAACGCTGCCGACGCTGATACCCTCGTTCTCAAGGTTCGATGAAGTATTCTCTCCGCCGTTTTCTTCCTGCTCCGCCGCTTCTTTGTCGGATTCCTCCTTCAAAGTAGAAAGTGCGGTGGACTTCTCCTCATCCTGAAGTGAAAACTCTATGCCGGCCGAAGGAAGCACGCTTCCTACATTTCCTGTGGCCTCCGCCTCAATTCCCATACCCGTAAATCCAACTACTGCAGCCAGTGCACATGCTGTCCATTTAAGTTTGTTTTTGTTCATAAAAAACACCTCATTTGTTACAGAATTGTTACATCTGGGTATAATATAGCATTGAATAAACGTTTTGTCAACCACAGCATCTACTATCAAAACGAAAACTAAAACGCAAGTTATTGTGCTTTTCTCACAAAAATCCCGATTTTTCAGTGTTTAAAGCGTAGAATTTGTGTCAAATCATGTCATATATTACCTATTACAGCTTCGTAATATTTTTGTAATTATTATTTTAGGAAATCAGACATTTCTCTGCGGAAGCCACCGCGCACGCGCCGTCGGAGACTGCCGTCACGATCTGGCGCAGCGCCTTTGTGCGAATATCCCCCGCCGCAAAAATGCCCGGCACACTGGTGGCGCAGTCCTCCCCCGCAATGAGATAACCGTTCTCGTCACAGGCCACCGTACCGCTGTAAATTTCCGTGTTGGGACGCATTCCCACCGCAATAAAGACGCCGTCCACCGCAAGCTCCCGGTCCGTGTCCTCTCCTTTTGTGCGGATGCATATGCCTTCCACCAGATCGGCTCCGTATATCTTCTGTAATGTACTGTTCCAGATCACTTCCGCATTTTCACAGGAAAACAATTTTTCCTGTAAACTTTTTGCCGCCCGCAGACTGTCCCGCCTGTGGATCAGATACACCTTGCGGCAGAATCTAGCCAGATATACGGCATCCTCCACCGCCACATCGCCGCCGCCCACGACCGCCACGTCCCTCTTTTTAAAGAAAGCGCCGTCACAGGTAGCACAATAAGATACGCCCTGCCCTCTAAGCTCCGCCTCCCCAGGCACGCCAAGCTTCGCGTGTTCCGCGCCGCCCGCAAGGATGAGCGTCCGCGACTCATATACCGTACCGTCTGCGGTTTCCACGACTTTTATGTCTCCCTCGTTCCTGACTGTCGTAACCCTGCCGCTCTTAAAAAC
>CARUOB010000023.1:0-3597 GCA_949076555.1 uncultured Lachnospiraceae bacterium | reverse complement strand
GAGCCCTTCCGCGTGTCTGTGGAACTTCTCTGCCAGTTCGAATCCGTTCATCCCCGGCATTCCCAGATAATTGTCCACCTCATAAGTATCCACCACCTGACCGCCGCCCATGGGCGTCTGTTCTATCACAATAAGATTAAGCCCTGCGCGCCTGCCGTAAACTGCCGCCGACAAACCTGCCGGCCCTGCGCCGATAATAATAAGATCATACATAAGATGCCGCACTCCTTTCTTCTTTCCTATTTCCGTGACCTGTAGTATACTCTTTACAGTAAAAAACTTTTTACTCGTTACTCATAAATATTTGATTTATAATAATTAAATATTTGACCCATTTACAATGAATATATAAGAAAGCCGGATAACTGTAAAATGAAAACACAACATAATCCATTCGCCTCGATCCCACACGGAAGCACGCCTGCTGCCGGATCTGCTTTTCCCCGGTCCGCACTTGTCACAGGCGCCTCCCGAGGAATCGGCCGGGCCATAGCGCAGGCGTTAGCCGAAGAAGGTTACCGCCTGTATCTCACCTGCCGACATTCCGAAAAGGAACTGACAGATCTGTCATCCCGCCTGTCAGAAACCTTTCATATCTCATGTATGCCCATTGTCGCAGATATGGGAGATATACAGGCCGTCAATGAGGTCTTTACACAGATAGAGGACCTGACTCTCTTAGTCAACAATGCCGGCATCTCCCACATCGGACTGCTTCACGAAATGACGGCGGAAGAATGGCAGACGCTTATGAACGTCAACCTGAACGCGCTGTTCTATACATGCCGTCTGGCCATACCCCTAATGCTAAAGCGCCATGCCGGGCAAATCATCAATATCTCCTCCGTCTGGGGCAATGCGGGCGCTTCCATGGAAGTGGCCTATTCCGCCTCTAAAGGCGGCGTAAATACCTTCACGAAAGCGCTGGCAAAAGAGCTTGCTCCCAGCGGCATTCAGGTCAACGCCATCGCCTGCGGCGTCATTGACACAGACATGAACCGCTGTTTTTCAGAAGAAGAAATGTCCGCCCTGCGGGCTGAAATACCAGCCGACCGAATCGGTCAACCTTCGGAAGTCGCTAAACTTCTGCTCTCCATCGTCAATGCCCCCTCCTATCTGACCGGACAGGTCATCACGCTGGATGGGGGGTGGCAAACGTGAGAAACGTGAGAAGTACTTCTAAAAACTCAGCAGCACAGGCTGCTTCGTTTAGAAGTACTATGTCTCACGTTAGAGAATGCCTCAATACGGCATTCTCTGTAACGCTATTCTTGTAGTGATATCTGCTTCTTAAAACCCAGCAGTACAGGCTGCTTCGTTTAGAAGTACTATGTCAGTTTCTTCATTTGGGAGAAATAGCTGATTACCAGCACCACGTCTGCGCCGAGCCATGCCGCGGTCTCCGCAAAGAAGATGCCGACTTCCCCAAAAAGCATCGGCAGCAAAATGACAGACAGGGTTCGCATCACAAACTCCGCCACACCGGAAAGCATCGGCAGAATCGTATTGCCCATACCCTGCAGGGCAGAGCGGGTCACATGCAGCACATAGAGGACCGGCAGGCAGACGCTCATAACCGCCAGATAAAAATAGGCGATCCGCATGGTCTGCTCCACCACCTCCGGCGTTCCGGAGATAAACAGTCCCAAAAGATATTTCCCGAAAACGAGCATACATACCGCGATAAAGGCGGACGTCGCCATGGCGATCCCCATGGCAGCACGCATCCCGCTTTTGATGCGGTCATATCTGCCCGCCCCGAGGTTCTGTCCCACATAAGTCACCATCGCGTAGCCGTAGGAAGTGCCCGCGATCTCCAACAGACCGTAGAGCTTATTGGTCGCCGTAAATCCCGCTATAAAAATCACACCATACCCATTCACCACAAACTGCACAATCATGCCGCCGATGGCAATGATTCCGTTCTGAAAAGCCATAGGCAGTCCAAGCATAAACAGTTTTGCAAAAAGATCTCTTTGCAAGTGAAAATCCGCCCGCGAAAGCGTCAGGAAGGCAATCCTTTTAATATGGTAGAAACAGAACACGCCCGACACCGCCTGCGCGATCAAAGTGGCTGCCGCCGCACCCGCAATTCCCCAGTCAAAGCCAAGCACAAAGAGATAATCGAGCGCAATGTTTGTCACCGAGGCAACTATCATCGCATGGAGCGGCGTCCTGCTGTCCCCCATGGAACGGAGAATACACGCCAAAAGATTGTAGAGCATCACGATCGGCACACCCGCAAACATAATCCGCAGATAGAGGAGCGAATACCCTATGATCTCCGGCGGCGTCTGCAAAAGCATCAGTACGGGCTTCGCAAAAATCTGCCCTGCCGCCACCAATATAACAGCAGAAAGCATGGACAACACTGCCGCGCTGCCCACGCTCTTCTTTAACTCTTCCGTCCTGCCCGCGCCGAACTCCTGCGCCATCCGGATGCCGAAGCCCTGCGTCAATCCCTGTATCACTCCCAGCATCAGCCAGTTCAGCCAGTCCGAGGCTCCCAGTGCCGCCAGAGCGCTCACACCGAGATATTTTCCAACAACCATGGTATCTACCACTGTATATAACTGCTGGAAAACATTGCCCGCCACGAGAGAGAGGGAAAAAGCTAAAATCAGCTTTCCGGGCTTTCCCGTGGTCATATTCTTTACATGTACTGCCATCGTCAGATATACCGCTTAAATCCCTTTCCCATTATCTCACTGCTCTTCGTCACCATGAGAAAAGCCTCCGGGTCTACGTTCTGAATATGCCGCTCCAAGAGTACAGCCTGCTTCGGGTCCATAACCGTCAGTATCACCACCCGGTCTTTGTGCGTGTAAGCTCCCTCCGCCTTATAAACCGTGGCGCTTCGATGCAGATCTTTCATAATAAAATCACAGATCGGCTCCGGTTTGCTGCATATAATCGTAAAAAATTTGCTCAGCTTCATGCGCTCGATCGCCTTATCGATCACCAGCGACTTCGCCATCAGTCCGCAGATCGAAAAAAGCCCCGTCCGTGTGTCAAAGGCAAAGCAGGCTACCACCACGATGATGGCGTCCACAGCCATGAGGGCCGCCGATATGTCCATAGTAGAATATTTCTTTAATACCATCGCTATAATGTCCGTGCCGCCACCGGAAGCATTCTCATAGAAGAGCAGCGCTGATGCCAGAGCAGGCAGCGCAATGGCATAGAATAATTCCAGCGTCGTCTCATTGGTAAGAGGCGCGCTCATGGGAAACACCACTTCCATCAGATTCAGCAGCAAGGAGGACACCACTGTCACATATGCCGTCTTTACCCCAAAATTCTTCCCCAGAAACATGAAACCGAAAACCAACAGAATCATGTTGATAATGAGGTTGATCTGGGAAGCCGTAAAAGGTGTAAAGTGCGTCACCACCACCGCCAGACCAGAAACCCCGCCGAAAGAAAAGTTATTCGGGAACTTAAATACATAGACGCCAATATCCATAAGAATCACAGCGACCGTAATCAAAATATATTCCTTTATGAGCTTTTTCCGTTGTGTCATAGAGATTCCCCCCTGCTGATTTCCGGCCCGCCTTATTCGCATAAGCAGAGACTCGAAATGCTTTGCATTTC
>CARUOB010000022.1:30063-42565 GCA_949076555.1 uncultured Lachnospiraceae bacterium | reverse complement strand
CCGCAGATTCGGATTCGTCTTTTTCTTCTTTTTTACGGTTTTCTTATCGCCCATCTGCAAACCTCATTTCCCACAGCACAAGGAGTGCGGAGAATGCCTATCTCAACTTCATTCACCCTGCGCGGAGAATGCTTATCTCAACCTCTCTCAGCCCATGCGGAGAATACCTCTCAGCCTCACTCATTCCGTGCAGAGAATGCCGTATTTCAGGCATTCTCTTGAGTGAAACTTAGAAGTTCTTAGCGAAGCAGCCATTGCTGCTGAGCTTTAGAAGTTCTTTTCACTCTATGCTAGTTCCACATCCGCCCCCAGCTCCCGCAGGCTTCTTGTAATATCTTCATACCCCCGGTCAATATAATGGCGGTTTGTCACGATGCCCGTGCCCTCCGCCGCAAGCGCCGCCACTACAAGGGCCGCCCCGCCCCGAAGCTCTTTCGCCTCCACAATGGTATTACAAAGCCGCCTGCCGCCGAAGATGCAGGCACAGTTTCCCTCCACTCGAATGTCTGCTCCCATTTTCAAAAGTTCAGGCACGATCCGGTATCGATTCTCAAAAACCGTCTCCACAATCCGCCCGCCCTGTCCCGAAATGGCCATGGCGGCCATGAAAAGGGACTGTAAATCCGTGGGAAATCCGGGATAAACCGCTGTCACCAGATTCTCATTGAGCCTGCGGCACGCCCTGCCCTCCACCAGAAGGCCCTCCGGCAACGCAGACAGGCGTACACCCATTTTCTGCGCACAGACAAGCACACTCTCCATCTGGCTGCAGGGCGCATCCTCCAAAAAGACATGACCTCCGGCACACATGCAGGCCGCCAGATATGTGCCAGCCACGATCCGGTCGGCCGGTACACGGAATCGCACGGGATGCAGTTTCTTCACCCCCTCGATCACCAACCGGTCTGTCCCCACGCCGCTTATCCTGCCACCGGCGCTTACCAGAAATTCGCACAACGCCTGTATCTCCGGCTCTCTGGCCGCCGGATGGATCACCGTCTCCCCCTCCGCCAGAACCGCCGCCAAAATCAGATTTTCCGTCACGCCCACGCTGACAAAAGGCAGTTTATGCACCGCGCCGTGAAGCCGCCCAGCTCTGGCGCAAAACTCCTCCGGCCCCTCCATAATCTCCACACCCATACGCCGTAGCGCGCGCAAGTGCTGGTCGATGGGCCGTTTCCCGATCACGCAGCCTCCCGGATATTCCATGGCAACCTCACCCATACGGGCAAGCAGCGCCCCGAGAAGCATAATCGAGGAGCGCATCACCCCCACGGAATCGGCAGGCATATCGCACTCGGCCACACCACAGGTGTTGATGCGGATCACGTCCGCCCTTCTGCAGACCCGGCATCCCAGACTTTCCAAAAGCCGCAGCATATGGTATACATCCGAAATATCCGGGCAGTTCTCGATCTCACAGGTACCGTCTATCAAAAGTGTCGCCGCCAGAATCGGCAGCGAGGCATTTTTTGACCCTTGTATCTTCGTCTGTCCCGAGAGACAGTTTCCACCATAGATACGAACAGCGTCCATAAACTTACCTCTGTTTCTATTTATGACCTATTCTATCTATATGGATTTTCGACAAAAAATTATCTTGTCCTTACAAATCTTTTAAACGGATTCCCTTTGCCACACTCAGAGTGATCCCTATTTCAATCAGCAAAAACATGACGGAAGACCCGCCGTAACTGATAAAGGGAAGGGAAATTCCGGTATTGGGAATCGTGTTAGTAACCACGGCTATGTTCAGAATAACTTGAACGGCTATATGCCCCATCACACCCACCACCAGAAGCGCGCCGTACAGATCCGGCGCATTGTTCGCGATGATCATAAGCCGCCAGATCAGCATCAGGAACATAATGATAACGGCGATCCCACCGAAAAGCCCAAGCTCCTCGCAGATAATCGAAAAAATCATATCGTTCTGCGCCTCCGGCAGAAAGCCTCTCTTCTGCATACTCTGCCCCAGACCTTTGCCGAGCACGCCGCCGCTTCCGATCGCATAGAGCGCCTGCAGCGTCTGGAACCCGGTATCGCTGGAGTATGCCTCCGGATCTAGCCACGCCAGCACACGCGCACCGCGGAAATCCAGATCATCCACATGGGCCTGCGCCGTCTGCACCACATAAAAAACCGCAGCCGCCGCCCCCGCAAGCGTAAGCAGTCCCAGAAGAAAGAACCGCTTGTAGTCCGGGCAGGACACGAACAGCATCAGAACCGCAATCGCCATGACAATGATCGCCGAACTTAAGTTGTTGGTAATCTGCCAGATCATCAGCGCAATCGGCATCGGTATCAGCAGCACAAGCATAAACCCTTTGTTGGTCCGTATCTTCTTTCCCATTTGACAAATCAGACTGGATAAAAACAGAATCATGCCCAGCTTCGCCACCTCCGCCACCTGCAGAGAAAGCGGGCCTATGTACAGCCAGCGCGTCGCGCCGCCGGAGCTGTAACCGAAAGGAATGATCAGTAAAATCAGCACAGCGGACCCGATATAGGCCGGCACCGCAAACCGTTCCCAAAAATGATAGGGAATGTTCGCCACCACCATCATAGCCACCAGTCCCAGAATGGATGCCAAAAGCTGCTGTCTCAAATATCTGGTGGAATCCCCCAGCTTTAAATTTGCCTCATAGGAACTTGAGGAAAAGACCATGACCATGCCGAAGCCCACAAGAAAAAGCACGATAAACAGCAGGCTGTAATCCATAAAACTCTCGCCCTTTTGTTGTCCCCTCCGGGATGCGTTTCTCTGCGCCACTAACAACTCTCCTCCATCCGATTCACCAGTTCTTTAAACCGCTGTCCCCTCACTTCATAGTTCGGGAACATCCCCCAGCTCGCGCAGGCGGGAGACAGTAAAACAGCATCCCCCGGCTCCGCCTTCTCCACACATACCGAGAAAGCCTCCTCAAAGGTATCCGCCAGCACGATGTCCGTAAGCCCGTGGTCCTTCGCGCACGCCGCTATCTTTTCCCGCGTCTGTCCGATCAGAACCAGACATTTCACCTTGCCGCCAAAGGACTCGATCCACTCGTCGTATTCGCTCTGTTTGTCATACCCGCCGCCGATCAGTACCGTCGGCCGGTCCATGGCCCGGATGCCCTGTATGGCCGCGTCCGGATTTGTTCCCTTGGAGTCATTGTAATAATCCACGCCCCGCTTCGTGGCCACAAACTCAATCCTGTGCTCCACCGGCGAAAACACTCTGATCACCGACAAAATTTCCTCCATCGGCACACCGCAGGCCATCGTAACCGCCATGGCCGCCATCACGTTCTCCACGTTACACACGCCCACCAGCTTCATATCGTGTATATTCATGAGCCTTTCGCTCTCGCCGCCCTTTGCAAGGAAAATTTCTTCCCCTTCCAGATAAAAACCGTTCTCCAGCTTTCTCTCCGAAGAAAACCACACGACCTGCGCCGGACACCTCTTTCCAAAATCTCTTGTATAGCTGTTCTCATAGTTCAGGACACAGGTCTGCGCCTTCGTCTGGTTTTTACAGACGGCTTCCTTCGCCGCCGCATAGTTTTCCATCGTGTGATGACGGTTTAAATGATCTGGCGTAATGTTTAAGATCGCGGAAACCTTCGGCCGGAACCGATCGATCGTCTCTAGCTGAAAGCTGCTGATCTCCGCCACCGTCACGGTCTCCTCCGTGGCGTCAAGCGCCGTCAGCGTATAAGGGTTCCCGATATTTCCCACCACGTCCACGTCCTTATAGTGGGCCGCCATAATCGCCCCCACAAGAGAGGTGGTGGTGGTCTTTCCGTTCGTCCCCGTGATGGCGATGACCGTGCCCTTCCCCAGCTCATAGGCAAGCTCGATCTCGCCCCAGATCTTCACACCTCTTTTTCGAAAGTCCTCCACAAAGGCCGTATCCGTGGGAACACCCGGGCTTAAGACCACAAGCTCCACCGAGTCCCTTTGTTCCTTGGACAATGTGCCGATCACAATTTCAGCCTCCGTGCCGGGTGTCAGTTTCCCCCGCACTTCTTCTATCGTTAATTTCTCGTTTTCATCAAATAGGAGCGGCTGTGCTCCGGCATGACACAAAGCCGCCACAGCCCCCGTTCCGCTTAAACCGGAACCGACTACCAGAACTTTTTTCCCCTGTAAATCCATATTCCCACCTCACTTTGTCAATCGCTTCGCCACGCCCACTCGCAAACCGCGCCTCTGGCGCTCCCCACCGTTTCACAGCTCTGGAGTGCGCATTGCTCAATCGGTTCGTTATACCGGTCGTTCTCTCAGACCGTCATTTACATGTCAGATTCGTGCAAGCACGATTCATCAGAAAAATTCGGTCCGGCCAAACTGTCATATCCCCATCAGCGCCACAAGACAAAGCAGCGCCGTCACGATCGAAAATACGGCCACCACCCTCGTCTCCGACCATCCGCACAGCTCAAAATGGTGGTGGATCGGCGCCATCTTAAAGATCCGCTTACCGCCTGTCAGTTTAAAATAAGTCACCTGCATCATAACCGACAATACCTCGGCTACATAGATAAAACCTACAATCACAATGAAGAGCGGCATCTGCATCATATACGCCGCTGCCGCCACGAAGCCGCCAAGCGCAAGCGACCCGGTGTCCCCCATAAAAACACTTGCCGGATGTACATTGAAGAGCAGGAAGCCCAAAAGCGCCCCCACCACCGCGCATGTAATCGGTTCAATGCCGCTGGCGGTACCGATCGCCACCACCGTAAAGAAGGTCGCAACAAGCACCGTCACAGAGCTTGCCAGACCGTCCAGACCGTCCGTAAAGTTCGTGCCGTTCACCGTCCCGATCACCACAAAGAACAAAAACGGAATATTCATCCAGCCAAGATCCAGATACACCCCGTCCAGAAAAGGCACCTTCATCGCCAGTGAAACATCCGTATATCTTTGCAGATAAAAGACGAAAACACCCGTTACGAGAAACTGCAGGGCAAACTTCTGCCATGCCCGAAGCCCCATGGAACGTTTTAAAACCACCTTGATGTAGTCGTCCAGAAATCCTACCAGCCCGAAGCCAAGCGTGAGAAACAGCACCGGAATAATGCCCGGATAATCCCGTACGAAAAGGAGGGAAGTGATCACCACACTCATCAGTATCAGAATGCCTCCCATGGTGGGCGTCCCGTTTTTCTTCAAATGACTCTCCGGCCCTTCTGCCCGCTCCGTCTGCCCCACTTTCAGCCTGCGCAGAAAAGGGATGACCACAGGCCCCAGAAACACACTGATCGCAAAAGATACCAAAACCGAAATTAAAATGACACTGTTCATGCTTATCTCCCACTCCTTATCACAAGTCCATTACTTACCAGTATATATCTTTTCGTCCAAATATGGAAGAATATTCTCAAAAAGCTGTCTCACCACCGGCGCGGCGATCTGTCCGCCGTAATAAGTCCCCTGCGGATTATGGATGATCGCCAGTGCCAAAACCTGCGGATTGTCCGCCGGGGCAAAGCCCAGGAAAGAGGCGATGTACTTGCCGCTCCCGCGGGGTAGCGTCTGGCTGGTAGCCGTCTTTCCCCCCACCTTGTACCCTTCCACCGCGCCGTTTTTGCCGCTTCCTTCCGCCACCACCTGCTCTAAAATGTAACGCATGGTCTCTGATGTCTCGTCGGACACCACATGCTCTCTCACCGGGTAGGTGAAGGACTGGCTGTCGCTCCCGTCCGCACGCGCCGCACGCACCGCAAAATGGGGCGTGATTCGTCTGCCGCCGTTGACGATGGACGCCGCCGTGGTGGCAAGCTGGATCGGCGTGATCTGGAAGGACTGTCCGAAGGAGATGGTGGCAAGCTCCACCGGGCCGATGTTTTCCATCTTGTGCATGATCGTCCCCGCCTCGCCCGGCAGGTCGATCCCCGTCTTATCCAAAAGCCCGAACTGTCGGAAATAGGAGTAATACCGCTCCACGCCGATGCGAAGCCCCACCGTGATAAAGACCGGATTGCAGGAGTTCATGGTACCTTGCACGAAATCCTCCGCGCCGTGTCCCCCCACCTTGTGACAGCGGATTTTCCGGTCCTCCACCATGATAAAGCCGGGACAACTGAAGGTGTCCGTCGGTTTCACCGCCCCCGATTCCAGCCCGGCAGCCGCCGTGATGATCTTGAAAGTGGAGCCAGGCTCGTAAGTGTCGTTGATGCAGCCGTTTCTCCACATGGCGTTTAAAAGCTCCTGCCGCTTTTTCTCGGAGAAAGCCAGCGCGTCCATGCCGCTTTGCAGTGTATATGGATTGTTCAGGTCAAACTCCGGCACATCCACCATTGCCAGAATCTCTCCGTTCTGGGGATTCATCACCAGAATGGAAACGCGGTCCGCCTCCTTGGTCTCCATGGTCTGCATGGCGAGCTGGGTGGCGTAGCTCTGGATATTGATATCCAGACTGACATAGAGATCGCGGCCGCTCACCGGTTCCACCCTCTCTTCTCCCTCCTCGTCCTGCTCCACGCCCTTGGCGTCGGTCACCGTTAAGATCGTTCCCGCTTCGCCCTTCAAATATTCTTCATAGACAACCTCAAGCCCTATGATCCCCTGATTGTCCCCTCCGGTAAATCCAAGCGCCTTGGAAGCCAATGTATCGTAAGGATAGTACCGCTTGTAGTCCTCATCCACTTTGACCCCGTCAAGGGCTCTGGCTCTGATGGAATCCCCCACCGCTTTTTCCACATTGCTCTTTATTTTCTCGATGGAAGAATATTTCTCCACCCGCTTTCTCACATACTCCTCCGACAGTCCAAGCTCCTTAGAGAGGACGTCGATCACCTCCTCTGCGTCCGTAATCTGACTGTGAATCACGGAAACCGTACAGACCGTCTTATTGTCCGCCAGAATCTTACCGTTGGCGTCTATAATGCGCCCTCTTGCCGCCTTGATGCTTCTCTCCCTCTCATGCAGCTCTCTGGCCTTCTGGGAGTAATACTCAGACTGGAACACCATCAGATAGGCCAGTCTTCCCGCCAGTCCGAAAAGCACCAGCGCGCACAGAAAAAACACCGTTACCGTCTTACTTCTGTGATAGGTTTTATGATTTATCTTTCCTTCTGTCAAAGAGAAACCTCACAAAAAGGTATTAATATAATCTATTATCCTTTTTATGAGGTTATTCTCACTTCCCGCTATTCTGTTTCCTCACCTGTTCCCGGCGGCGGGGCAGGCGCCCACTCATCACCTGACCCTTCTTCGGTCTCATCATCTGGAGCATTTCCGCTCCCTATCAGGGTGCCGATCTGCGGGTCATAAAGATCTCCCGTAGCCGGGTCTACCAGATAACCTGTTTCGGGGTCCAGAGGGAAATCACGCCACGCCTCATTGGGTCCTGTCGGTTCCTCCGCTGTCCCTTCGCCTTCCGCGCCTCCCTCTTCTCCTGTGGGCGCGCTGCCTTCGCCGTTACCGGTGTTTCCTTCCTCTCCCTCCTTCGGGATCGGATTGCCCTCCTCGTCCAGCTCTTCCTCCGGCTCTTCACTCTGTGGCGTCCTGATCTGAATCTGGAGCTGCTCTAACTCCTCCCGCTCCTTATCGCTCAGCTCCTCCGTCATAAAGATATTCATATAAGGGAGCACTTCCGTCAAAATTTTTTTCACAATTTTGGTGGCGTATTTCGCGTCGTCCTGATACTGGACGTTTGGCCTGTCCACCACCACATAGATAACCACCTGCGGATCATCCGCGGGTGCATAGCCCATAAAGGAAACCACATACTCGTTATTTTTCCGGGGAAGCGTCTCCGCCGTTCCCGTCTTGCCGCCTATGGCATAACCCGCAGGTCTGGCCGTGTGACCCGTACCGTTTTCCCCGCTCACCACCGTGTTGCAGTATTCGATAATCTTATCGCTGGTGGACTGGGAAATGGTCTGCTTCAAAAGCCTTGGCTCGATATTCTCTATGGTTGCGCCGTCCGCAGTGGTAATCCTGCTCGCCACATGGGGCGCATAGTAGTTGCCGCCGTTGATCAGAGAACAGAAACCCGTAATCATCTGAATCATGGTGGCGTTAAAGCTCTGCCCGAAGGAGTTGGTGGCAAGATCCGTCATACCGATATTGTCCGCGTGATAAATCATGCTTGCCGTCCGTGCTTCGCCCGCCAGGTCTACATTCGTCTTTAACCCGAAGTTGAAGGCGTGCTGGTAATTCACAAATTCCGTCTTGCCAAGCGCAAAGGCCACATTCATCAGCACCACGTTGCAGGAACGCTCTACTCCCTCCTGTACCGTGAGCACCCCGTCCCCAAACTTCTGATGGCATTTGATATCGTGGTCACCCACATGAAGATACCCCTCGCAGTTGTAAGTCTCGTTTCCCGTAATAGAACCGCTCTCCAAAGCCGCCGCCACCGTGAAGGGCTTAAACACCGATCCCGGTTCATATGCATCCACGATGCAAAAATTTTTCCACAAGGCGTTCAAGTGCTGGTACATGACCTCGTCATTCATCGCTGCGATGGACTCCTGCGTCACATATTCCCCTTTTCCTTCCGTCCTGACCCGTTTTCCGTCCTTGTCAAGAAGCGGCATCCCAATCAGGTTCTCCGTGTTTCTGACGTCATTTAAGTCAAAGACAGGGTAACTCGCCATGGCGAGCACGCTGGCAGTATCCGGGTCCATAATGATACAGCCGATGTTTTCCGCGCCGTTGCCGGGCCTTACGCCATCCTTATATTCCTCGTTAAACTCTTTCAGATACTTTTCTACGATAGCCTGAATATTCGCGTCCAGACTGAGCTGGATGTTGTTTCCGTCCTTCGCCGCGATGGTCGTCCGCTCCAGCGTGGAATCGTCGTTCAGATATCCGTATTCCCTGCCGTTGGTGCCGCTCAAAATATTGTTGTAATACTCTTCCAGACCATAGGTTCCCGCATTGTCGCCCGTGGTAAAGCCGAGCAGATCACAGGCGAGCGACCCGTTCGGGTACTCCCGCTTATACTCGTTTTCAAACCAGACGCCCTTGATGTTGGCACCCTGCTCCTCGTCATCGCAAAACTCCTCAAAGGCCGTTTTCTTCTCATATTCCACCCGCTTGGCCATCACATAGTAGGAGGACTGGGGATGACCGGCGATATAGGCCCTGACCGATTCGGGGTCGATGTCAAAGAAACGTTTCAGCGCATTTAAGGTCGGCTCCAGATACTCCTCTTTGCGCAGCAGCAGTTTGGTGTCCAGAATGACGTTATAAACCTTATTGCTCACCGCCAGCACCGTGCCGTTTGCGTCCACAATCTCCCCACGCTTAAAAGGTATTATCGCGGAGTCATACTCCTGATGCGACAATACCTGTTTCTTGTACTCTTCCCCGTTGTCCCTGTTTATCACGAACAACCGGACGCTGAGTCCCACAAAAGCTGCCAGTATGAATAAAAACAGCACCAGCAGCTTTTTTTGCATTTTTATTGTAAATTTCAGTACTGCTTTTCTTCTCTTATCGCCCAAACAATCACCTGCTTATTCCTGCTGCGGGATCTCCGCCATCTGTTTCACATAGTCGCTGCTTTCGCTGGCAAAAGAAATGATCTGCCCCTCCTGCGCATACTGCATACCAAGCTCCTGAATCGCAATTCTTCTGATCTCTTCCAAATCAACGGCACTCGTAATTCTGCTGTAATTCTCCTCATTGGCGACCTTCAAAGCGTTGAGCTGCCTCTCCAGTGTGGCGATGTGCTTCACGCTGTTTGTGATATCTGACTGCAGTCCGATATAATATACCAGAATCACAGCCGTCGCGGCCAGCGCAGCCCCCAGAAACAGAACATAGCCGGGACTCATGTGTTTTGCTCTCTCCCGGTTTCTTCTCACCGTGTTATTTACTTTTTTCTTCGGTCTGTCGTCCGGCCTTCTCTCCGGCCGTATATTTCTGACCGTATTGCCATGCACATAATATGCGTTTTGCCGTGCTGCCATAATTCTCTGTTACCCCTCTTTGCATCACTTTCTTACTGCTCATTTCCCTTTTTGTCCGCTCCGGCGGACCTGTCTTTCTCTCCGGTATTGTAAGCCTCTAGCGCTTCTCAAACACCCGCAGCTTCGCGCTTTTCGCCCGGCTGTTCTCCTCCGTTTCCCTCTCGGACGGCAGAATCGGTTTTCTTGTGATCACACATCCCTTTGACACCTGTCCGCACACACAGACCGGAAAATCCGGCGGGCATGTACACGGGTTCTCATTTTTCCGGAAAACGGACTTTACAATCCGGTCTTCCAGAGAATGAAAGGTAATCACACAGAGCCTTCCGCCCGGATTCAAAAGCCCGATCAGCCCGTCCAGAGAATCTTTCAACACTTCCAGCTCTCTGTTGCACTCGATCCTGACCGCCTGAAACGTCCGCTTGGAGGGATGTCCTCCCGTGGCCCGCATCTTCGCTGGGATCGCCGCCTTTATGATCTCATTCAGCTCTCCCGTGGTTTCAAGGGGCTTGTCCTTTCTCGCCGCCGCAATATGCTTCGCTATATTTTTCGCAAATCTCTCCTCGCCGTAATCCCGCAAAATCCGGGTAAGCTCCGCCTCCGGATATTCGTTTATGATCTCCTTCGCGCTCAAAGTCTGTCTTTGGTCCATCCGCATGTCAAGCGGCGCGTCATATCTGTAGGAGAACCCTCTCTCCTCATTGTCAAGCTGGTAGGATGACACACCCAGATCAAGCACGATACCGTCCACACCGCATACGCCGATTCCCGCAAGCGCCTGTGCCGCGTTCGCGTAATTGTCACGGATCAGGGTGACCCGCTCCCTGTATGGCTCCAGCCGTTTTCCGGCCGCTATGATGGCGTCCTCGTCCTGATCAATGCCGATCAGTCTTCCGTCTCCTGCAAGTCTTCCGGCCACCTCAAAAGCATGTCCTCCGCCCCCAAGCGTCCCGTCCAGGTATATGCCTTGCGGTTTGACAGCCAGATTTTCTATGGTTTCCTTGAGGAGCACTGAGGTGTGCTTAAATTCCATTTCGTCTATCCTCTTTCCTATGTCTGAATTGCGCGACTGCCTCGCAATTCCCACAATCATTCAGCCACTCAGATCCCCAGTCCAAGCTCCGCCATGTGCTCCGCAATCTCATCCATGTCCTCGAAGGACGCCGTATCCTCGAAGCGTTCTCTGCTCCAAATCTCTATCCTGCTGCCGACGCCGACTAATACCACATCCTTCGTCAGTCCCGCAAATTCCCGCAGAACGTTGGGAATCAGTATCCTTCCCTGTTTATCCACTTCCGCTTCCGTTGCTCCCGCCAGAAAAAAACGAACGAACTGTCTGGCCTCTTTATTCGTGATGGGCAGGGCTCTTAATTTTTCTTCAAAACGTTTCCACTCTTCGTTGTCATAGACAAACAGGCAGCCGTCCAATCCCTTGGTCACCACAAAAGTGTCTCCCAGGATCTCCCTGAATTTCGAGGGGATAATCAGCCTGCCCTTTGCGTCAATTGTGTGATTGTACTCTCCCATGAACATATGCAATCACCCCGCCCGCCTGTAACACCGTACCCTATGTGGTCTGCCACGAAAAAGGAATGTGATGCCACTTTGCACCACTTCACTCCACTTTTCACCACTTTTAAACCAATTCTACCCCAGTTACAGGCAAAAAGCAAGGGGAATGTGTAAAACTGGTACTTTATTACTGGTGGGAGGACGACTGAAGAATGCCATGATTCAGGCTGATGTAAGATTTTTGTTAAAAAATCGTCGCCAGACAGCGACGATTCCGAGAATGCTTCGCATTCTACTTGAATGGTTTACACTGTCGCAATTTCCGATAAAAAAAAGACGGACACAAGCGATTTACTTTGTGTCCGTCTTTTCCACTGTAATTGTGGGATTTGCATGTTTTTTTAGATAGAAGCGGATGAGAATGTCCGCTGTCAGTGCACCGACAAACAGAACTGCCGCGAGCACCTGCGATACCGCTATGGTTGTGTTGGGAATAAAGAGGGTGTCGGTGCGGATACCCTCGATCCACGCCCGGCCAAGCCCGTAGCCCCCCAGATATAATAGCCACTGCTCGCCCTCAAATTTCTTGTATTTCCGGTAAAGCAGCATGACAATCAAAAGCCCCAGATTCCACAGACTTTCGTAGAGGAACGTGGGATGCACCTGAATGTAGTTTGTGCTCTCCGTCATATGGGCGGCGATTTTTTCAGAGATATCTCCCGCTCTGACCATCTGTGTCGGCAAACGCATGGCAAGCAGGCTGTCCGTGTACTCTCCAAAAACCTCCCTGTTCGTGAAATTCCCCCACCTTCCGATTACCTGTCCGAGCACCAGACCCGGCACACAGATATCCGCAAGCTGTAAAAAGCTCTGCTTTTTTCTCCGGCAGTAGATCCACAGAGTCAGGAATGCGGCAATCACCGCGCCGTAGATCGCCAGCCCGCCGTTTCGCAGATTAAAAATTCCCATCAGGTCGTTTTTGTATCTGTCCCACGAAAAAATCACATAATAGACTCTCGCTCCGATGATGGAAAAAATGATCGCGTAGATCGAGAAATCCCAGATCAGATCCGGGT
>CARUOB010000022.1:15415-30053 GCA_949076555.1 uncultured Lachnospiraceae bacterium | reverse complement strand
TTTTTCAAGCTTCGCCACCTTAGCCGCCACAAGCACCCCTGACAGAACCCCTATGGCGATAATCACGCCGTAAAGGGCAATCGGAAAACCAAAGACCGTAAATGTCTTCGGCACATTTTTCAGATAAATTCCCAGATTGGGAAAAGCGATATCCATGTTTCCCATGATGTCCTGCATGTCGGACCTCCCTATCTATACGCAGCTGCCATTCATAGAATGCTGCCGCATTCTATTTCATGTCGGGCTTTCGCCCTATGCGTGCATGAATAACTGCCGCTTTGCCCGCAAGCGGTCACGCTGCTGTTATTCATGCACGCGCAGCTGCTCATTGCTATCACACATTGAATCGAAAAAGGATTACGTCGCCGTCCTGCACTACATAGTCCTTTCCTTCCATACCGACAAGGCCTTTTTCTCTGGCAGCAGCGAGGGAACCCTGCTCTAAGAGATCCTTGTAATTGACCACTTCCGCCTTGATGAAGCCGCGCTCGAAATCGGTATGTATTTTTCCCGCCGCCTGCGGCGCTTTCGTGCCTATCTTGATGGTCCATGCCCTCGTCTCGTCCTCACCCGCAGTCAGAAAACTCATCAGTCCAAGCAAATGATAGCTCGCCCGGATCAATTTCTGCAGGCCCGACTCCGAAAGTCCCAGATCTTCCAGAAACATAGCTGTTTCCTCTTCATCCAGCTCGGCAATCTCCTGCTCGATCTGGGCGCAGATCACAAATACCTCGCTGCCATTTTCCGCCGCGAAAGCCTGTACTTTCTGTACGCCCGCATTGGCCGCACCGTCGTCGGCCAGATCGTCCTCCGCCACATTTGCCGCAAAGATCACCGGCTTGTAGGTGAGAAGATTATAGGAAATGAGAAGCGCAAGTTCGTCCTCGTCCTCCGCCTCAAATACCTTCGCCAGCTTCCCCTCTTCCAGATGGGCCTTTAGCCGTTCAAGGAGCGCATATTCTTTCGCCGCCGTCTTATCCATTTTGGCAGCCTTCGCCGTCTTGGCGATTCTGCGCTCCAAAATCTCGATATCAGAAAAAATCAGTTCCAAATTGATTGTCTCAATATCCCTGAGTGGATCAATGGAACCGTCCACATGAACGATATTGGAGTCCTCAAAGCACCGCACCACATGGACGATGGCGTCCACCTCACGGATGTTGCTCAAAAACTGGTTGCCCAGACCCTCGCCTTTGGATGCGCCCTTCACAAGTCCGGCGATGTCCACGAACTCAATGGTTGCGGGTGTCACCTTCTTGGAATGGTACATATCCCCCAAGAGCCTTAACCGCTCGTCCGGCACCGGTACGATACCGATGTTCGGGTCGATGGTACAGAAAGGGTAATTGGCGGATTCCGCTCCCGCCTTTGTCAGTGAATTAAAAAGGGTGCTCTTGCCCACGTTGGGGAGCCCGACGATGCCGAGTTTCATGTTGTCTTATTCCTCCGTTGTTTCCTCTGTTTGATTCATCACAATACTTATCACTACTTGATAATTGTTTTTATCTTTCAAAACATACCTAATCAAAAAGCCTCAACAGCTATGATAGCATAGTAAGGTCAAAAAGTAAATTGCGGGATTTTTGAACTTTTCACCTTTGTCAGTGAGAATGTCTAACCTTTCTCTTTGCGATATCATTTCGCCAGCCAAAAATTTACTTCCTGAGGATCTGGGAAATACTTTCTCTCATAAAGCTATCTGTTTCCCATTTCCAACGGAACAACCGCCAACGTCTTCCCTAAAGGCGCCAATACCTTCAAAATCGTATCCAGTTGCGGACTAGTGCTACCCTTTTCCATTCTTGCAATGACAGGCTGTTTTACCCGCTTAATTCCTCCAGCTTTTTTGACTTATCCCCTTTTCCTGCCTCGCCTTTATCAGCTCCCCGATAATAGACACACGCAGCTCACTCTCCGCTATTTCATCCGGCGTAAGAATACTTTCCATAAATTCCAGAACATTCCCACCGACAGCGTCCACTCCACGCTCATTCAGATCAGCCTGATTCCCTTTCGCCTGTGTCACGGCCTGTGAATATTCTTTATTTGTTCTAATGATGTTTCCTCCCATGATAATCATCTAAATTTCGTTTTGCCCATTCTATTTCCTTCTGTGGCCTTTTTTATAGGCTACAAAGAATTTACTGCTGTGAACTCCGGCAGATCACACTAGATCAGAAAATTATTAAATCGTTTCGCTTAACTGCCTGCGTACATTCCTGCCGCCATACATAATTCGAATAATATTTACTGTATTCTGAGGTTCTTCCGGCAGATAGAATATCAGATAATTATCCACAGGTAAAAAGCGGATTCCCCGACTATGCCACGGTTCTTCTCCATAAAGTTGATGACGCATGGGCATTTCTCCAAGGGAACGAATCGTTTGCATAATCCGCTGAGTCTGCCCGGCTGCCGTTTCCGGCGCAAGCAGCTCTAATGCTATATATTCATAAATATCACGCATGTCTTGTCTTGCCTGTGCTGTATAAACAATATCCCAGCTCATACGCCAAAATCTCTCCTCATTTCCGCTTCAATGGCATCTGCCGAATAAACCCTACCTGCTTTAACATCAGCCATGCCCTTTTCCATTTCCGCATCAAACTGCTCTCTGGTAAGAGAGCCGTAATTCAGCATTTCTGTCTTCGGCAGCTTCATTTCAAATGGAATACCTCTCTGCAATACCACCTGCCTTAAAAACATACTCACAGCATTGGACATTGGGATTCCCAAACGTTCAAGCACCTGTTCCGCCTGCTCTTTGATTTCAGGCTCCACTCTTGCAAATACATTTGATGTTCGTGCCATAAAAATCTCCTCCTTTCTCTTTAGTATATCCATTTTGCTTGCGAAATGCAAGCACTTCGCAAATACACCTTCTGGCATGATTTCTATAACTCCCCTAATCTTTACGATTCTGCTGGTCTCAGCAAAATTGTCAGTTACACTGAAAGGACAACACATTCTCTCATGTTTTGTCCTTATTCCCATTGATCGATGACTATTCGATATGCGTCCCTGATATTTTTCATTTTTTGAACGCGGTCACCGTCATCGCTTCCTTCCGCTTGCTCCATCTTGACCGCAGCATGATTCAAGACATCCCATGCATCATTCATTGCCTTCAGATCATTTTCAACTGCCGCAGAATATATAGATTGTACAGCCCATTCTGCCGCGTCTTCATAACTGTCCGCCGCCGAATCGATCTTTTCCATCCTAAGGTAAAGATCGCCCGTGTCAATTTGATATACACCTATCAGCCTGCGGTTTTCCGCCGTATAAAGCGAGTGGTCCGCTTCTATTCTGTAATTTATGGCATCCATCAAAATCTTTAGTGCGTAATCACATATTTTATCCATGATACCGCCATTCTCTGGCTGCCGGCTTTCGTCTAGCAAGTCAGAAAAACTATTATACAGTACATCTGCAAACAATACATTTGTCTCATAGTCTTTCGGAAGCACTTTTTCCATTGTGCCCACGGCCTTACTTTTCAAATAGCTTAAAATGAGCTCTGCCATGATATCCGGCCGCTCTTCCGGGAAAATCTCCCTATCCGTTATACTACAGTATTGCTCCAGATTTTCTATAAACAAATCATCTTCCAGGATATATTGCTGTACCTGGTATACCATTTGATCCTCTACAAAACTGAATGCCTTTCTGCTTTCCTCCATACCTGTCGAGGTCATTTTTTCTCCATCTTCTTTGACAGAGCTTAGTATTTTAAAGTGTGTTGCTCCAATAAATATCAGTATCCCTACCGCGATGGCAGTTCCCATCCTATATGCCGATTTCTTTTTCCTTTTTGTAGATAAAATTTTATCATAAATAAACTGAATGAATTCTATGCCCACCACAACAATATTTATCGCGCCTTCTGCAAGAGAGCTGAAAAACACACTGCTTTTCCCAATGTTTTTCGACCAAAAATATAAACACACTGCATACAAAATGTCCAGACACCAAAATACATGTGTGTGCACCCAGCGAGGATTTTCTCGTTTCCTCTTTTCCCTTTGGTCTTTTCTGCCTCTTTTCTCATTCTGAACGGTTTCTTCGGTTTTTTCGTTTTGCTGAGTTTTCCCGGCAAAACTTTGATTTCTATTCTGTTTTGCCATGTCTCTCATACAAAAAGCCTGCATCGCATAAACTGCTACTGTTTATTGCGCACAGGCTCTCTTCTCCTCATTCCCATTCTTAAGTTCCTATACTCTTTACCGTGCGTTAACTTTGTAATATCATACCCATTTTATTCTTTCTAATCGTTTGAAATGATTTGTGCCATAAATGCACTCAGCGCTTTATTACCCGCCATGTATCGCATAAACCAGTCATTTATGCTCTGCTTATCCAAATGTTCCACTTTTCCAAGTATGTAGCCTATTTTGCTATAAAGTGTATCTTCCCCAGGAATACCCGCCCGTTCTGCCATACTTTCTTCAGACCGTCGACATAACTTAACGATATCAGCCAATTGACCAAATATATGCATCAGGTTTTCCTCGTCGTTTCCCGCTTCCAAAATCGGTAGAAACGCTTCATATTGCTCCATGAACCGGGCTACTCGCGCTCGCAGAATGTTATTTTGCAGCATCTGTAGCACGATAATGCTGTAATTATCATAATCATACAGTAATAGTTTTTCGATTCCTATGATAAAGTCATCTACCAGCCTCTCCCCTTCACTATTTTCTATTTCCTGGCATTCGATTCGCGCAATCAGCGCATCATCCAGTTTGATTTCCCAGTCGTCTTCATACAGATTTTTAAACTCTTCCAGCAGATCTTTCAGTCTCTGCTTTAACTGCAGCACTTCACTATTATGTACTAATTCATTTATTCACTTCACTCCACTTCTGATATTTCACTTTCAGTTTCTCAGAATTCGTCTTTTCACTTCACCGCTCTGTTATCTGCAATAAAAAAAATGTAAAGCCTTTGACAACTTTACATTTTCCCACTTGTGCCTCACATAATTCAGTACCTCTTCTTCTCCTTCAGCTCCCGATACAGCACCGCATAATTCTCATACCGCACCCGGCTGATCTTTCCCTCCTCCACGGCTTCCTTCACCCCACAGTAAGGCTCGCTGATATGGGCGCATCCCCGAAACTTACAAAACGGTTCATATGCGCCAAACTCCGGATAATACCCGCCCAGCTCCTCCTTCGTGATCTCCGGTATGTCCAGAGAAGTAAATCCCGGCGTATCCATGATATAGGTGCCATCCCCCAGCGCAATGATCTCCGAATGTCTGGTAGTATGCCTGCCGCGCTCAATCTTCTCGCTGATCTCCCCCGTCTCCATATGCGTGGCGGGGGAAAGCTGGTTGATCAGAGAAGACTTGCCGACACCGCTTGGCCCCGCCAGCGTGGTGGTTTTTCCTGCCAGAAGCTCCCGCACCTGATCCAACCCCCTGTTTTCCCGAACGCTTATAAATAACACCCGATATCCGCAAGTCTCATACGCCCGCAGAAGCGCCTCCTTTTCTTCCGGGGACGCGATATCCTCCTTGTTAAAACAGATCATCGTGGGAAGTTTCTGTCTCTCCATACGGATCAAAAAGCGGTCCAGCAGATTAAAATTCGGATTCGGTTTCACAATCGCAAAGAGAATCAATGCCTGATCCACATTGGCCACCGCCGGTCTTACCAGCGCGCTTTTCCTTGGCAGGATCTTACGGATATTGCCGCGCATTTCCGGCTCATCCAGCACGTCCATCTCGACGTCATCCCCGACCAGAGGCTTGATGCCCTCTTTCCTGAATATACCCTTGGCCTTGCACTCATAGACGCCATGGCCTTCTACATGCACATAGTAGAAGCCGGCGATTCCTTTCATAATCTTCCCTTTCATATATCCTCATCTTTACTTCGTACGGAGAATGCCCGTATTTGGGGCATTCTCCTGCGTGAAAGTGATTTGCGAAGCAAATCTAGTGCTTCTTGGCGTCCCGTCCAATGGCGGGACGTCTTTAGAAGCTCTTTTCACGCTATTCTTCCATGAAGTTAACCTGCCGCTCCACCGTCTTTGTCTCCGTCCCGCCGCCTTCTGTCGTCGTCTCTCCGGTCTCGGGATTGGTGATCGTGGTAGGCTCCGTCTGTACCGTAAAGGTATAACGGATGATACCTGTGGCTGACTTGATTCCTGTATAGTTTACTCCCACCGGGAATGTGGTCGTCTGCGTATTTAAAAGCTGCGTGCCATCCCCTGCGGTGAGTGTCACGTTTACCTGCATCCCGTTCTGATAAGACGGCTCCTCCGTAGGCGCCGTAATTCCCTCTGCATACTTATACGTCTTCTGGGTCGCCCCGGTGCTGATCCGCAGATCCACAGGCGTACCTTTATCCACATAGGAGCCGACCGAGTAGCTCTGATAGCATACCATCCCCGCAAGCGCAGGATCTTCATGGGTCGTCTCTGTGACGTTTCCTACGGGCAGCCCGCTCTCCGCCAGCGTAGCCGTGGCATCCATCTCCGTCATGCCGACCACATCGGGCACTCTGACCTTATTGTCCTCCGCGCCCTGGCTGACGCGAATGGTGATACTGGAACCTGCCGACGCCGTAGTCCCCGCCTCCGGAGACTGGGAAATCACAATTCCCTTCTCCACCTGCGGATCATGGCTTTCCACCACATTTACCACAAATCCGTCCTTCTCCAGAAGAGACGTCGCCTCCGCCCGGGATTTTCCTGCCGCATCTGGCACTTCCACGCCCTCCGCAGCCTCCGCCACCGTGAGCACGATCGTAGTCCCCTTATCTATCATCAACCCGTCCTGTACGCTGGCCCGGAGCACCGTTCCCGCATCGTAAGAAGTACTCACCTCATATTTGATCTCCGGCGTCAGATCCAGATCAAGAAGCATCCGTTTCGCTTCGTCCACATGCATACCGACCACGCGGATCATCTCCACCTGCTCAGTCTCCTGTTCCTGATTCTCAGGCGCTTTTTCTTCCCCGAAGGTAAAGACACCCATCGTTCTGCCTACCAGAAAGATCAGGATACAGCCGATCAGCAGAGCCGCCACCACCGCAAGTATGGTTGTGATCTTCTCCATCTTGGGATCGTAGTCTTCCTCATCGTCGTCCCAATCCTCGTCCTCATCCTCCTCATAGGAGCGCCCATGATCCCTGTCTCTGACATCCTTCTTTAAACGCATGGCCTCGTCCATGGAATCCCGGTTCTCCGACTGGCGCTTGATCTGCACCATATCTCTGTCGGTAATCATACGGGTGGAAGCCTCCTCATCCGGATCTGCCACTCTGACAAAATCCTCGTCGGGACTGATTAAGGACTGCTTTAAATCTACAATCAGCTCGGCCATAGACTGGTATCTTCTGTCCGGGCTTTTCTGACAGCACTTGAAAACGATCTGCTCCACACAGATCGGTATTTCCGGCACATAGTCCCTCGGCGAGGGAAACTCTTCCTGAATATGTTTGATCGCGATGGCCACCGTAGTCTCCCCGTTAAAGGGCACTCTGCCCGTAAGCATCTCGAACATGGTGACGCCAAGCGAATAGATATCGCTTTTCTCGTCGCTGTAGCCTCCTCTGGCCTGCTCCGGCGAAGTGTAATGCACGCTTCCCATGACATTGGAGGTGATCGTATTGCTGGTGGCGGCCTTGGCGATGCCAAAGTCTGTCACCTTCACTTTGCCTTCCTTGGAAATAATGATATTCTGCGGCTTGATATCCCTGTGGATAATATGGTTGTTGTGCGCAGACTCTATTCCCATGGAAACCTGAATCGCAATGCTCACCGCCTCCTTGACGGAAAGCCTCGCCTTCTTCTCTATATATTTCTTGAGGGTGATTCCTTCCACGAGTTCCATGACAATGTAGTGGTTCTCGCCCTCCTCACCCACATCGTAGACATTAACGATATTGGGGTGCATAAGCCCCGCTGCCGCCTGCGCCTCGATTCTGAATTTGGATACAAAATTGGCGTTCTCGCTGAACTCCTGCTTTAAAACCTTCACCGCCACAAAGCGGTTCAGCTTATGGTCTTTTGCCTTATATACATCTGACATGCCGCCGGTGCCGATTTTCTCCAGAATCTCATACCGGTCGGCGATCATCATTCCAATCTTAATCATGTTCTACCTCATTTCGGAGCGTTTCGCGCCTCATCTGCTAACGGTTCGATAACGATCACCGATATATTGTCTCTGCCTCCGTTTTCATTGGCCGTCTCTACCAGCTCTTCTACCCTGTCCCTGAGGCTTTTGCCGTTTTTCAAAATCCGGCATATCGTCTCGTCGTCCACCATGTTAGTCAAACCATCCGAACAAAGTAAAACCATATCTCCTGTCTGTAATTCCCGATTGAAAAAATCGACCTCCACATCATCCCTTGCGCCCACCGCACGGGTAATGATATTTTTATCCGGGTGGTTTCTGGCCTCCTCCCGGCCGATCCCGCCCATCCGGACCATCTCCTCCACCAGAGAATGATCCTCCGTAATCTGTTCGATCTTTTCGCCAATCACATAGAGTCTGCTGTCTCCCACATTCGCCACTTCCAGAAAACGCCCCAAACAGGCAGCCGCGACAAACGTCGTCCCCATGCCGCTCAAAGAATAGTCCTCACTGGCACGTTTGCGCAAAGTCTCGTTTGCTCTGGAAATCGCATGGTTCAAAATCTTCTCGGGATTCTTCTCAAAGGAAGCCTCCACCTCCGCAATCACCGTCTCCACCGCCAGATCGGAAGCGTAATCACCGGCCTTATGGCCGCCCATACCGTCCGCCACAATAAAAAGATTCGGCAGATTCCCTATCGGCTTCTCGCTACAATAGATATAATCCTGATTCAATTGTCTTTTTCGCCCAATATCTGTCAGCGCATAAGACCTGAGCACGGCATATTCCTCCGATTTGTATGAATTTGCATATTTTACCAATTACCCATGTTAGCATATTCCCTGCAAAAGAGCAAGCGATTTAAACCGCGTTCCCCTGCGGCCGGCGTTTAACCGGCGCTCCCCGCTGCTTCACAGCTCCTTTTGCTTAGAACCGTTATCCAAAAACCTCCGTCTGAGCTGGCCGCAGGCTCCGTCGATATCCCTGCCCATCTCCCTGCGGACGGTGGCGTTAATTCCCTTTTTTGAAAGAAGCGCGGCAAAATTCTCCACCTCCTGTCTCTTTGACTGTACAAAGTTCCTCTCTTTGACAGGATTCACCGGAATCAGGTTCACATGGCAGTTTAGCCCCCGAATCAGCGCTGCCAGCGTCTCCGCATCTTTCTTCGTATCGTTGACGTCCCGCACCAGACTGTACTCAAAGGTAATCCGCCGCCCGGTCTGCTCAAAATAGTAAGCACAGCAGTCCATCAGCTCCGCAAGCGTATACTGGTTGGCGATGGGCATCAGCTCCCGCCTTTTCTCATCTGTCGCCGCATGAAGGGAAAGGGCCAGCGTAATCTGCAGCTTCTCCTGCGCCAGCTTTCGCATCATGGGCACGATGCCGCAGGTGGAGACCGTCACGTTCCGCTGGCTGATATGCAGGCCGTTCTCATCCGTAAGCAGCCCGATAAACCTGAGAAGATTGTCATAGTTGTCAAGAGGCTCTCCGCTTCCCATCACCACCACATTGGAAACCCGCTCCCCCGTCTCTCTGGCGATCGCGTAAACTTGGTCAAGCATCTCAGAGGCAGTCAAATTCCGCACCAGTCCGTCCAGCGTGGAGGCACAGAAGCGGCACCCCATGCGGCATCCCACCTGCGAAGAAATGCAGACCGAATTGCCGTGTTTATAGCGCATCCACACACTCTCCACCATATTGCCGTCGGGAAGTGCAAACAAGTATTTTTTCGTGCCGTCTATGGCCGACTCCTGCACTGCCTCCGCACGCAGCGCCGTATAATGATAGCATTCCCCACATTTCTCTTTCATAGCCAGCGGAATGTTAGTCATTTCCGCAAAACTGCGCGCCTGTTTCTTATGCATCCACTCGTAAAGCTGTACCGCGCGGAACGGCTTTTCACCAAGCACGGCAATCTCCGCTTTCAATTCCGTCAGTGTAAGAGACTTGATGTCCTTCTTCTCCATATAAGCTCCGCTTTCTTTCCTGAACGAATCGACATGCTTTCACAGACTTTGCGGCAAGCGCAAAGTCTCTGCCCAAGCTGTCACGATTCGCTTTTCCGGTCAACCGGTGTCTTCCCTTTTCGCAGCTTCGCCATAAAAAAGCCGTCCGTCTCATGAATCCCCGGCAAAAGCTGCAGCATCCCCTGTTTCCCCTCTCTCCCCAGCGCATCGGGAAGACTGTCCTCCATGCTCACCTTCTCCAGCCCGAAGGATTCACAAATCCATGCCGCCATCTCTTCATTCTCCCCGGGATTCATGGTACAAGTGCTGTACATCAAAATGCCGCCGGGCTTGATATAATCAATAACATTTGTTATTATTTCTTTTTGCAATTTTTGAATCTCCGCCAGAGATTCCTTCGTCACCCGATACTTGATATCCTGCTTATGGCCGATCACACCAAGCCCGGAGCAAGGCACATCCGCCAGCAGAACGTCCGCCTTTTCCACAAGGGATGCGTCTTTCTCCCGCGCATCCCGCACCAGAATGGACACATTCTCCATACCGAGGCGGGCGCGGTTTTCTTCGATCTTGTCTGTTTTATGGCTGCTCACATCGCAGGCTATGACCTCACCTGACCCGTTCAGCTTCACCGCCGCATGAAGGGCCTTGCCTCCGGGCGCCGCGCAGACATCGATCACCGTATCTCCGGGACGGATGCCTGCCGCCTCCACCACCAGCATGGAACTGACGTCCTGCACCGAAAACCGGCCCTCCCGATATCCGGCGAGGCTGGGAATGCCTGACACACCCTGCAATCCGGCGGCATAGGACAGATACGGGTGTCTGCGCACCCTGACCCCATCCTTCTCCCACGATACAAAGAGTTCTTCCCGCTCCTTTGGGGACAGCCGCTCGTCCACACGGACGCTCACCGAACCTCTCTCCAAAAAAGCCTTCAAAATCTTCTCGCAGGCATCCTCCCCGTAACTTTCCGCAAAATGCGTGACAAGCCAAAGCGGCATGGAATAACAGACGGACAAAAACCCGAGCGGATCGCTCTGCCTGTCCGGCCATGCAATTTCTCCCCGCCCTCTGGCAATATTTCTGAGCACGCCGTTCACATATCCCCGCAAGCTCTGAAATCCGCGCTTTTTTGCCAGATTCACCGCCTCATTGCAGACCGCCGACGCCGGAATGTGCTCCATGAATAGAAGCTGGTACACGCTCATGCGCAGAAGCGCCCTGATCAGCGGCTTCATTTTTATAACAGGTGTTTTTGAATATTGGTCCAGCACATAGTCAAGCTGGATCTGCCTCTCAATGGTTCCCTCGCTGACCCGCTTGATAAACGCCTTTTCCCTGCTGTCCAAATAGTTGTATTTATCCAACGCCGCCCCGATCAGGACATTGCTGTATTCTGTTTGTCCGGACAACTCCAGCAGGATATCCAGAACGATCTCCCGTACATTGATCTGTGCCATGTCCCCGCACTCCCGTCTCTTTTCTCATCGCAGGCATCGATGCACCCGCTTTTCGCTGCAGATGCTATTGCCGACACACCTGCTTTCCTTATCCGGCGCTTTCGCTGATGCACCCGCTTCTCTTATCCAACGCTTTCACCGACGCTCCCGCTTCCCTTATCCAGCGCTTTCACCGACGCCCCCGCTTCCCTTATCCAGCGCTTTCGCTGACACGCCTGCCCTGCATTCAGTCATCACGGCTTCGGTTTCCGAACAGAAGCACAAGCCGCAAAAGCTGCAGGATCGACGACGCAGCCGCCGCCACATAGGTCAGGGCCGCCGCTTGCAGCACCTTCCGGCACGCCGCTGTCTCGTCACGCTCCAGCATCCCGTAATCTCCCAGCATGGCAAGCGCCCTGCCGGACGCATTGAACTCCACGGGCAACGTCACCACCTGAAAGAGCACAGCCAGCGCAAAGACCCAGATGCCGATCTGAATGAGCGTCTGATTCATCCCCAATATCGCGCCCAGAATGATAAGCGGTATCCCCGCTTTCGAACCGATATTGGCCGCAGGCACCAGAGCCGAGCGGAATTTCAGCGGCCCGTATCCCTTATCGTGCTGTACCGCGTGGCCGCACTCATGGGCCGCCACCCCGATGGCCGCCACGGAGGTGGAGCCGTACACAGAATCCGAGAGGCGAAGCACCTTGTGCACCGGATCATAGTGATCCGTAAGGCTTCCGCCCACGTGCTCGATGCGCACGTCATAAATCCCCGACATCTGCAAAATCCGCTGGGCCGCCTGCGCGCCCGTCATGCCCGTCCGGCTATGCACTCTGGAAAACTTATTGTACGTAGAGCTGACTCTGGCCTGCGCCCAGAGACAAAGTACCGCCCCGATCAGTACAAGAAAGTAAGTCGGATCAAAATAATAACCGAATCCATACCCATAATATCCCATATTCATTCCTCCCGTCTTAGGGAGAATCCATTCCGGTCTTCTCCCATTTAAAGCGTCGAACCGATCCGCGAAACGTCCTATGGCGCAGACTGTCTAACGCTCTTCTCAAACACGTCGCCCGGTTTCACCGGATATCCCAGCAGAAAGTCCTTCACGGCCATGCGCTTTTTGCCCTCCGGCTGCACCGACAGTACCTTGAGCACACCTTTTCCCGTCTGCACATAGAATGCGTCCTTATCCACACGAACCACCGTGCCCGACGGCGTATCTACGTTCGAAGCATCTATTTCACACGCCGTCACGCATTTTCCGCCTGTCGGCTTTTGCTCATCCTGTGCGCCGCAGACAGGATTCTCCCCGGCAGACATCTGCACAGGAACCGCTTCCTCCTGCCAGATTTTCAAGGTTTTTCCCCGAAAGACGGTGAACGCGCCCGGCCAGGAAATCAGCCCCCGTATCAGACAGTCCAGCTTCTCCGCCTCCATGTTCCAGTCAATCTCCCCCATGGACTTATGCAGCATCTTGGCATAGCAGGACGCTTCGTCAGTCTGTTTCACAGGCGTCACCTCTCCCGCCTCAATCTTTGCAAGCGCCTCCACGATCAGCCGCGCGCCCGCCGCCGCCAGCTTGTCGTGCAGGGTGTCCGCCGTCTCGTCAGAAGCGATCTCCACCTCCGTCTTAAATAACATATCCCCGGTATCCAGTCCTTTATCCATCTGCATAATAGTAACGCCTGTTATTTTTTCGCCGTTGATGATGGCCCACTGGATCGGCCCTGCCCCCCGGTACTTGGGCAGAAGCGAGGCATGGATATTCACACAGCCGTACTTTGGCATCGCAAGAATCTCCTCCGGGAGAATCTGTCCGAAGGCCGCCACCACAAAGATATCCGCCTCATAGCCGCGAAGTGTTTCCACTGCCTCCTGCTCTCTGACCTTCACCGGCTGAAAAACCGGAATATTGTGCCTAAGAGCACAGGACTTGACCGGACTCATCTGCACTTCTTTTCCCCTGCCCTTGGGCTTATCCGGCTGGGTCACCACCGCCGTCACCTGATGCCCGGCCTCTATGACCGCTTCCAATGCTCCCACCGCAAAGTCAGGGGTTCCCATAAATACCACTTTCATATATCCAGCGCTCTCCTTTCCGAATCCTGCGAAATTTCCGCTATTCCCCGTCTGAATATCCTGACGGTATCAATCGTCGTCCTGCAGATCCTCCGTATTCACCAGAGGCCCATGCACCCTTTCCACATACAGCTTACCTTCCAGATGATCCACCTCATGGCAGATCGCTCTGGCCAGCAGCTCCGTGCCCTCGATCTCAAAAGGCTCCATATTCTCATCATAGGCAAGCGCTTTCACGTAATTGGGTCTGGTCACCTTTCCGCTCTTGCCTGGGACGCTTAAGCACCCCTCATAACCGTCCTGCTCCCCGCTGGTCTCCAGTATCTTCGGATTAATCAGCAGAAGCGGATCTTCTCCGGTGGTATCGATCACCACGATACGCTTCAGAATCCCTACCTGGGGCGCCGCAAGTCCCACACCGTTCTCCTCATACAGCGTCTCAAACATATCGTCGATCAGCTCTTGCAGTCTGGGCGTCAACTCTGTCACTTCCTTACATTTTTTGCCCAAAACCGGATCTCCCATCTCCCTGACTTTTCTGGTTGCCATACTGCTTTTTCCTCCTGTCCTTCCTATTGGTATCTGTCTAAAATGTATTCATCGGGTCAAAGTCAAACTGCACCGTCTGTCCCTTAAGCTCTTTCTCCCTGCAAAAACGTTCCAGCCTGTCCTTTGCTTCAACCAATGTCTGATATGCTCCGTGCCTGATATAAAAAGTATGACGGTATAGATCGGATATTTTCCCGATCGACGCTTCCGCCGGTCCGATCACCCGGAGTCCTGCCACATCGGCCATCTCTTTCTTGACCAAATTGGTCATTTCTTTTCCCAGCGACTCTCCCTCCGCCTGCACCCGGGAGACGATGAGAACCGCCAGCATATGTTCCACGGGCGGATAGCCCACAAGTTCCCTGTAAGCGATCTCCTCCCTGTAAAAACCCTGATAATCCTGTTTCGCCGCATGAACCACGCTGTAATGCTCCGGCTGGTACGTCTGAATCACCACCTCGCCCGGCCGCTCCCCCCGGCCCGCGCGGCCCGCCGCC
>CARUOB010000022.1:0-15405 GCA_949076555.1 uncultured Lachnospiraceae bacterium | reverse complement strand
CCCGCCGCCTGTGTCAAAAGCTGAAAAGTGCGTTCCCCCGCCCGGTAATCGTTCCGGTTCAGGGAAAGATCCGCCGCCAGCACACCCACCAGCGTCACGCCCGGAAAATCATGCCCTTTCACAATCATCTGGGTTCCCACCAGCACATCCGCTTCCTCGTCCGCAAAGGCGGACAGTATCCGCTCATAGCTGTCCTTCCTGCGGGTCGTGTCCGCGTCCATGCGCAGCACTCTGACCCCCGGAAATTCCCTGTGAATGGCCTCCTCCACCTGCTCCGTCCCCGCCTTAAAGCCCATCAGATAGGGCGAACCGCAGGAAGGGCACTTTGCAGGTTTCCTCTCCTGATACCCGCAGTAATGGCAGGTAAGCATTCCGTTTCTGTGCTCCGACAGCGACACGTCACAGTGGGGACATTTCATCACGTGCCCGCAGGAACGACAGGAAATAAATCCCGCATAGCCTCTCCTGTTCAGAAAGAGAATGGTCTGTTCTCCTTTAGAAAGCCGGTCCTGCATCAGCTCTTTTAGTTTCCTGCTGAACATGGATCGATTCCCCTGTTTCAGCTCTTCCCTCAAGTCTATTGTATACACCGCCGGAAGTATGCTGTTTCCGGGGCGCTCCTTCATTTCATATAACTTATATTCTCCCATGACCGCCCGGTAGTAGGACTCCATGGACGGCGTCGCCGAGCCAAGCACCACACTTGCGCCACACAGGGAGGCGATCTCCACAGCCGTCTCTCTGGCGTGGTATCTGGGCGAGGTCTCGCTCTTGTAGCTGTTCTCATGCTCCTCATCTACCACGATGACGCCCAGATTGGCAAAGGGCGTAAACAGCGCCGAGCGCGGCCCGATCATCACGTCGATCTCCCCCGCCTTCGCCCGCTCGATCTGGTCATACTTTTCTCCCGCGGACAGCGAGGAATTGATCACAGAAACCCGGTCCCCGAATCTCTTATAAAACCGCAGAAGCGTCTGGTATGTCAGCGCGATCTCCGGAATGAGCATGATGGCCTGTTTCCCCATAGCGATCATCTCCTCGATGATGCCAAGGTACACCTCCGTCTTGCCGCTGCCCGTAACGCCGTGCACCAGATGCACGCCCGGGCGTCCCGTCCGGTAATCCGCAAGCACGTCCTCTATGATATGCCGCTGCGCCTGATTCAGCACGGGGCGCGTCTCGCTGCGGTCCCCATCCTTGACTGGATTCCGGTAAAAAGCCTCTTTCTCTATCCGGATATATCCCTGTCTCTCCAAGGCCTGTAAAGTGGAGGCCGCCACATGAAGTTTCTGCCTGATCAGCTCGTAGGGCAGCTCCTCCTCCGTCTGCAGGGCCGCCAGCACTCTGGCTTTGGCCCGCTGGTGTTTTCTCTCGCACTCGCAGGCAGCCCTCTCCGTCTCCTCCTCCGGCAGAAGCCGCAGTACCTTCTTTTTCTCCAGCATTTTCTGCTTCTGCTTCACAGGAAGCACGGTCTTTAGGGCCGCTATGGTGGTGGAGCCGTAATTGCTCTTTAACCAGTAGGCGATCCGGATCTGCCTGCCCTCCACGGACATCCCCTTCTCATCCACAGAAATAACCGCCTTGATCTTCTCCGGCGGATAATCCGTCTCTTCCGAAAGTTCCACCACATATCCCGTCCGCTCACGGTTACCGTTGCCAAAAGGTACGTGCACCTGTACGCCGGGCCTTACCGCATCCGACAGTTCATCCGGAATCCGGTACTGGAAAACCCGGTCCACCTTCTCATGGGCGATATCTATAATCACATCCGCATACCGCTCCGTCATGCCCTCTCCTCTAAAATTTCCTGTATCAGCACTCTCTCATCCATCGGGTACTTCACGCCGTTTATCTCCTGATAGTCCTCATGGCCCTTGCCTGCCAGCACGATAATGTCACCCGGCTCGCCATGATCGATGGCGTAGGCGATGGCCTCTTTTCTGTCGCAGATCTCCACATACCTGCCGTCTGTTTTCGCGATCCCGGTCTTAATATCGTCGATGATCGCCTGGGGTTCCTCCGTCCGCGGATTGTCGGAAGTGATGATGGTCAGATCCGCCATCCGGCCGCTCACCTCCCCCATCTCGTAGCGTCTGGATTTCGCCCGGTTTCCACCACAGCCGAAAAGACAGACCAGACGGTGGGGATTGTAGGCTCTGAGCGTTTCCAGCAGACTCTTGAGGGCCATGGCGTTGTGGGCATAGTCGATCATCAGGGTAAACGCATCGGATACCTTCACCATCTCCGTGCGTCCCTTCACCTTCGCCGCCGCAAGGGCGCTTCGTATCTCCTCCTCGTCCACGCCGAAATGTCTGCAGATGGCAATGGCCGTCAGCGCATTGTAAACACTGAATTTTCCGGGAGACGCCGTCTTCACCGAAAGTTCCGTAAGTCCCTTTGTGGTGAAAGCCATTCCCAGACTTCCCCCTTCGATTAAGAAAGTAATATCTGTCACCCGCAGATCCGCCTCCGTATCGATCCCGTACGTTTCAAGCTGGCAAGTGCAGTCTTTCGTGACCGCCTCCCAGTGGGAATCGTCCCGGTTCACAATTCCAACCCTGCACTGCCTGAACAGCAGACTCTTGCAGTGCAGATAGTCGTCAAAATCTTTATGCTCATTTTCCCCGATATGATCCGGCTCCAAATTCGTGAAAATACCGAAATCAAAGACAAAGCCCTGCGTTCTGTGCAGCATCAATCCCTGAGAGGAAACCTCCATCACTACCGTATCGCACCCGGCATCCGCCATCATCCGGAAATATTTCTGCACCAGATAAGACTGAGGCGTCGTATTTTCCGCATGAATATGGGTATCCCCGATGATAATTTCTATGGTGCCGATCAGTCCCACCTTCCTGCCCGCCTGCTCCAGAATGGATTTCACCAGATAAGTAGTCGTTGTTTTGCCTTTCGTGCCCGTAATGCCTATGATTTTCATCTGCTCTGCCGGATGCCCGAAATAGGCCGCCGAGACAAACGCCATGGCGTAACGAACGTCCTCCACACGGATCACCGTCACATCCGCCCCCTCCGGCAGTTCCACTTCACGCTCCGTAAGCAGCGCTTTCGCCCCGGCGCGCACCGCGTCCGCCGCAAACTGATGGCCGTCCGCCTTCGCCCCCGGTATGCAGACGAACAGACAGCCCTCCATTACCTTTCTGGAATCATATATAACATCCGTTATCTCCCGTTCTGCCGTGCCGCTGACGCACGTATAGGATATCCCCTGCAACAATTCTCCTAAAGCTGCCATATTTCACCTCGTCAAAATCTTTTTCTCATATATTCTTATATTTATTTATATAGTAAGATAGCACGAAAAACGCTTTTTTGCAATTTTTGTCTTCCTGCAGAGAATGCCGTTCTTTGGCATTCTCTCGTGTGAAGCCTGAAAACACTTAGTGAGATTCTTTCAAGCTTAGTGCTTTCCTTCACACTGCTTTAAGGTTTCTTAATCTTTTTTTATTTTTCCTTCATACTCTAAACACATTTTGGACACAATTACACATTATGATAGGTATCAAGATAGTTGATGAATTCACTATCTCCCCCTCATAAGAAAACTGCGAGAGAGCCCGGAACGTCCGGGCTTTTTCGTGTCCTGCCGCTTGTTTTTCTCTTGCTTAGGCATGAGACTCGCAAATCTGCGCTTTTGCTCAGGCGTGAGACTCGCAAATCCGCGCTTTCAGCGCTCCACGTCCGATTTCATCGGACATTTGCTCAGACGCTATAGTCCTGCATCACCATCTGCAGGGACTCGACTCCCTTGTACACATTGATATCGGGGTAATAAATCACGCTGATGACTATCCGTGCGCTGCCTCCGGCGTAGAGGCTGTCTGTCTCCTCCTGCCCGAAATGTTCCGTGAGAAAGGCGTGCCACTGTTCCAGATCCCCAAAGTACATCATATCGTACTCCCGCCCGTTCTCGTCAGCCACCCGGTATTTCCCCACATTTCTATTCTTCCCCAGAATCCGCCCCCGGCATACCCTCACGTTCTTCTGGGCAAAAACAGGCTTGGGATTGCCGTTGCCGAAAGGCTCTAGCAGGGAAAGCTGCCTGACGAGTTCCGGGGTCACATAAGACATGGGCATGGGCACGTCGATATGTATGATCTCCACAAGATCCGCATTCGTCAATCCACAGTGCGCGTTCAGATACGTCCGGAACGCCTCCACATTTTCCTCGGGCATGGACACCCCCGCCGCCATCTTGTGCCCGCCGTACTTCGTGTACAGCTCCTTACACTCACTCATCTTGTCGTACATGTGATACGTCTCGATAGAACGGCCGGAACCCTTCACGCCCTCTTCGCCGCGTGTCAGCACAAAAACCGGCTTGTGGTACCGCTCCCTGATCCGCCCGGCGATGATCCCCGCCAGACTCTCGTGACAGTCCGGCAAGAATACCACCAGCACCTTATCTTCTTTCAGCGCCGTATTCTCTATCAGTTCCATAGCCTGCTGTGTGCCAAAAAGCGTCATTTCTTTCCGGCTGTCATTTAACGCCTTCAATTCCCCTGCTATGGTCACAGCCTCCGCCGCTGCCTTCGTGCGGAACATGGCAAGCGCGCGTTTGGCCGTATCAAGCCGCCCCGTCGCGTTCAGACATGGCCCAAGGACAAAGCCGATGTGATACCCCGTCAGCCGCTTCTGTGTCAATTCGTTCACCGTAAGCAACGCGCGAAGGCCGGGATTTTCAGACCGCTCGATCTGCCGCAGGCCGTACCTGACCAGAATGCGGTTTTCGTCCGTCAGCTCCATCACATCCCCCACAGTGGCAAAACCAGCGAAAGCCAGCATCTCCTGCAAGAGCGTCTCCCTCTCCTCCGCGGACAGGATGCCCGCATCCGCCATATTTCCCAAATAAATCTCCATCAGCTTATATGCCGTCACCGCACCGCAGATGCCCTTGTAGGGGTAGGGACAATCGCTCTGCTTCGGGTCCACCACCGCGTCGGCAGCGGGCAACGTCTCCACGCGGCTTCCTTCCGCCTGCACCTCGTAGGGCACCTCATGGTGATCCGTCACAATCACCGTCATGCCAAGCGCTTTCGCGCAGGCGATCTGCGAAGTCGCCGCAATGCCGTTATCGCAGGTCAGTATGGTGTCCACGCCCTCCTGCCCGGCCTCCTCGATCAGCCGGTCATTCAACCCGTAACCGTCCAAAATCCGGTGGGGAATCACCGCGGACACTTCCGCGCCGCACCGCTCCAGACACGCCGTCAGAATATACGTGGCACAAACGCCGTCGATATCATAATCCCCGATCACCCGGATCTTTTTCTTCTCCTTCGTTTTCTCACAGAGAATAGCCGCCGCCTTCCCTGCGTCCTTTAGAAGGGCCGGGTCATATAAGTCAGCCGTCGTGCCGCGCAGGAATTTTTCGATCATCTCATCCCCCACCACGTCCCTGTTCCGTATGATTCTGGCAATCACCGGATCAATCCCAAACCGTTTCGCTATCCCGTCAAAATCCGCTTTCTTGGCGGACACCATCCATTTCGCCATACAATATCACCACTGCCGCACCTTTCTGTATCTACTGCCATTTCCTCCGGCGCAAAAAACACCCTCCGAAAAGTCACAACCTATTGTAACATTTTCAGAGGGTCATTTATAGTACTTTATGAGCGCGTGCTGAACCTTATTCTTACTTCGCCGCCTTCTTCACCAGCTTCGTGCGGAACACATACCAGAGCGCACCCGTCAGACAGATGGAAGAATAGGTGCCGCAGATAATACCTGCCATCAGAGGCAGCGCAAACTCCCGGATGGAAGAAACGCCGAACACCTCCAGCGCCGCCACCATAAAGAAGGTGGTCAGGGAAGTAAAGATACTTCTCGTGAGCGTCTGGGTGATACTTCTGTTGACCATCTCATCCAGCCCTTCCTTGCTCCGCATCCCACGCAGATTCTCACGCACACGGTCGAAAATAACGATGGTGGCGTTGATGGAGTAACCAACGATGGTCAGCATACACGCGATAAAGGTATTGCCCACAGACACTCTCACGATCGCGTAGAACGCCAGCACCACAAGCACGTCATGCAGCAGCGCGATCACAGAGCTTGCGCCGAAGCGGATGTCCTTAAAGCGGAACCAGATATACAGAAGCATCAGCACCGTGGACACCAGAATCGCCTTGATCGCACCGGACTGCATTTCGGAACTGATCGTTGCGCTGATGGTCTCCGCCGTGATACTGCTCTCATCCACACCGAAGTTATTCACCATCACTTCGTTAAATGCCTCTCTCTCCTGCACGTTCAAAGTTCTGGTCTTAATGATAATATCGTTGGAACCTGCCACCTTGGTGCTCATCACGTTGCCGTCCCCGGTGATCTTCTCGATGTGGGGAACGATCTGTGCGTCGATCTCCTCGATGCTCATATCCTCGTTGAGCGTCATGGTCGTGGAAGTGCCGCCCACAAAATCCAGACTGTAATTCATCGTCATGCCGATGCTCGATTTATTGATGCCCATTGCGACGAATCCTGCCAGAATCGCTGCGACGGAAATACCAAAGAACACATATCTCTTGGAGAGGAAGTTGATGGTCTTTCTCTCCTTCGCCACACCGTAGGCTTTCTCACTCTGAATGCCCAGCGCATAGAAGATGTTCACTAAGAACTTGGTCACCACAAGCGCCGTAAACATGGAAAGGACGATACCTAACATCAAAGTGATGGAGAAGCCCTTGATCGTGCCGCTTCCCATAAAGTAGAGCACCAGACCCGCAATCAATGTGGTGATATTGCCGTCCAGAATCGCGGACAACGCTTTCTGGAAACCGATCTTAATGGCGCTTTGCACCGACTTGCCGTCCGCCAGCTCCTCACGGATACGGGCGAAGATAATCACGTTCGCATCCACCGCCATACCGACGGTTAAGATAATACCCGCAATACCGGGCAGGGTTAAGGTCACCTCAAAAGCATACATCAAAATGACCAGAAGTTCCGTATACAGACACAGCGCCAGAGACGCCGCAAAACCCGCCACATAATAAACCGCAATCATAAAGATAACCACCAGCGCAAACCCGACTGCCGCCGCCGTCAGGCTTGTCCGGATCGCCGCCGAACCGAGCTGTGCGCCCACCACGTTGGACCTAAGCTCCTCAAGCTCCAGCTTCAAACCGCCGATACGGATGGTGGAAGCAAGCTGCTCCGCCTCCGCCGCCGTGCTCTGCCCTGTGATCACCGCGTTGCCGTCCGTGATAGCCGCCTGTACATTGGGCACGCTCACGAACTCGCCGTCGTAGTAGATCGCAATGGTCTCACCGTTCTCAAAAGCCTTGGTCGTTGCATCCGCAAAGGCCTGCTTGCCAGCTTCATTAAAGGAAAGGGAAACTACGTTTTCCAGATTTCCCATGGAATCCTGCTGGGCTCTCGCCTGCGCGCCGTCCACCTCCGTGCCGGTAAGCACGATGGAGCCGTCCGCCTGCAATTCCTCCAATGTCTTGTTCAACTGGTACTGCGGAACCAGATTGCCTGTTGCATCCACACCGTAGCCCATGTCATAGTTATTGTTGCCCTCGCTGTCCGTCTGGGCGATAAAGTAAAGGCTTCCGGGCTTACCAAGCTCCTCTAAAATCGCGTTGGCATCGGTGACGCCGGGAATCTCGATGTTAATCCGGTCGTTTCCCTCCTGATACACCTGCGCCTCCGTGCTGTAACCGTCCACACGCTGCTGCAATTTGTAGATGGTATCGCTCATATCCTCCGCGCTGGGATCCTCGTCTCCCACTACCTGATAGGTGATACTGACGCCGCCCGCCAGATCCAGTCCCAGCTTAATGCTCTCCGCCGCGCCCGACTTGTCCGAACCGACGCCGAAAACTGCCGTATAACCCAGCAGTCCCAAAATCAGCACATAGACGATCAGACTGACAACCGCTCTGCTCTTTTTCATGACTAACTCTCCTTTGTTCATAATTCGAAAAACGCAACTGTGTAAATCATTTAAGGAGAATGCGAAGCATTCTCAGAGTTTGCCGCAGGCATACTCACATCATCGCTGCCGAGCGATGATTCCTTATCGGCAAGCGCCGCTTTTATCATAATCGCACATTCGACACGCTTCCGCTGCAGTTCACACCCCAGCTCATAGGAACCGTTCACGTCGCCGCTCTCATGGTAAGCGTTGGCCGCGCAGCCGCCACTGCAATAAAATTTCGCGAAACAATCCCTGCACGCCTTCTTCGCGTAGACATTGCACGCTTTAAACTGATCCCGCAGATCCTCCCGGACAATCCCCTCGTCCACATTTCCCATGAGAAATTCTTCCTGTCCCACGAACTGATGACAGGGATAAAGATCTCCCCAGGGGGTAACCGCCAGATACTCCGTACCTGACCCACAGCCTGACAATCTCTTTGCCACGCAAGGGCCACCTTCTAAATCTATCATAAAATGAAAGAATTGAAAACCCTTTCCTTCCCTTTTTCTGCGAATATATTCCAAAGCAAGCCTGTCGTACTCGGAAAGGAGCTTGGGCACATCCTCCATGCGAAGGGCATAATCTTCTTTTTTCTCCGCCACCACAGGCTCCACCGAGATCTGCTCAAAGCCTTCGTCGGCCAGATGAAGCACGTCCTCGGAAAAGTCCGTGTTGTTGTGGGTGTAGGTGCCCCGCACATAGTAGTTCATCTGGTTCCTGCTCTCTGCCGCCCTCTTATATTTCGGAAGGATCTCGTCGTAGCTGCCCTGTCCGCCGCGGTGGGGCCGCATCAGATCGTGAATTTCCTTCCTGCCGTCTATGCTTAAAACAAGATTTGACATTTCCCTGTTCGCAAATTCCAGAATTTCGTCGTCAAGCAGCACGCCGTTGGTGGTCAGGGTAAAGCGGAATTTCTTGTGGTGCGGCTCCTCGAGGGATCTGCCGTAAGCTACCAGATCTTTCACCACCTGCCAGTTCATAAGCGGTTCCCCGCCGAAAAAGTCCACCTCCAGATTCACCCGGCTGCCGGAATTGGCCACAAGGAAATCCAGCGCCTTCTTTCCCACTTCCAGGCTCATCAGCGCCCGTCTGCCGTGGTATTCCCCTTCCCCCGCAAAGCAGTATTTGCAGGCCAGATTGCAGTCGTGGGCGATGTGCAGGCAGAGCGCCTTCACCACGGTCTCCCGGTTTTGAAAGGCATCTATGTAATTCTCGTAGATGTCCTCCGTAAAAAGCTGTCCCTGTTCCTTCAAATACAGGATTTCCTCCACCGTCTCCTCCGCTACGGGACGGTCCATGGCCAACTCCTCTGCCACCGTGCGGGCAATCTCCTCCCGCTCCTTAATTCCCTGCCGAAGCAGCCGCTCCACGACCGGAACGGTGTCATAAGCAGGCTTGTCCATCACATGGACGCTGCCGCTGTTGACGTCCATCACAATATGGTAACCGTTACTTATATATTGATGTATCACAATGATTCTCCTGACTTCTGTCTTTTCTCACAGTCCGGCCGCGTCCGCCGCCCCTGCCAGACTGTTGCATAACGTGTTACGTTTCACACCCGCACCATGCACTTGCTGCATGGTGTCGGAGCCAGCGCCAAAATGCCGGTTTTTGGGCATTTTGTGTGCATCATCGTTGCAATTCACACTGAATAAACGTAAAGCAGTACGAAATCTGGCATGGGTGTGAATCGTAACCATAACGTACAAGCAGACCCGTCATGCGCCGCATGCCGGGCCTGTCTTTTCCTGCTCTTTTCTTCTGACGCGAAACGTCGGCGCAAATATCTTACGCCAGCGCAACCGGAAACTATCTCGCCTTCTCGCAGCTCTGGTTTCCTACGGTGCAGGAAGTCTTACATGCAGACTGGCAGGAAGTCTGGCACTCGCCGCAGCCGCCCTTCTTCATGGACTCTTTCAGATCTCTGGTAGATAACGTCTTAATATGTTTCATCGGTGTATCCTCCTTATGTATAAACTTGCTCATAACTTTAGACAGTATAGCATAAAACTTTCCGCCCGTCTAGTCTCATTTGGCGACCATTCCACCGAGCATGCCGCTGCAGGCGCAGAGGAAAAAGACCGTCATCATATTTCCCGCGATGTCCTCCACGCCTTTGTTCACCGCAAGGGACACGACCACCAGAATGCCGAAGTACAGAGCGCCCATGACAAGCCCCCACAGGAATTTCTTCCGTTTTTCCTTCTTCCCCGCAAGCAGACCCGCCAGAAAAGTAACGATAATGTAGACCGCTATGATACAGATGGAGACTGCCTTCTCGGACAGGCCGAAACGGTACAGCAGAAACGCAAGCAGAAGCAGAAGCCCCGCCGTCAGAATGTACGCACCCAGCATACATTTAATGATAAAGACGGCCTTTTCCATATATAAATCCTTTTTTCCCATGATAACCCCCTTGTCCTTTCACTTCTCTCTTATAAATATGTATTCCCGCACGCATTAAAACTTGACACAATCTTGTTCTTATACTAATATTTTTGATTATAGATATGGTAAAGGAGTGAAAATTATTGGATACCACAGGTGTCATACAACTCGTCTCGCTGGGAGTGCTCGTGCTCTTATCAGCCTTTTTCTCCTCGGCCGAGACTGCCTTTTCAACCGTCAACAGAGTGCGGCTGCGCACCTTAGCAGAAGAAGACCACAAGGGAGCCATCCGCGTGCTCGCCATCTTAGAGCAGTACGGCAAAATGCTGAGCGCCATTCTGATCGGCAACAACATCGTCAATCTGTCTGCCTCCTCCCTGATGACTACTTTTGCAATCAGTCTATGGGGCAATAGGGCTGTGGGAATCGCCACGGGCATTCTGACCTTCGTGATTTTGATGTTTGGCGAAATCATTCCCAAGACATGGGCTATGCAGCGCGCCGAGCCAATCTCTCTCCTGTTCGGTCCCATGATCCGCCTGCTGATGACACTGCTTACGCCGGTCATCTTTCTGGTAGACATGCTCTCCAACTGGATTCTAAGGCTGTTACATATCAGCTCCGAGGGAAACAATTTCAGCATCACCGAGAAAGAATTGAAGACCTATGTGGACGTAAGCCATGAGGGCGGCGTGATCGAGTCGGAGGAGCGGACACTCATTTACAACGTGTTTGATTTCGGCGACACCGTCGCGAAAGATATCATGATCCCCCGCATCCAGATGACCACGGTTCCTCTGAGCGCGAGCTACCAGGAACTGCTCTCCACTTTTCAGTCCTGCATGTTTACGCGCCTTCCGGTATATGACGAAGATCCCGATCACATCATCGGCATTGTCAATATCAAGGATTTTATTCTGGTAAAGGACAAGGAAAAATTCAGCCTCAAGAAGATTTTGCGCGAGGCCTACTATACTTATGAATATAAGAACGTATCGGATCTGTTGATGGAAATCCGTGAAAAGTCCAGCAGTATCGCCTTTGTCTTAAGCGAATACGGCGCCACGGTCGGCATGATCACCATGGAAGATATGATAGAGGAGCTGGTAGGAGAAATCCGCGACGAGTACGACGCGGACGAAGAAGAACTGATTCAGGAAACGGAGGAAGGCCAATATCTGGTAGAAGGCGGCATGAAGCTGGACGACTTAAGCGATGCACTCAACGTCTCTCTGGATTCCGAAGACTATGATTCCATCGGCGGTCTTATGATCGAGCAGCTTGACCGTCTGCCGCAGGATCAGGAAACCATCGCCTTAGACAACGGCATCACCCTGCGGGCCTGCGGCATCAAAAATAACCATATCGTGAAAGTGCTGATTACCCTTCCGACTGAAGACGATCCAGAAGGGGCACAAGCGCCTGAGGAGTCCTGACAAACAGCTCTTCCCGCGCGCCCTCGCTACGCAGCTTTTCTTCGGTGCGAAATCCCCATGTAACACTGATACAGGGCAGCGACGCATTTTTCGCCGTCTGAATATCCACTTCGGAATCTCCCACGTAAACCGCGCGGGAGCCGTCACATCCAAGTTCACGAAGCGCCCGGTACACCGTATCGGGCGCAGGTTTTCTCTTGACCTCCGCGCTCTCCCCGATCGAGACCGTTATATATTCCCCAAAGTATTTTTTACAAAGTTTTTTCACTGCCCCGTCGAATTTGTTGGAGACAACGGCGAGATGATACCCCTGCCTCTTTAATTCGGCGAGCGTCTCCATCACCCCTTCATAGGGTTTTGTCTTGTCCTCGCAGTGCTCGGCATAATGTGCCTTAAAGGCTGCCAGCGCAGCCTCGTAGTCAGGATTTGCCACACCGTTCGGTATGCTGCGCTCCAAGAGCTTTGGCGCGCCGTTCCCCACAAAGGTGCGGATCTCCTCAATCGTGTGCACGGGAAACCCGAACTTTTCCATGGCGTAATTGACGCTGTCCGTCAAATCCTCCAGCGTGTCGAGAAGTGTCCCGTCCAAATCAAATATAACCGTATCTGTCATGCCGTCCTTTTCCTTCCTGCCCGGGATATGCGCCGTTTTTCTTATGCGCCCCCAAACTCATCTTTTCGGTTCCCAGGCGTTACGCCGTCCGTTTTTCTTGTGCTCTCCCGGGACTCACCCTGCCGCTTCGAACGTTTCTCCCGTGTCAGCTCGGCTCCACAAGATTTAAAATCGCCTCAATCTCCGCCCCATTGTCCGGCGCGGGTTCTACCACCTCATGTTTTCCGTCCGGTGTCACTTTTGCGATTACATTGCCTTCCTTCGTGCTTTCCAGCGTGTAGTAGAGCACTTCTTCCGTGTTCCTCTTAAAGACCGCATAGACACGGTAGCACAGCCCCTTTTTATTCGTCTCGTCGGGCAGGTCCAGACGGGTAAGCTGTATCGTATCCGACAGATTCAGCGTCATCAGGGAGAAATCCTCCGCCCTGCATCCGCTCTTTTTCCCCTTCGGGTAAACCTCGTCGTAAAGCTGCAGAAGAAACGCGCCCTCCTCCTGCTGCAGCCTCTTAAGCCCCGCCTCTTTCTGTTCAAACAGGAATTTGGGCAAAAGGAAAAGCGACACTCTGTTATGGGCCAGATTTCTAAACTGCTCCTGCGTCAACTGGACCGTCTTAATCTGCCCGGCCGCCTTTCTGCGCTTTTCCGCGATCTCTAAAACCGACTTATTTAAGACCATCATTCCGGTAAAAGGATTGACCACAACTTCTTCCATCTTATCCTGATTGGCCGCCGCCATGGAGACCACTCCCATAAAAGGCATGGCCATCACCATAGGACTCCTCTTATCCTCCGGAATCTGCTCCGGCGAGGTAAAGATGGGAAGCGCCTGCTCTCCCGTCTCCTTGCGAAGCAGACAGGGGACGATCTTCGTATCCTTGGGAAACTGCACCGGCTTTCCCGCTTTCAACTGCTCCATGAGAGCCGGGTCAATATCCTTCGGCGGTATGGCAGGCACAAGCACAATGGATTTCTCCAAAAGCTCCATCACCTTCACATAGCTGTCTTTTTCCTTATCCGCGCGAAAAGCCTCGATCGCCTCTTCCAACGCCTTGTTATCTGTTTTTTGTTCCGCCATATTTTCCTCCATGCGGAGCTTTTTACAAAGACACGCACCAGCAATAGCAAAGTTTTCCGAAAGAATCCTTTGATTTCCGGCTGCGATACCGGGTCCGTGGCTCCGGCACAGACCCGTGATTAAAAATTAACACCTCAGTGTGATTTTTCCGTCTCTTCTTCATCCTGAATCGCAATCTGCAGCTCCGCAAGCTGCTTCTCATCCACCCTGCCGGGCGCATCCGTCATGAGGCAGGACGCATCCTTGATCTTCGGGAACGCGATCACCTCACGGATGCTGTCCGCATGGGTCAAAAGCATCACGATACGGTCAAGGCCGTAAGCGAGTCCCGCATGAGGCGGCACGCCGTACTTGAAGGCGCTTAAGAGGAAACCGAACTGCTCCCAGGCCTGCTCCTTTGTAAAGCCCAGCACCTCAAACATTTTCTCCTGAATGTCATCCTGATGGATTCTGACGGAACCGCCGCCAAGCTCCACCCCGTTTAACACGATATCATAAGCCTTCGCCCGCACCCTGCCGGGGTCGGAGTCAATATACTGCCAGTCCTCCTCCATGGGCATCGTGAAAGGATGGTGCATCGCCATAAAGCGGTTCTCCTCCTCGCTCCACTCAAGAAGCGGAAATTCCACGATCCAGAGGAAGTGAAACTGTGACTCGTCGATCAGCCCAAGCTGCTTCCCAAGCTCCACGCGCAGCGCCCCGAGCACACTGTAGACGATATTTTTCTTGTCGGCCGCAAACAGAAGCAGATCGCCTTTCTCGCCCTGCATCGCCTGCACCAGCTTCGAAAGTTCCTCCTCCGTCATAAACTTCGCAAAGGAAGACTTGTAAGTGCCGTCCTCCTGCACGCTTAAGTAAGCCAGTCCCTTCGCACCGTAACCCTTCGCAAAGTCCACCAGCGCGTCAATCTTTTTGCGGGGCATGGCCGCCTGTCCCTTCACATTTAAACCGCGCACGGAACCGCCACTTTCCAAGGCGGACGTAAACACACCGAAACCGCAGCCAGCCACGATATCTGACACATCCGTCAGTTCCATTGCAAAACGGGTGTCCGGCTTGTCGGAACCGAAACGATCCATCGCCTCCTGCCATGTCATGCGGGGCAGGGGAATCTGTACGTCAAGCCCGATGGCCTCCTTGCAGATATGTTTGATCAGCCGTTCGTTCACTTCCAGCACATCGTCCACATCCACAAAAGACAATTCCATGTCCGCCTGCGTGAACTCGGGCTGTCTGTCCGCACGCAGATCCTCATCCCGGAAGCACTTGGCAATCTGGAAATACCGGTCGTAACCGGAACACATCAGAAGCTGCTTGTAGAGCTGGGGTGACTGTGGCAGCGCATAGAAGCTGCCGGGATGCACGCGGCTGGGCACCAGATAATCTCTTGCTCCCTCCGGCGTGGATTTACACAAAATAGGTGTCTCGATCTCCAGAAAGCCTTCGTTCGCCATAAAGGCGCGCATCTCCGAGACGATCTTACTTCTCAGAATCAGTTTCTCCTGCAAATCCGGTCTTCTCAAATCCAGATAACGGTATTTTAAACGGATCTCTTCCTTTGTCTTAGAGTCCGCCTCCACCGGAAACGGCGGCGTCTCGGATTCGGACAAAACGCGCACCTGCGCAGCGCGTATCTCGATCTCTCCCGTCTTTAAATTCTCGTTGACGGCTCCGGAACGCTTCTCCACCCTGCCCACAACGGCGATGACGAACTCGCTTCTCATCTTCTCCGCCTTGGCGAACGCCTCCGCGCCGCAGTCGCTCTCCTCAAATATAATCTGCAAAATGCCGGAACGGTCGCGCAGATCCACAAATATGATACCGCCCTTGTTCCTCTGCTTCTGCACCCATCCCATCACGGTCACTTCTTCCCCCACATTGCCCAAGGAAAGTTCCGCGCAGCGGTGCGATCTTACTAAACCCTTCATTGATTCTGCCATAACTG
>CARUOB010000021.1:27556-42996 GCA_949076555.1 uncultured Lachnospiraceae bacterium | reverse complement strand
CTGTGGGACAGCGTGAACTTTATCCACGACGAGGAAGTGTCAACGCAGAACTTTTTTGAGGTGTATTCGCAGTATTTTGGAAGCTGACGTATCGCTTGAAAGGCCGCTGTATGCGGATAGAAAACGGAAGATACGGGGAGTTTAGAAAAAGTTTATAATTTCGAAATCCCGCGTAAAAACGGAAGAAAACAAAGATTATTAGCACTCGTCTATGATGAGTGCTAATTTTGTCTTGACTTCTGTAGTCGCGCGTATTAAACTATCCTCTAGGTAATCAAATCCCCGGAAAGAGGATTTGTCGGTATAAAGAGCGGGCCAACGAGCGCCGTGTGTAAACGGTATTTCAGATTTGGAAAGAGAAAGGAAAGTGAGTCATTATGGCAGCGAAACATGGTAGTTTATCAATTAACAGCGACAATATTTTCCCGATTATCAAAAAGTGGTTGTATTCCGATCACGATATCTTTTTCAGGGAGCTGATCTCCAACGGATGCGATGCGATCACGAAGCTGAAAAAGCTGGATATGATGGGCGAGTATGCCTTGCCGGATGGTTATAAGGCGAAAATTCAGGTGATCGTAAACCCGGAAGAAAAGACGCTCAAGTTCATTGATAACGGTATCGGTATGACGGCGGACGAGGTGGAGGAGTATATCAACCAGATCGCTTTCTCCGGCGCCACGGATTTTATTGAAAAATATAAGGACAAGGCGAACGAGGATCAGATCATCGGGCATTTCGGTCTGGGCTTTTACTCGGCGTTCATGGTGGCGGATGAGGTGGAGATCGACACCTTGTCCTGGCAGGACGGCGCGCAGGCGGTGCACTGGACCTGCGACGGCGGCACAGAGTTTGACATGGAGGACGGCACGAGGACTGAGGTGGGCACACAGATCACCCTCCATATCAACGAGGATTGTCTGGAGTTTTGTAATGAATACAAGGCGAAAGAGGTCATTAAGAAATACTGTTCCTTTATGCCCACGGAAATCTGGCTTTCCAAGGCAAACACCACGGAGACCCAGATCATCAAAGAGGATGAAAAGCTGGATACCGACGAGGTAGTGGAGGAGATCAAGAAGGAGAAGGAGGAGGACGAGCAGAAGTTAAAGATCAAGAAGCGTCCGGAGCTTCTCAATGAGACGCAGCCTCTCTGGGCGAAGCATCCCAACGAGTGCACCAAGGAAGAGTATCTGGAATTTTACCGCAAGGTATTTCAGGATTACAAGGAGCCGCTGTTCTGGATTCATCTGAACATGGATTATCCGTTTAATATGAAGGGTATCCTCTACTTCCCGAAGATCAATATGGAGTATGAGTCCATCGAGGGAACCATCAAACTCTATAACAATCAGGTGTTTATCGCGGACAATATCAAGGAAGTGATCCCCGAGTTTTTGATGCTCTTAAAGGGTGTGATCGACTGTCCCGACCTGCCGCTCAACGTGTCCAGAAGCGCGCTGCAAAACGACGGTTTTGTGAAGAAGATCAGCGAGTATATCACCAAAAAGGTGGCGGACAAGCTGTCCGGCATGTGCAAGACGGAGAAGGAAGAGTACGAGAAGTATTGGGATGATATCAGTCCCTTCATCAAGTTCGGCTGCTTAAAGGACGACAAGTTCTGCGAAAAGATGACGGACTACATTCTCTTCAAGAATCTGGACGGCGTGTATATGACGCTGCCCGAGTGTCTGGAGGTCAACAAGATCGATCCCGACGAGGCTGCAGACGGCGACGGTGAAAAGGCGGATGCCGGTACAGAGTCGGCGGAAAAGGCTGCCGACGAAGCCGGTGAGGAGAGCGGCGGACAGGACGAAACCGAAAGTGCAGCCGTGGACGAGAACGGCGAGAAAGTGGAAGCCGAGGTTGTCGACGAGCCGGAGAAGGTTGACGGCGAAGTGCTTGACGAGGATGGAGAGCCTGTCGAGGAAGAGAAGAAGGAGAAGGTCATCTACTATGTGACCGACGAGAAGCAGCAGAGCCAGTATATCAATATGTTTAAGTCCGCAAAGATGGATGCGGTGGTGCTGACGCACAATATTGACCAGCCTTTTGTATCCCAGCTCGAGGCGAAGAACGAAGGCATTAAGTTCCAGAGAATCGACGCCGACCTGACGGACACCTTCAAGGCGAAGACGTCCAAGAAGGCGGAGAAGGAGATGGAAGAGCAGGCGGAAGAGATCGCCAAGCTGATGAAGAAGGTTCTTAAGAAGGACGCTATCAAGGTGAAGATTGAGAAGTTAAAGAACAAGAAGATTTCTTCCATGATCACCCTCTCCGAGGAGTCCCGCAGGATGCAGGATATGATGAAGATGTACTCCATGCCGGGGATGGATATGGGGATGTTCGGCAAGGAGGGAGAGACGCTGATTTTAAACGCGAGCCATCCCCTTGTGCAGTATGTGCTGGAACATCAGGACGGTGAGAATGTGAAGATGATCTGCGAGCAGCTCTATGATCTGGCGCTGTTGCAGCAGGCGCCCCTCGAGCCGGAGGCCATGACCAAGTTTGTGGCGAGAAGCAATGAGATTATGATGATGTTGACGAAGTAGAGCGCGTAGATATTATGTAAACTATTTTTGGAAATCATATAAATGGATGTGTAGAATTATGTAAATTTAAACCAGCCGTCCGGGAAGTCGAATGATACCCGGGCGGCTGGTTTTCTGAGTGGACGGATAAAGGAGATTTCACAGAAACAATTCGTTTTTCCGGTAGCCGCTGCAAGCTTTTTTCAACTTCATACTGCTTGCGGCAAGGAGCGCTTTGCTGACATTTCGAGACTTTTGGGGGCAGACGGCGACGCAACGCATACAGGAGATACAGCGCTTAGTGTCGGTTTTTGAAGGAGCGGCAGCGTCAATAGCCCCGACAGGACATTTTCCGGCGCAAAGTCCGTGCAAGGGTTGGTGAGATCAATGCAGACACTTTTGGGGCAGAAGGAATTGACGAACAGATCTGCCGCCTTTTTCGTGCCTCCTGTAGGAGAAAATGTGATATTGTAAACGGACATGGCCGGACTCCTTTCGTTTGCGCTGTCTTTTGCCAAGAAACATGAAGTGTTCTGATAAAGAGCAGGTTTCTCCGGTTATGCCCGCTCTCTCACATAATATTCCGTATAGTGCGTTCCGTCATTGCCAACCAGCGCTTCCGTAACGGCCGAAAAACCCAGATTGGTCAATGCCGTTTTCCGCCGTATGGCGGATGGTTTGGCCTTGGTGGCGATCATCCGGCAGTGAAACAGCTCATAGGCGGGCGGCACGATCAGAGATAAGATTTCTTGAATGGCGGTTGTGCTCTCATAGTCGCTTCGCAGATCCAGCCGCAGCAGCCCGCAGTCGGTAAAATAGTCTTCGGCCTGTCTGTGGAACAACTCGATGGTGCCGACCGCTTTTTGGCGTTTCTTGTCTACAATCACCCAGCGGACAAACCATTTCTCGCGGTAAGATTCCATCCAGAAATCTACCGCGCTTCGCATACGCTCCAGAGTCGTATAATGGAAATCGTCGCCGTGGCAGTTGTCGCTGTTAAAGAAGGGCACTGCCTTCTCGTCGGAATATACGGAAAGAAGATCGGGGGCGTCTGCGGACTCCACCAGCCGCAGAAGAAAGTTCTCGTTTTGAAATACGGGACATGTTATATACGGGTCAGTCATTGTCTTTCTCCTTTGCTTTTCATGCGCCAATTATACCATATGGCGGAGGATAAAACAATGTAGGCGCCCCTTTTATGGCAAAGCCCACCCTTTCACTCCGGCTCCGAGATCCTGCTCACAGCCACATAGACCTCCGAAATCTTATACCATGTCGGGTAGTCCACGATCCCGCTTGGAGGAAGGTTGAAGACGCTCTGGAAGACCCTGACGGCTTCGGCGGTGCGGGGGCCGTAGACGCCGTCCGCGGTGACTCTCGGGATGGCGGGGTAATTCTGGGCGATGTGGTTTAACTGCTGCTGGATCTGCAGCACCTTATCCCCGGAGGCGCCGATGTTCAGATTATATCCGGGCCATGAGGAGGGAACGCCGGAGACGGCCACGGCGGTGTTGATATACATGTCGCTGCCGTAATAGTAGCGGATGATCTGGATGGGAGAATAGCCCTCGTCTCCGAGATATTTGGAGCCCCACTGGCTTAAGCCATTGCAGGTCACGTTTCTGCCGTCGCAGTAGGAGGTGAAGATGGGCTGGCGCACACCGGGGCGGGAGAGGTAGTTGGCAAAGATGGAATCCACCAGTCTGTCGATATTTTTATAGATGTTCCGGCCGCGAATCCATTTCTGGTCGTAGGCGGTGGAGGAAGTGATGGTGAAGTTGTAGCCTTTGTTTCTGTACCACTCCGTATACACGCGGTTTAAGGTAAAGGACATAATCGCCAGCGTGTTCGCGTAGATGGCGTTTTCCGGCCAGGTGGCGTAGATTTCGGAGGACACCACGTTTTTAATATAATCCCGGTAGCGCACATAGTAGTTGGGGGCGGTGGAATCGTTCGGAACGCCGTCATGGACGATGATGTATTCGGGAATGACCACGCGGCTTAAGACGATCTCCCCGGATTCATCCATGGGCTTTATTTCGTCCTCTGGAATTTTGGGCGGATAGTCGCCGTAGAGGGTATGGTCGGGAATGGCGATGATCTCTTCATTGTCCTCGCTCATTTCCGTTGGTATCATTTCAATGTTCTGGACGGCAGTCACGTCCGGCAGCACTTCCACACCGGAGACGATGACAGGCTCATAGCCGGGAGCGCTCACGGACAGGGTGTACTCCGAGTAGGGCATGGGGGAGTTGGGAGTCAGGCTGTACTGCAGTGGCGGTGTTTTCAGGTCCACCGTGTCAGTCTGCCCGGAAGAATTGGTTGTGAGTGTCTCCAGTGTGGAGTCGGGCTCTCCGGTAAAGGAGATGGTGATGGAAGCGTTTTCTATGGGGATCAGTCCAATGTTCGCGGTGACGTTGACCTGCAGTTTTCCGATCCTGTCAGCTCCCGCCTCCGTATTATCTCCGGTCTGTGTATTTTCCGAGCTTAATCCTTCTCTGTTTATGTCCATACGGATACCTCATTTTTGAACTGCCTATTACAATTCACACCAAATTGTCGTAAGCGCATACGTTATCCGGCGTGCGCGCAAATTGTAACGTCAGCGTTTCTCTTACCCCTATGATATGCAATGAGGGTTGCACATGTCACCCTGAAAATGATATACTATCGGTATGGTAGTGGATGAGATTTTAGAAGGTAAATTTCATACAGGTGACGGTTCTCTGGATTTTTCCTGCCCGCGTGTTACTCTGTCCCTTCAGGCAGACACGGCCTGCGAGGGGTCTTTTTTCGTGTACGGACCGGAGGGGATGGTGACTGAGGGCACAGTGACGTCCTCTGATCTTTGCATGACTTGTGTCACGAAGCGTTTTGGGGGCAGTGAGGACGAGATTCTTTATCGGTTTGACGCCGCCGGAATGGAGGCCGGGCAGGAGATTTCCGGCTCCTTTTTCATCACCTCAAACAGGGGAGAGTATGAGCTGCCCTTTCAGGTGACGGTGCTTTCGGATGAGATCACGTCAAGTCTCGGAGAAATCCGGAATCTTTTTCATTTTACGAATCTGGCGAGAAGCAATTGGGCGGAGGCGGTTTCGCTCTTTTACGAACCGCGCTTTAAAAAGGTGTTTACGGGACACGACAGGCAGTACTTTGCCGTTTACAAGGGGCTTTCTGCAGTGCCGGACAACGAGCATAATGTGGAGGAGTTTTTACAGGAAATCCGCAAGAAAAAGCCGGTGGAATTTCTTCCGGAGGAGAGTGAGATTCGGCTGGAAGATCCGGCCGGGGATACGAGATATGCCCTTGTCATAAACCGGAACGGCTGGGGGTATACGAGGCTGTGGTTTCAGACGGAAGGTGATTTCATAAAGCTGGAGGAGGAGACTGCGCAGAAGGAATCTTTTGCGGATAATATTTACCGGCTTTACTATAAAATCGATACGGAAAAGCTGCACGACGGCATAAACTTAGGCGCCATTGTGCTTGTGCGGGAAAACGGAAAAGTGCGGATTCCCGTCACCGTGGTGCAGCGTATGCCCGGAATCAGAGTATTTGGGGCGAAGCGGGAAAAGAAACAGCTCACGGTGCAGTTGATGGAATACTATCAGGCGCACCGCTTAAAGAAAATCGGGACGGCCACCTGGCTTGCGGAGACAGAAAAACTCTTGACGCGCATGGAGCAGCTTGACGATAAGGACATCGCCGTGAAACTGTTCAGAGGACAGCTTCTCATGTCTCAGGAGCGGGGAAACGAAGCGAAATGGCAGATGGAAAAACTGCGGGAGCGGGTGATTGCCATACGGGAAGATGATCCGGCGCTGTGGTGCTATTATCTCTATCTGACCACGCTCATCAGCGAGGAGGACTCCTATGTGGACGAGGTGGCGGAGATTGTTTCGCGGATTTATGCCAGAAGACGGGGAGACTGGCGGATCGCGTGGCTTTTGCTCTATCTGTCCACGGAATATGTGGAGAGTGTTTCCCGCAGGTGGCTGCTGTTGGAGGATCTGTTTATCCATCACTGCACCTCGCCGATGATCTATATTGAGGCGTGGAATATTCTCTGCATGAATCCCGCTATGCTCCGCAAGCTGGATTCTTTTGAGGAACAGATCTTGGCTTATGCAGTCAAAAACGGGGTGATGCAGGAGGAAATCCTTCTGCAGGTGGTATATCTTGCCGGACAGAGACGGGGATATTCCGAAGGGCTGTTCCGTATCCTGAAAGGCTGCTATGCGCTGATTCCCCACAAGGAGGTTCTGTACGAAATCTGTGCCCTGCTGATCAAGGGAAACCGCTGCGGAGAGGCATACTTTCCGTGGTTTGCGGCGGGTGTGGAGGAAAATCTGCGCATCACCAGACTTTACGAATATTATATGATGTCGCTTCCCAAAGAGTTTGACGGCGAGCTGCCCAAAATAGTGCTCCTATATTTTGCGTACAAAAGTGATCTGCACTATGAGATGACAGCCCGTCTTTATGCCTATGTACACAGGCGCCGGGAAGAGTTGACGGATATTTATGTAAACTATATAACGGAGATCGAGCGGTTTTTGCTGGAACAGATTGGCCGGGGCAGAATCAACCGGGATCTGGCTTATCTCTATGAAAGTTTTCTCTCGCCCTCCATGATCGACGAGCAGACGGCAAGAGCGCTTGTCTCCCTGCTGTTTATGCGGGAGGTCAGGACGGAGGAGGAGAGTGCGAAAGAGGTGCTTTTGGCATATGGCTGCCGGTCGGATATCAAGCGCTTTCCGATAACGGACGGCAGGGCCTTTGTGCCTGTCTATGACAATGACTGCCGGGTGCTTTTGGGAGACGGCGAGGGAAACTTTTTTACGGTGGGCATGGAATACGCCTTGGAAGCGCTGATGAAGCCGGGGAGACTGGCGGGGATGATCGCTCCGTTTGTGAGAAAGCATTTGGGTTATGCGGTCTACGAGTGTTATGCAAAACAGCATACGTTTACGATACAGGATGACAATGTGGATCTCTTCGCGCTTCTGTCCGCATCGGAGCGGATTGAGGAGGAGGAAAAGCGAAAAATCCGTCCCATAGTGGTAGACTTTTACTATGAAAAGGACAGAATGCGGGAGCTGGATGAGTATCTGCTCGCCCTGCATCCGGGGGATGTGAGCCGACGGGACAGGGGAAAGATCGTTCGTTTTCTCGTAAACCGGGGCATGTACGAGGCGGCTTACGAGTGGGTCAAACGTTTTGGCCCTTACGATATGGATGCGAAAACGCTGCTCAAACTGGGCAGCAGGCTTTTGGATTTGACGGAGGCGGAGGACGATCCGCAGCTTACGGGAATGCTTCTCTATGCGGTACAGAAGGGGAAGTATGACGACAATGTGCTTGAGTATCTGGTGCGCTGGTTCTCCGGAAGTACCGTGCAGATGCGGGATGTGTGGAGACTGGCAAAAGACTTCGGCGTGGACACTTACTGGCTGTGTGAGCGGATGCTGATACAGATGTTGTATACGGGTGTCCGGGTGGAGGAATGGCTGGACATTCTCCGCTCTTACGCGAAAGGCGGCGGCAGTGAGCGGGTCTGGGCGGCCTTTGTGTCGGCCTGCTGCTATGATTATGTGGTGAAGGATGAGGACACGGACCCGTATGTGTTTGAGAGTGTAAGGCAGCTTTATCAGGAGGAGGCGCCGTTCCATCCGGTCTGCCGGATCGCGTATCTGCGCCATTATGCTGAAAGGGAGCGTGACGGGGACGTGCAGAAACTCTGCGGTGTCTTTTTGGAGTCGCTTCTTTCGCAGGGAATTGTTATGCCCTTCTACCGGAATTATTTTGGCTGCGTGCCGCGGCTTGACGCCTATCTGGACAAAACGATGGTGGAGTACCGGACAACTTCCGGCGCGCGGGTGATGATCCATTATATGATTCAGGAGGAGGGCGCAGCCGGGGAGGCGTATACCCATGAGGAGATGCGGGACATGTTCGGCGGCATCTGCGTCAGTGATTTTATTCTGTTTTTCGGGGAGCAGCTTTCGTATTATATCACGGAGGAATCGGAGGCCGGGGAACAGCTTGTGGTGAGCGACATGATCCAAAAGGGGGAGGCCGGGGAGGATATCCCGGAAGGAAGATTCGGCATTTTGAATGATATTATGATCGCGAAGACCCTGCACGATTACGATACGGTGAATGATCTGCTGGCCGCGTTTTTCAGGCAGGATCATATGGTGGAACAGATTTTTACGGTACGTTAACAGCGCAAGAAGTACTTCCAAAGATGTCCCGCCATTGGACGGGACATCAGGAAGTACTAAATCTTGCGCGGGAGAATGCCCTAAAGGGCATTCTCCAAAGGGCATTTTCCAAAGGGCATTCTCCGAAGGGTAGGGGAGTAGTATGTTTTTAGGTACGAAAGAAGATGGCAAACCGCATAAGGGCAGTGTGTTTGTGGGGTATGATCTGGGTGAGAGGTATGCCCAGATCAGCTATTGCCTCTTTGGCGAGAGCGATGTGGAGACGGTTGCGCCCGTGGTGGGGACGAAGCAGTATAATATCCCCTTCATATTATGTAAACGAAAAGGGACAAACCAGTGGCTTTACGGCAAGGAAGCGGTCAAGAGCGCCGATGAGGAGGATATGTGTCCGTTGGAGGATATTTTGTCCCTTGCCAAAAAGGGGACGGAGGTCGAACTGGACGGGAAGACCTATGACCCGGTGGCGCTTTTGACGCTCTTTGTCAGAAAGAGTCTGGGGCTTATGAGTTTCATTGTTCCGGTGGAGCACATCGGCGCCATACTGTTTACCGTGGATAAGATGGATGACCGCATGGTGGAGGTTCTTTTACAGGTGGCGGCAAATCTTCGGGTAAAGACGGAGCATATTTACTTTCAGAGCCATACGGAGAGCCTTTACTCCTTTGTGTTGTACCAGCCCTCGGAACTTTGGGCGTATCAGGTGGTGGTCTGCGAGCATGACGGCAGATATTTAAGGACATACCGCATGGAGTGCAACAAGAGAACCACGCCCATCGTGGCGCTGATCGAGGAGGCCGGGTACGAAACCGTTGTGGTGCCTGAGGAGAATGAGGAGGAAAACGTCAAGGCGGATGCTTTCCGGGTGGCGGACGAGCGGTTTCTGGGGATTTTAGAGAAGCTCTGCGAGGGGCGGATCGTTTCTTCGGCCTATCTTCTGGGGGACGGTTTCAGGGAGGAGTGGCATAAAAAATCGCTGCAGTTTCTCTGCCGCAACAGGCGCGTGTTTCAGGGGAATAATCTGTACAGCAGGGGGGCGGTCTACAGCCTTTTGGAAAAATTTGACCCCTCTGAGGCGGGTAAGACCCATATCTTTCTGGGGGAAGATAAGCTCAAGGCCAACATCGGTATGCGGGTGCTGCGGCAGGGAAAGGAATCTTACTACGCCCTTCTGGATGCGGGGGAGAACTGGTACGAACTGCATAAGTCCTGTGAAATTTTTCTGGGGAAGGAGAGGGAAGTTTCCTTTGTGGTCACGCCGCTGAACGGGAAGAATCCGCTGACGAAGACGATTTCCCTTACGGGGGCGAGAGAGACGAAGGCTCCCTTTACCAGATTTGCGCTGGATGTGGCGATGGCTTCCGCGAACACGGTACATGTGTCGGTGACGGATCTGGGGCTTGGCGAGTTTTTTCCCGCCACAGGACAGAAGTGGGAGGAATCGTTTCAGATTTCATAAGCGATGAGGGATGAATGAGAAAATGGACGGTCATATGATTCTGGGGACGGGAAGAAGAGCGGAAACCCCTTACTATATGGAAAGGTTTTATGTAAACCTATATTCAGCGGAAGAGCTGTGCTATCTCTTCGTGGACAGAGCGGAGCTATTGGAAGCGGAAATCATGCAGCGGGATATGGTCAGATGGCTGGAGGAGGAGTGCGGTCTGAGTGATCTGGCGCATACGCTGGATGCGCTGTTAAACAGACGCGGTTCCACGGCGGCTTATGTGGGCGCGGTTTTGGAATATGTGAATATTTATCCGGCGGACGTGATCGAGAGGACGGAGGAGATCGTGCGGGGCAACGACGGTTTAAGCCCTTACGAGAGGCAGAAGGCGAAAGCGGATTATCTCCTCGGAGAAAAGCGGTATCTGGCGGCTTTGCAGCAGTACCAGAGTTTGGCGGGCGAGGTGCCGGAGAATGAAAAGCTGCTTTTGGCGAAACTCTATCACAATATGGGAGTCGCATGTGCGGGCATGTTTCTCTACGCTCAGGCGGCCGAATGGTTTATGAAATCATATGAAACCGACGGAAAAAGAGAGGGGCTTAAGATGTATCTGGCCGCGCTGCGTATGGGACAGAAGGAGAGCGTATATATTGATTATATCGCGGCGCACCCCGAGTATCATGAGTTGTCTCTGGAAGTAGAGCGGACGGTGAAACGTGCGGAGGGTTCCTTTGAGGGAACGGACGAAAACCGGATGCTTGTCACCTATCAGGTAATGAAGGAGGAGGGTGCGGGCGCGCTTGGCAGTTCCACGCCTTATTATGAAGAGATCGGTAAACTGACGGCGGGGCTTAAAGAAAGGTACCGCAGGAGCATGAGATAGAGACAGAGGTTCCGTTTCGGACTTTGCGGTTGCTGCAAAGTCTGTAAGGACATGTAAATTGGGCCAATAGGAAATCTGTCTTTTTCTGAAAGTGACAGGAATGTGCAGATTCCGTAACAGGAGAGCCGAAGGCTGGACTGTTACACAGAGAACGTGGAGGAGAAAAATGGGCTTTCTTAAAAGACTTCTTGACAGATTCCGCAGAGACTATGACGATTACGACGAGGAAGAATGGGAAGAGGAGGAGTACTCGCGGGAGATAGATTTTGACAATAGGGAACAGAGAAACGATTATGTAAAAAACTGTCTGGAGAAAATCGCGGATGCGACGAAGGAGTTAGAGAATCTAAACTTCGAGTACAATATGGTCACCTCCTACTTAAAAGATATGGAAGAGATCGAGGCGCTGCCGCCGGAGGAGAGCGAGCAGCTCAAAGACTGCGCGAAGCGCGTGTCTCTTCTGCAGGAGAGAAAGACGGATTTTATGGGGCGTCCCCACCGGATCACGGACGAGAAGTATCGTATGGTGGAGCGCATGGAAGAGGAGATGGAGGAGGCCTATACAAAGATCACCGAGGCGGAGAGCTATCAGGAGTTGATCCGCAAAGACTTAAGCCGCCTGGAAGGAGAGAAACACGCCTACCTCTACCGCAAGAGCGAGGTCATGCGGCTAATTTCCGACACGAAAGGCATGGCCGTCATCTGTGTGACCGCCTTAGGGCTGTGCGTGCTGCTTCTTCTGTTCCTGCAGTTCTTTTTGGAAATGGACACGGAGCTTGGGTATCTGCTTACGGCCGGTGTGACGGCGGTGGCGATCACGCTGATCTATGTGAAGCATATGGATGCCAGAAAGGAACTTCGGAGAGTCGAGACCGGCATTAACAAAATCATTCTGCTGCAGAATAAGGTGAAAATCCGCTATGTGAATAACACCAATCTTCTCGAATATTTATATATGAAGTACGGCGTCAACAGTGCAAAAGAGCTGACCGAAATGTGGGACAACTATAAGGTCGAGAAGGAGGAGCGGGAGAAATTCCGCAGGGCGGAGCTGGATTTGGATTACTGTGAGCAGGAGCTTTTGCAGATATTGAAATGCTATCAGGTACAAGATCCGGCTATCTGGCTCCATCAGACGGAGGCAATTCTCGATGCCAAAGAGATGGTTGAGATCCGTCACAACCTGATTATCCGCAGACAGTCCTTGAGACGGCGCATGGATTATAACAGAGAAGTGGTGGCGGGCACATCCCAGAGGGATATCAAGGCGCTGGCGGAGAAATACCCGAAATACGCGAAGGAAATTATGCAGACGGTGGAGGAATACGAGCAGAAATTTAATTCCTGACCATTGATAGGACAATCTAATCCTCGATGTCAGAGCAGTTTACTGCGATGACACGCGATGAGAAATTCGCGCAGGCGATTTCTCATCTGCGATCAGGGCAATTTTGAGGCTCTGACTCAAATTGCCGATTGAAAAATCAGTGCATCAGCATGATTTTTCAATCTAATGAGATCATTGCGAAACACAAGAGTGATAATGGTTTCGAGATTACACGATAAAAAGAGTAGAAAGGAAAAAACGATGAGTACAGATAAGTATGTAAGCCCCCTGTCGGAGCGGTACGCGAGTAAGGAGATGCAGTATATTTTTTCCCCGGATATGAAGTTTCGGACGTGGCGGCGGCTATGGATTGCGCTGGCGGAGACGGAGATGGAGCTGGGGCTTTCACAGAACGGGAAATCTGTGATTACGCAGGAGCAGATCGATGAGCTGAAAAGCCATGCGGAGGATATCAATTACGACGTGGCAAAGGCCAGAGAGAAAGAAGTGCGCCACGACGTGATGAGCCATGTCTACGCTTACGGACAGCAGTGTCCCAAGGCGGCGGGCATCATCCATCTGGGGGCAACCTCCTGCTATGTGGGGGATAACACGGATATGATCGTGATGCGTGAGGCGCTCTTTCTGGTGAAGAAAAAACTGGTGAACGTGATTGCGGAGCTTGCCAAGTTTGCAAAAGAGTATAAGGAACTGCCGACGCTGGCGTTTACCCACTTCCAGCCCGCGCAGCCTACCACCGTCGGAAAGCGGGCGACCCTCTGGGCGCAGGAGTTCTGCCTCGATCTGGAAGACTTGGATTATGTGCTGGGAAGCCTGAAACTTTTAGGCTCCAAGGGCACCACGGGCACGCAGGCGTCTTTTCAGGAACTCTTTGACGGCGATCAGGAGACCATAGATAAGATTGATCCCATGATTGCGCAGAAGATGGGATTTGAGAAATGCTATCCCGTGTCCGGGCAGACCTACTCCCGCAAGGTGGACACGAGAGTGTGTAACATTCTGGCGGGTATCGCGGCTTCCGCCCACAAGATGTCAAATGACATCCGCTTGCTCCAGCACTTAAAGGAGGTGGAGGAGCCATTCGAGAAGAGCCAGATTGGTTCCTCGGCCATGGCTTATAAGAGAAATCCCATGCGCAGCGAGCGTATCGCCTCCCTCGCCCGGTTTGTGATGGTGGACGCCTTAAATCCGGCGATCACCTCGGCGGTCCAGTGGTTTGAGCGGACGCTGGACGACTCGGCGAACAAGCGGCTGTCTGTCCCCGAGGCATTTTTGGCGGTGGACGGCATTCTGGATCTGTGCCTGAATGTGGTGGATGGTCTGGTGGTCTACGATAAAGTGATCACAAAGCGCCTGATGAGCGAGCTGCCTTTCATGGCGACGGAAAATATTATGATGGACGCCGTCAAAGCCGGGGGCGACAGACAGGAGTTGCACGAGAAGATCAGGGAGCTTTCCATGATCGCCGGAGCCAACGTGAAAAAGGAAGGGAAGGAGAACAATCTTCTGGAGCTGATCGCGGCAGATCCCGCCTTCAACATGAGTCTGGAAGATCTGCAAAAGACGATGGAGCCTTCTAATTATGTGGGCCGTGCGCCGCTGCAGGTGGAGAAGTTCTTAAAAGAGATCGTGAATCCGATTCTTAAGGAGAATGAAGAGCTTCTGGGAGTGACGGCGGAAATCAGCGTTTAGTTCATAAAAGGGCAGTGGAGAGAGTGGCAGTTCGTTGTGGTTAGCCTGGACGAACTGCCGATATTTAATTTGTGAAAAAACAATAAACAGAACTTGCGTGAAATAGGAGGATGTGTTAGATTAGAAGGAAACATATTTTCAGAAAGCAAGGTGTGGAGATTGAAAAAGGAAGAGGAATTTGAACGGGTTGCGATGCGCGTGTCCACGGTCAGCATTATCGCAAACGCGGTTCTGACGGTTTTTAAGCTGCTGGCAGGTGTGCTTGCCCATTCGGGGGCGATGATCTCGGATGCGGTTCACTCGGCTTCGGATGTGTTCAGCACGGTGGTGGTTATCATCGGCATCCGCATTTCAAGAAAGGATTCAGACAGAAACCATCCTTACGGACACGAGCGGCTGGAGTGTGTGGCGGCCATTGTACTGGCTACCATTCTGGCGGCAACGGGGTTGGGAATCGGGTATTCCGCGGTCAAAAAGGTGGCAGGCGGCGACATTGCGTCTCTGGCGGCGCCCGGCATGCTCGCGCTGGTGGCGGCCGTTGTATCCATTGTCGTGAAGGAGGCGATGTACCAGTACACGAAGGTCCATGCCAGACGGATCGATTCCGGCGCACTGATGGCGGACGCATGGCACCATCGTTCTGACGCGCTCTCGTCCGTTGGCGCGCTCATCGGTATCGCCGGGGCGAGAATGGGGTTTCCGATTCTTGATCCGGTTGCCAGTCTGGCAATCTGCTTCTTTATCGGCAAAGCATCTTACGAGATTTTTATGGATGCGGTGGATAAGATGGTAGACAAGGCGTGCGACGAGGAGACGGAAAACGCGCTCCGGGAATGTGCGGCGGCACAGGAGGGCGTGCTCGGTGTGGATCTTTTGCAGACGCGGGTTTTCGGCAACAAAATTTATGTGGACATCGAGATTCGCGCCGATGGGGAGGAGACGCTTAAAAAGGCTCACGAGACGGCGGAGCAGGTGCATGATTCCATTGAGAAAAATTTCCCCAAGGTGAAGCATATCATGGTGCATGTGAATCCGGGGGAGGTGTGACGGCAAATCGCCTGAAACCGTAAGGTGTAATGTGATAAAAATAAAGGGGGTATCGTTTCAACATTAACAGATATTTCTGGTTTTATTTTATAACATAGTTGGAGTCGGGAATCAGAAAGCGTTACAGACAGGACGCGTGCTTGGTACAATAAAATTTGAACGGAAAACAATATTGACAAACGAATGAATATATGTTTGAATGTTCATATAAGAAAAATAGTAAGCAGGGGGAAAGACAAATGACGAGAAAACAGAAGAAGGTTTTTAT
>CARUOB010000021.1:0-27546 GCA_949076555.1 uncultured Lachnospiraceae bacterium | reverse complement strand
ATCAGAATTTTAATTGCCGCCGTCCTTGTGGCCGTACTGCTTTTTGTACCGCTGCCGAATCCGTGGCGGTTCGCGCTCTTTATGGTTCCCTATCTGGTGATCGGCTATGACATTTTGCGCAAGGCGTTTCTGGGTGTGATCCACGGGGAGGTTTTCGATGAGAATTTTCTGATGGCGGTGGCCACGCTGGGCGCTATCATTCTGGGAGAATATACGGAGGGCGTGGCGGTCATGCTCTTTTACCAGATCGGAGAGCTTTTCCAGAGCTATGCGGTGGGAAAGAGCAGGGGAAACATTGCGAAGCTGATGGATATCCGTCCGGACTACGCCAACATAGAGGTGGATGGAAGGATAGAGCAGGTAGATCCGGACGATGTGGAGATCGGCACGCTCATTACGGTCATGCCCGGTGAGAAGGTGCCCATCGACGGCACGGTGGAAGAAGGGGAGGCATCGCTTAATACAAGCGCGCTGACGGGAGAAAGCCTGCCGAGACAGGTGGGAGCAGGAGATCTGGTCATCAGCGGCAGCGTAAATATGTCGGGCGTGTTGAAACTGCGCACAACGAAGGAATTTGGAGAATCGACGGTCTCTAAAATACTGGAACTTGTGGAAAATTCCAGTATGAAGAAATCCCGCTCCGAGAATTTTATCACCCGCTTTGCCAGATACTATACACCGGCGGTCTGCTATGGTGCGCTGGCGTTAGCGATATTGCCGCCCCTTCTCGGTCTGGCTTTCGGGTATGAACCGAACTGGGCCGTGTGGGTGACGAGGGCATTGACCACGTTAGTCATAAGCTGTCCCTGCGCGCTGGTCATTTCGATTCCCCTCAGTTTCTTCGGGGGGATTGGCGGCGCTTCCGCCAAGGGTATTCTGGTGAAAGGCTCCAACTATCTGGAGGCGCTTTCGGAGACGAAGTATGTGGTCTGTGATAAGACGGGGACACTAACGAAGGGTGTGTTTGAGGTTACCGGGAAAAAAGCGGCGTCCGGCTTTTCCGAGGAGGAGCTGATCGAGTATGCGGCGTGTGCGGAAAGTTATTCCGGCCATCCGATCAGCAGAAGTCTGCGTGAGGCGTACGGGAAGGAAATTGATACAAGCCGCGTGAAAGATGTGGAGGAAATAAGCGGTCACGGCGTCTGCGCCCATGTGGACGGGAGACTTGTGGCGGCGGGCAACCGCAGACTGATGGATCGGCTGCAGATTACGCCGGAGGAGGTTTCCGGGATCGGGACACAGGTATATGTGGCGGTGGACGGCGTCTACGCCGGATGTATTCTGATTTCTGATGTGGTGAAACCGGGGGCGAAGGAGGCGCTTGCCGCCCTCAAGAAGGCGGGCGTCCGAAGTATAGTTATGTTAACTGGCGATGCGAAGTCTGTGGCGGATGCGGTCGCGCAGGAGCTTGGCGTGGACGAGGTGAGAAGCGAGCTTCTGCCCGCGGACAAAGTGGGAGAAGTGGAAAAACTTCTCGCCGCAAAGGGAAACAAGGAAAAGCTGGCTTTTGTGGGGGACGGCATCAACGATGCGCCTGTGCTCTCGCGGGCGGATCTGGGAATTGCCATGGGAGCGCTCGGTTCCGACGCGGCGATCGAGGCGGCGGATATTGTGCTTATGGACGACGATCCGGCAAAGATTGCGCTGGCTATGCAGATTTCAAGAAAAACGCTGCGGATTGTTCACGAAAATATCGTCTTTGCGCTGGCTGTGAAGCTGATCTGCCTTGCCTTGGGCGCGGCGGGCATCGTGGGCATGTGGTGGGCGATTTTCGCGGACGTGGGCGTGATGATTCTGGCGGTAATCAATGCCACGAGAGCGCTGGCTGTCAGGCGCCTGTGATTGTGCCAAGCGGAGAATGCCCGTATTTGCCGATTTTTTGAAAAAGCTGTGCTGCCGGGATTTGGAAGCGCTTCCCGGTCTTTTGTAACATTTGCTTAAAAATTTGTAATATTTGTTTTAAAAATTACTATGTTTTTCTTGCGCAGTTTGTGTTATTATAAGAAGGATGAGTGGAGGTGACCTTATTTATGAGCACAGATTTGCGCAAGAGAAAGATCACTTATACGATAATATTAACTTCCGATTCTCCTGCGGCGAACTATCGGAGAATGCACATCAAGACCGGCGCGCTGGCGGTGGTTTCCTTTGTGGTGTTCGTGGCGGTAATCTGCTACGCGGTTTATACGACCATCACCATGGGAGGCTACATAGACCGGAATGCCAAACAGCTTGATCAGATCGTGAAGATGAAGGCGGAGAACGAAGCGCTTTCGGCGGAGAAGGATAGTCTCGAGGGAAAGGTAGCTTCGCTGGAGAATACGTTAAGCCGCAAGGAAGAACAGGAGCACGAGCTGGTGGCGGCCCATGAGGAAAATTATATTCCGAAAGGATTTCCCATGAGCGGTGCGGCGCAGATTAAGGAAGAGGACACGGCGGAGGCCGATGAAGACGCGGCCGACGAGGATACGGATGACGCGGATGACGATGAGAATGAGAATACGCTGAAGGTTGAGGCGAAAGAAGATTGGAAAGAACTCATTTTCGTGGCGGCGGAAGGAACGAAGGTGGTTGCCACCGCACCGGGCACGGTGAAAGAAGTCCGGGAGGCGGAAGGCGAGGTGAGCTACGTGATCATCGACCATGGAAACGGGTATGTCACCACATATCGGAATCTGGGCAGCCCCATTGTGGAGGAGGGCAGTCAGGTTGTGAAGGGCGTGGCGCTTTTCCTGGTTGGCGAGGATAACACGGAGACGGGCTACAGTATCCGCAAGGATGATAGTTATGTAGATCCGCTTGATTTGATTGAGATCAAAGGATAGGGAGGAAGCTATGTTGGGGAAAAAGTCGGTAGATCAGATTAACGCGAAGATCAGCAGCATTATAGGCGCTGATATGGTGGTGGACGGCAATATCCGCGCGAAGGAGGCTGTTCGCGTGGAGGGAAGCGTGACCGGGGATGTTGAGACAGAGGGTGCGCTCATTATCAGTTCCAGCGGTAAGGTGAAAGGAAATGTGAAGGGCAGCAGTATTATCATCGGCGGCTCTCTGGAAGGTGACCTGACCAGCGGCGGCAGAACCGAGGTGGCTTCTACAGGCAGAGTGATCGGCAATATCCGTACGAAGAGCCTGATCGTGGATGAAAACGCGGTATTCCAGGGACAGTGTATTATGAACTCGGAAGGCATTGCCACACGGCCGGAATCTTCGACGCAGACGTCGGAGACAGACAAGCAGGATCAGGATGCCAAGAAGGATAATGACAACAACAATAAGTGGAATAAGAGATAGGAAACGTGGATCAGATATCTTTATTTGACAGAGAAATGCCGCAGCCTTTGGCAGCGAAGCTCAGGCCGGGAAATCTGGAAGAATATGTAGGGCAGGGCCATCTGCTTGGAAAAGGAAAGGTACTTAGGAAGCTGATCGAGCAGGATCAGGTTTCTTCCATGATTTTCTGGGGGCCGCCCGGCGTGGGAAAGACTACTCTGGCAAGGATCATTGCCAATAAAACCAAGTCTTCCTTCATTGATTTCTCTGCGGTGACAAGCGGCATCAAAGAGATCAGAACCGTCATGGAGCAGGCGGAGAAAAACCGTCAGTACGGTGTCAGGACGATTCTGTTTGTGGACGAGATACATCGTTTTAATAAGGCGCAGCAGGACGCTTTCCTTCCGTTTGTGGAGAAGGGAAGTATTATCCTGATCGGTGCGACCACAGAAAATCCATCTTTTGAGATTAACAGCGCTCTTTTATCCCGTTGCAAGGTGTTTGTGCTGCAGGCGCTCACCACGCAGGAGATCAAAGAGCTTTTGTCACATGCACTGGCAGATCCCAGGGGGTTCGGAAATCAGACGGTGCATATCGATGATGAAACCCTTGAGATGATCGCTGTCTTTGCAAACGGCGACGCCAGAAACGCCCTTTCCACGCTGGAAATGGTTGTGTTAAACGGGGAGATGGACGCAGAGGGTGCGGTGACGGTGACGAAGGAAACGCTGGAACAGTGCACCATGCGAAAGTCGCTTTTGTACGATAAAAAGGGGGAGGAGCATTACAATCTCATCTCCGCCTTACATAAATCGATGCGAAACTCCGACCCGGACGCGGCGGTCTACTGGCTGGCCCGGATGCTGGAGGCGGGGGAAGACCCGCTCTATGTGGCGAGGCGCGTGGTGCGGTTTGCCAGCGAGGATGTGGGACTGGCCGATCCGCGTGCGCTGCAGATTGCGGTGGCAGCTTATCAGGCTTGCCATTTTCTGGGGATGCCGGAGTGCAACGTCCATCTGACGCAGGCGGTAGTCTATGTGGCCCTCGCGCCAAAGTCGAACGCCATGGAGGTGTCTTACAACGAGGCGAAGGAGGACGCCGTCAAGGATCTGGCGGAACCGGTGCCTCTTGTGATCAGAAACGGCGTGACGGGGCTTATGCGAGATCTGGAATACGGAAAGAATTATCAGTACGCACACGATACGGAGGAGAAACTGACGAACATGCAGTGTTTGCCGGACGCCCTTCTGGGGCGGGAATATTACCGGCCAGCCGGGATGGGCGAGGAAGAGGCGCTCAAAAAGCGGCTTGCGGAGATTAAGGCATGGAAAAAGGCCCATGCGGCAAGGACAGATTAACCTTGTATGGTCTAAAAAAGATTGATTTGGAATGTGCTTTGCCTTATAATGTGAAAGTAAGAAACAGGAGCCGGTTTTTTACAACCGGCTTTTTTGCGTGTATGGGCAGAACCAGCAAGCATTACAGGCAGGCTGCATGCAAGACAGTCTGTGATGCTTTCTGACGAGAAACGCGAATGAGAAATGCGAAGCATTTCGAGTCTGCCCTGCTCAATCTGCTTATGTGAAATAAGGAGGAGTGTATTATGGTAAAGGCTGTAGTGGGCGCCAATTGGGGCGACGAGGGAAAAGGAAAGATCACGGATATGCTGGCGGAAAAAGCGGATATCGTGGTGCGGTTTCAGGGAGGCGCGAATGCGGGACATACAATTGTAAACAATTACGGCAAGTTTGCATTGCATACCCTGCCGTCCGGCGTGTTTTACGGGCATATTACCAGTGTCATTGGCAATGGCGTTGCGCTTAACATTCCGCTTCTGGTGGAGGAGATCAAGTCCCTGACTGACAGGGATGTGCCGAAACCTAAGATTTTGGTGTCAGACCGTTGCCAGATCGTGATGCCCTACCATATTTTGTTTGACCAATATGAGGAGGAGAGGCTTGGCGGAAAGTCCTTCGGCTCTACCAAGTCGGGGATCGCGCCTTTTTATTCTGATAAGTACGCGAAGATCGGTTTTCAGGTGAGCGAGCTTTTCGACGAGGAAGCCCTGCGGGAGAAGCTGGAGAGGGTATGTGAGACGAAGAATGTGATTTTGGAGCATCTTTACCATAAGCCGGCCCTTGATCCGAAGGAGCTGCTCGCCACGATGCAGCAGTATCGGGAGATGATCGCGCCCTATGTGGGCGACGTGTCCTCCTATCTGGATCAGGCGGTCAGGGACGGAAAGACCGTGCTTCTGGAGGGACAGCTCGGGACGCTGAAAGACCCTGATCACGGGATTTACCCGATGGTGACGTCCTCCTCCACGCTGGCGGCTTACGGCGCGATCGGCGCCGGGATTGCGCCCTATGAGATCAAGCAGATCATTACGGTGTGCAAAGCGTATTCTTCCGCCGTGGGTGCGGGTGCGTTCGTGTCGGAAATTTTCGGCGATGAGGCGGATGAGCTCAGGAGACGCGGCGGCGATGGTGGAGAGTACGGCGCGACAACGGGCCGTCCGAGAAGAATGGGCTGGTTTGACTGCGTGGCGTCCAAGTACGGCTGCCGTCTGCAGGGAACTACCGATGTGGCTTTCACGGTACTCGATGTGCTTGGGTATCTGGATGAGATTCCGGTGTGCGTCGGCTATGAGGTGGACGGTCAGGTGACCACCGAGTTTCCGGTGCCCTGCAAGCTGGAGAAGGCGAAGCCGGTGCTGAAGAACCTGCCCGGCTGGAAGTGCGAGATCCGCGGGATCAGGAAGTACGAGGAGCTGCCGGAAAACTGCCGCAAGTATGTGGAGTTTATTGAAGAACAGATCGGGTATCCTATTACCATGGTATCAAACGGCCCGGGCCGGGAGGACATCATTGTCAGAGAGAGTCCGCTTCGCCGGTAGGATCGAAAGACAGAAGATGAGGGGACGGCTGGGACGGTCCACAATCTGAAAAGTGTTTCACAAATAACCAGAAAAAGGAGGGCGCTATGTTATTGAAAGACAGAGTTGCAATAGTGACGGGCGGAAGCAGAGGAATCGGTTACGCCACAGTGGAGGCATTTGTGCAGGAAGGCGCGAAGGTGGTGCTGTGCGCCAGCCGTCAGGAGACCGCGGACAAGGCGGTGGCGAAGCTGAAAGAGACATACCCGAACGCGGCGGTGGAGGGAATTTTCCCAAACCTGTCCGATTACGCGGCGGTGAAGGCGGCCTTTGACGGTGTGGCTGAAAAGTACGGAAAGCTGGACATTCTTGTGAACAATGCGGGCGTGTCGGAGAGTACTCCTTTTACGGAATATACGGATGAGACTTTTGAAAAGGTGATGGATTTAAACATCAAGGGCGTCTTCAACTGCTCCAAGGCGGCGAGTGAGCATATGATTGCGGCAGGAAGCGGCGTGATTTTGAATACGTCCTCCATGGTGAGTCAGTACGGGCAGCCTGCGGGAATCGCTTACCCCACTTCCAAGTTTGCGGTGAACGGGTTTACCCTTTCTCTGGCGAGAGAGCTTGGTCCAAAAGGAATCCGGGTCAATGCGGTGGCGCCGGGCATTACTTACACGGATATGATGCGTCAGGTTCCAAAAGAGGTGATCGACCCGATGATCGCGCAGATTCCCTTAAGGCGTATGGGACAGCCGGAGGACATCGCGAATGCTTTTGTGTTCCTTGCGTCGGACAGAGCGTCCTATATCAGCGGCGAGGTGCTGCATGTGGATGGGCTGGCCAGAAGTTGATTTAAGTTATATAAACTAATTTCTGACAGACGCGCATTGACAATGCCGGAGGTTGATTTATGTAAACTTGTTTAAACTGTTCAGGCAGGGTGAGATTTGGATTTGATGTTATGTAAACAATGAAGCGAGAAAAGCAAATTGCCGTCAGAGGCGGATTTGAGTGGAAAGAGAGAATATGATTACAACAATAATATTTGATATCGGAAATGTGCTGGCGGATTTTACGTGGGAAGCGCATTACCGCAGTTTCGGGTACAGCGAGGAGATTTTTGAGCGGCTGGCGAAAGCAACGGTTATGAATCCGCTGTGGAATGAGTACGACAGGGGCGCGCTGAGCGATGAGGAGCTTTTGCAGGGCTTTATCGAAAGCGATCCCGGTATTGAGAAGGAGATCCGGGAGGCACTGCGCGATGTGGGGCCGATGGTAGTTCGCAACGATTATGCGATTCCCTGGATAAAGGAGCTGCAGGGGAGAGGATACCGCTGTCTTTACCTGTCAAATTTTTCAAAAAGATCGCATAGGGAGTGTGCGGCAGCCCTTGATTTTATCCCCTATATGGACGGGGGGATTCTATCCTACAAGGAGAAGGTAATAAAGCCCATGCCGGAGATCTATCAGCTCTTGATCGACCGCTATGAACTGGTGCCGGAGGAGTGTGTGTTCATGGACGACACGCCCCGGAATCTGGAGGGAGCGGAGAAGTTCGGTATCCATACGATTCATTTTCAAAATCAGGCGCAGGCGATTGAGGCGCTGAAAGAGCTGGGAGTGAACGCGTAGAGAAAAGCACCCGTTGGCTGTGGCGGCAGTGATATGCCCCTTGTCGGCGGGTGTTTTTTGTATGGGAAAAATTTATCGGTAAAAAATGAAATGGTATGTCAGAAAAATCATTTTGGCTGCGAATTATAGGTAACAAAGCAGATAAGGTGGTGGTCACAAGTGGAGATCAATGAAAGAAATTTTGTCAGGCAGCTAAAAAAGAGAGACGAGCGGGCGTTGTATTATGTCATAGACCATTACGGCTGGGTTCTAAAGACCGTTGTCAGGAAACAGATGGGGACGCTCCCGCATCTGTGGGACGACTGTATGAACGACACGCTGTTAGCCGTGTGGGATCATATCGACAGCTTTGATCCGAAGCGGTCGGAATTTCAAAACTGGATGGCGGGAGTGTGCCGGTTTAAGGCGCTGACCTATGTGCGAAAGTATATCGACGCGTCAAGGGAAGATTTGGTGGAACAGATGCCGGACTGGGAGGACGAGAAGGCACAGCGGGAGCTTCTGCGTCGGGAATATGAGGAGGAAACAGAGCGGATTCTCTCCTTCTTGAAAGAGGAGGACGCCGAAATCTTCCGGCTGGTCTATTTGGAGGAACTGTCCATGGACGAGGTGGCACGCCGGATGGATATGAGCAAGACAGTGCTTTACGGACGCATCAGCAGAGGGAAAAAATATTTGCGGCGGTCCATTGCGGAAAGTGAGGTGTAGGAGATGTCCAGAATATATGAAATGTGCAATGACGTTAAATCAGAGGATCTTTTGAGGGATAGAGAGCAGATTTCCCCGGAGGAGAGGAAGCGGATGCTGGATGGTTTGAGGCGCGAGGGCATCCTTTCCGAAGACAGAAGGGTAAGAAGCGGGAAAAGGATTGGGAGAACGGCGGGATGGGCAGCGGCAGCGGCGGCGCTTATGCTGGTGATCGTTCCGAACATATCCGCCGAGGCGGCATATGCCATGGAACAGATTCCTGTTTTAGGAAGTGTGGTCAAAGTGGTGACGATTCGGAATTATCAGTACGAGAGCGAGCAGTTTTCGGCGGAGATAGAGGAAGTGAAGCTGGAACAGGACGACGTGGCGGGAAATAACGGGCTGGACGAAACCAGGGTGGAAGATGGCCGGACGAATGGAGCCGGAGCAGAGAATGGCAGACCGAGCGGAACAGGAGCGGAAGACGGCGGTACGAATGACAGACCGGACGGAATCGGAGCGGAAGATGATAAAATAGAGGGAAGCATTCAGACGATCAACGAAAGTATCGAGGAGATGACGAACCGCCTGATTGACAGATTTGAGGAGCAGGTGGAACAGGGGGAAGGGCACGGCAGCATATACGCGGGTCACGAGGTAGTGACAGATACGGACACGTGGTTTACACTGCGGATCGATGTGACCGAGATTGCGGGAAGCGGCTTCCAGTACCAATACTATTATCACATTGACAAGACAACGGGCGAAATCGTCTCTTTAGGGGATCTGTTTGAGGAGGGGGCAGATTATATCACCCCGATCAGCGAAAATATCAAAGAGCAGATGCGAAATGAGATGGGTGCGGACGAATCGAAAATATACTGGGTTGATTCCAAAGAAGAGATAGGACATCAGTTTGAGACAGTGAAGGAGAATCAAAATTTCTATTTGAATGAGGAAGGTCAGATTGTGATCTGCTTTGACGAGTATGAAGTCGCGCCGGGATATATGGGACTGGTGGAGTTCACGGTAGATGAAGCGGCGGTTGCGGCTATCAGAAAGTAATACGGATATTAGTGTAAACAGAAGAAAAGCGGTTCCCCGCAAAGAGGAGCCGCTTTTCGCGTGATATCTTATCCGGGCAGGGTTAACACTTGCACAGCTCCTCCGCCAGCGCCTCGATCTGCGCAATGTTTTCATCCGTCAAAGCGGAGCGGATCTGCACGGTGTTTTCTGTGAAAGTGATATCCTTACATCCCTCTAATCTTGCCCGCATGGCTTTGGCCGCCATGGGTGCCCAGGAGCCGTTCTCCATCAGGGCGATGGTGCGGTTCTGATAGTTGTGGGAGATCAGTTCGTCGATAAACTCCCGCATGAAGGGGAACATTTCCGCATTGTAGGTGGTGGTGGCCAGCACCAGCTTGCCGTATCGGAAAGCGTCCTCCACGCATTCCGCCTTATCCTCCCTGGCAAGGTCTGCGACAACGACTTTCGGGCAGCCTTTGGCAGTCAGTTTTTCCGCCAGCAGCTCGGCCGCCGCTTTGGTGTGGCCGTAGACGGAAGTGTAGGCGATCATAATACCCTCGGACTCCACGCCGTAGGACGACCATGTCTGATATAAGTTTACATAATATTCTAAATTCTCTTTTAAGATGGGACCATGCAGCGGACAGATAATCTGGATGTCAAGGGCGGCAGCCTTTTTCAGGAGGTTCTGCACCTGCATGCCGAATTTGCCCACAATGCCGAAGTAGTAGCGGCGTGCCTCACATGCCCAGTCCTCGTCCGTGTCAAGCGTGCCGAATTTGCCGAAGCCGTCGGCGGAGAAGAGCACCTTGTCCTTTGTGTCATAGGTTACCATGACTTCCGGCCAGTGTACCATCGGTGCGGCCACGAACTGCAACGTGTGCGCGCCCAGAGATAAGGAGTCGCCCTCCTTGATGATCTGCCGCTTGTCGGCGTAATCTGTGCCGAAAAACTGCTTCATCATGGTGAACGCGGGCGCGGACGCCACGATCACCGTCTCCGGGTACGCACTGACAAAAGCGTCGATGCTGGCGGAGTGGTCTGGCTCCATGTGCTGCACGATCAGGTAGTCGGGGGTGCGGCCGTCCAGCACAGTATTCAGATTGTCCAGCCACTCCTTTTCAAAGTTAGTGTCCACGGTGTCCATCACGGCGATCTTCTCGTCCATGATCACGTAGGAATTGTATGCCATGCCGTTTTCTACAACGTACTGTCCCTCAAAGAGGTCGATGTCGTGGTCGTTTACGCCTATGTAGCGAATGTCATTTGTGATCTGCATTTGTGATATCTCCTTTTTTAATATATTATATTTGCAGTGCACGCCCGTAAAAATTTCGCTCTAACTGTCAGCAAGGGGCTATTTTTCCTGCTGCGGATATGCACTGCTTATTGCCATCGCGTAGATTATATCATAAAATGGGTGGCAGGGTGAAATATATTTGGAAAGAATTTTGAGATGAGGTAAGAGACGTTTCATCGGAAGTTTGATAGCATAAAATCTAACATCATGGCAGAGTTTTAGTCGGTTGGGTGATTTTTAGATGGGATTGAAACAGGACAAGGTTGAGAACCGTCTTACAGGCAAGCGAAAAGAGGGAACTTTATGCGGGAAGAATTTTGCAGAACAGAAATGCTTTTGGGAAGCGCGGCGATGGAAAAACTGGCCCGCTCCCGTGTGGCGGTGTTCGGTGTGGGCGGCGTGGGCGGCTATGTGTGCGAAGCGCTGGCGCGAAGCGGTGTGGGCGCCCTTGATCTGATTGACAAGGACAAGGTGGCGCTATCGAATATCAACCGGCAGATCATCGCCATCAGAGAGACGGTGGGAAGAGAGAAAACGGATGTGATGCGGGAGCGGATTCTCTCCATCAACCCGGATGCGGTGGTGCGCGTTTATTCCTGCTTTTTTCTGCCGGAAAATGCGGATCGTTTTCCTTTTTGTGAATATGATTATGTAGTGGATGCGGTGGACACCGTGACGGCGAAGATCGAGCTGGTGATGCGGGCCAAAGATGCGGGTGTGCCGGTGATCAGCAGCATGGGGGCGGGCAACAAGCTGGACGCTTCGGCTTTTCGAGTGGCCGACATCTATGAGACAAAGGTTTGCCCTCTGGCAAGGGTGATGCGCAGAGAATTGAAGAAGCGGAACATAGAGCATTTAAAGGTGGTGTATTCGGAGGAAGAGCCGGTTACCCCGGCGCATGCTGCGGCCAATCTGCAGGAGGAAGGGGAGCGCTTTTTGGGTGACGCTGTGGCAGACAGGATCGAGGAGACGAAGGCTGGGAGCGTCGGGGCAGCAGAAGATGCGGTTTCTTGTGTGCGAAAAAAACAGCTTCCCGGGAGCATAGCTTTTGTCCCTTCCGTGGCGGGGCTTATCATCGCCGGGGAAGTGGTGAAGGATCTGGCGGGGAGCGGACGCTAAGGAGCTAAGATGTGCCGCCTGGATGATTGATCGTAAAAGAAAGGGTCGCTGCATGTTTAGATTTTTGAAAAGAGTGGTTTTGCTCATTCTTTTATTGGCCATTCTGCTGTTTGGCGTGGCAGGATATGCTTATTATATAGAACCTGATTTACTCAGAGTAAAATGTTTGACAATCAGAACAGAAAAAGAGGTAAAGCCCTGTAAAATTGTATTTTTCACGGATACCCATTTCGGAAAGTATTATGAGGAAACCCATGTCGAAGATATTGTGAGAAAAATAAACGAACGAGACGCCGACTTTGTTATTTTTGGCGGTGATTTGCTGGACAATTACGCGCGTGACCGTAATTCTATGGATATGGCGTATCTGGAGGAGAAGCTGTCGGAAATGCAGGCGGCTGTCGGCAAATACGCGGTTTGGGGAAATCATGATTACGGGGGCGGGGCAGTCCGCATCTATGAAGACTTTATGACTTCCTGCGGTTTTGAACTGCTCAATGATGAAGGTCGTTTGTTTGAATCGTATGGCATTAAAATTTGGGGATTTGACGATTACCTGATGGGCGGGACTGATCCGTCTTTATATACGATTGAAAGCGATTACTTTCATATCATAGCGGCCCATGAACCCGTGATTTCTAAATTTATAGAGAGTGACAGCGACAATTTTTTGCTGTCCGGGCATACACATGGAGGGCAGGTGACGATTCCGTTTGTCACTTCCAAATTGCTTCCGGAAGGTTCGGGAACATTTCAGAAAGGATTTTACTCTGCCGAAAAGATAGAGACCGCTGCCTCTTTACGGATGTATGTCAGCGATGGAATTGGCATGACGAGATACCCGATTCGGTTTTTAAATATACCGGAAATTGTGGAGGTGCGTATCATGTCGGCTAAATAGCGAAATGCGGATTCACTCGGGATCGCCGCTTTCGAGCGATGATTTCTTCATCCGTTCCAGACACCACAAAAACAGCCAGAGCAGAATTGGCATACCGATGGTGGCGACCAGACATCCAGCAAAGAGCCGTCCGGAGTCACCGAGATCTAAGCAGGCTACCACAAACGCGCCGATATACATGCCGACCAGAAGGAAAACGCAGACGAGCGCGGCGATTTGCTTTGGGGTTGTTTTGTGGCCGGGTTTCTTTTCGCTGTCACTTTGATGGCTCATGGATAGGGTTTCCCTTTCTTCTCATTATAATAAACAGGCAGTCGTATTGTGACCTACCGTCGTTTGCGGCTTCCTTTGTACGATATCATATTTGGAGAAAAAAGAAAAGTGGGCAATGCAGAACGTTTGAGAAAACAGGTAACACATAAGTGTCCGAACGGACGAAAAAATAGAAGGGAATGGGATAATACAGATGGAAAAAATGACTTTAAACGGTGACAATTGGCGGATGCAGATCATAGGGGAAAAGGATATGTACGGCGTAAACGGGAAGGTACTTCCTGCGAAGATTCCCGGCTCTGTCTATGGAAATCTATTGGAGCAGGGATGGATGCCCGACCCTTATGACAGGATGAACGAGCTTACCGCACTTCCCCTTATGGAGAATGATTTCGTATTTGAGACGGATTTCTCGTTGACGGAGGAGCAGCTCGCAGGTGACTTCCTGCTGCTTCGCTTTGATGGCATCGACACATTGTCAAAAGTCTGCCTTAATGGAAGAGTTTTGGGAGAAACCGACAATATGCACCGGGTCTGGGAATTTTCCATAGAGGAGGAGGCGAGGGCAGGGCAGAATACACTCCGGGTGGAGATCGCCTCGCCTACCCGCTTCATTGAGGAGGAGAACAGGAACGTTTTTACGGGCGGTTCCGCGGAGTGCATGCGTGGGTTTCCCCATCTGCGAAAAGCCCACTGCATGTTCGGTTGGGACTGGGGGCCGAGGCTGCCCGATGCGGGGATATTTCGGGAAGTCTCGGTTTTATCCGGGAAGCGCGCAAGGATCGGACAAGTTTACATAACACAGAACTGGACCACGGCAGGGACAGAAACGGTCGAGAAGGGCGGCATTGTTTGTGCACCAGAGGATGGCCCGGCTCAGGAGAAAAGATTGGTTGACATAAGTAGAAACATATCAGCCGGAGATAAGGTTGACATAATATATAACGTGGAGATCGAGGACTTCACAGACGGGAACGGATATGAGATTCGCACGGCCCTTTACGATCCGGATGGCGGACTGGTCGGGGCGAAGTCTTCCAGGCGGGACACGCAGGCGTGCGCGGGCAGGGATGTGCAGGCGCCGGAGGAGCAGACAGGATGTGCGGAAAATATGGTCTGCACTGATGGGGCGGAGAGCTGGGACACCATCACCGTGCGCGGCCCGAAACGCTGGTGGCCCAATGGTTTCGGGGAACAGCCCCTTTACCGGGCGGAGGTGATGCTTCTGGATGAAGCGGGGAATGAGCTTGACCGGTGGAGCCGCCGGATCGGTCTGCGCACTTTGACGGTGAATACGGACAAGGATGAGTGGGGAGAATGCTTTGCCCATGAGATTAACGGGGTGAAGATTTTTGCCATGGGCGCGGACTATATCCCGGAGGACAATATTTTTTCACGTATTACGCAGGAGCGCACCCGCCGTCTTCTGGAGGACGCGGCGGCGGCAAACCACAACTGTGTCCGTGTGTGGGGCGGCGGTTATTACCCGGACGACTGGTTTTTTGACATCTGCGACGAGTTGGGGCTGATCGTCTGGCAGGATTTTATGTTTGCCTGTGCATCCTATGAGCTGGACGATGATTTCGAGCGCAGCATCAGTGCGGAGATCCGTGACAATGTGCGCCGGATACGCCATCATGTCTGTCTGGGGCTGTGGTGTGGAAACAACGAGATGGAGACCCAGACGCTAGACGGCGCATGGCAGCCTTCCATCAAGCAGAAATGCGACTATATTAAGATATTTGAATATATCATTCCGAAGATTTTAGAGGCGGAAGACCCCGTTACGTTCTACTGGCCGTCGTCCCCTTCCTCGGGCGGAAACTATGACAATCCGTGGGACGAGAACCGGGGAGACGCCCACTATTGGGATGTGTGGCATGGGAGCAAGCCCTTTACGGACTACCGGAACTACCATTTCCGCTATATGTCCGAGTTCGGGTTCCAGTCCTTTCCGTGTCTTAAGACGGTGGAGAGGTTCACCGCGCCGGAGGATCGCAACATTTTCTCCCGCGTGATGGAGATGCACCAGAGAAACGCGGCGGCAAACGGTAAGATTATGACGTATCTCTCAGCCACTTATCTTTATCCGACGGACTTTGAGATGCTTCTTTACGCGTCCCAGCTTTTGCAGGCAGAGGCAATCCGATACGGCATCGAGCATTTCCGCAGAAACCGGGGCAGATGCATGGGCGCAGTGGTATGGCAGTTAAATGACATCTGGCCGGTGGCTTCCTGGTCGGGCATCGACTATTACGGACGCTGGAAGGCCCTGCATTATGCACAGAAGAGAGCCTTTGCTCCGGTGATGATTTCCTGCGAGGAAGTCGGTGAGCTTTCCGAGAGACCTTTCTGTGTGGCGCAGCCTGTATCCATCGAGAAGTCCGCCAGACTGCATGTGGCGAATGAGACGATGGAACGGGTGGACGGCACGGTGAGATGGAGCCTGAGAAAAGCGGACGGCGAAGTGATTTTAGAGGGTGCGCAGGAGGTCAGTGTGGAACCGCTGTCAGGACGGTGGCTTGAAAAAATGGATTTCTCTGATTTTGACGAGTTGGAGGTTTACATAAGTTACTCTTTCGAAAAGGAAAACAAGACGGTCTCTGAGAATACCACGCTCTTTACCGCGCCCAAACATTTCCGCTTCCATGATCCGGAACTGGCATGGCGCAGGGAGGGAAACAGCCTCATCGTCAGCGCTGCAGCTTATGCGAAGAATGTGGAGATCGAAGGTGTGGACGGGGATGTGAAACTCTCCGACAATTTCTTCGACATGAACCCGGGAGAGAAGCGGGTGGAGATCGTGTCGGGGGACGCTTCGGCGTTTACCCTGAAATCGGTGTATCAGATACGCTGATCCTGCCAAAAGAAATCTTTGCCGGATACGGGACGAAGAGACAGAGGCGAAATGCAGGTCAGAATTTACTTTTCGGGATGAAAGGGGTAGGGGATGAAAAGAAAATGTATCATTTTATCGAGTGTGATGGGCATGGGTATTCTGCTTCTGACAGGCTGCGGAAGGGATGCCGCAGGAAGGCAGGGGGAGACCGGTGCCGTATCTGATACAAGCGAAGAGGAAGACAGCACAGAGGGGATGAAGACGGATTTTGCCGCGCTGTCCGGGGAAAGCCGTGAACAGGCGGAGTCAGACGCAGGGCAGACAGAGCCGGGGCAGAGGGAAGACACAGAGCAGGAAGAGAAGGTGGAACAGAGCGAATCCGAAATCGAAATGGAGGATACACCGAAGGAGGCGCCGCAGTTACCAGAGACAGGCAGCCGGATCACAGATTTCGTGCCGGAGGGCTGGGAACTGTGGGACAGTGTGGAACTGGATTTCAATGAAGACGGTATTCCCGATTATGTGGGTGTGCTGCAGGCGGTGCTGGCAGATGAGGACAAAGACCAGACATTTCAACCGGAGTATCCCCGGATTTTGTTTGCCGCGGCAAGTGACGGGACGGCGGGATATTGTCTGGATTTTCAGGATGGGAACGTCGTACGCACAAGAGACGAAGGGGGCGTTTTCGGAGATCCCTATCTGCCGCTGACCGCGGAGCGTACCTCTTTTACCATACATACCTACGGAGGCAGTGCGTGGAGGTGGTCGGAGGACTATACATACACATACCGCGAAGGGGATTGGTGGCTTGCTTCATCGGAAGAGACTTACGGGTATGGGGATTATGTCACGGATTATGTGAAAAATGATTGGGAAAAGGGTGTGGGAATCAGAAAAGTGCGAAGTTCCGACTGGGGACCCATGGAGGAAAACTTTGAACAGATAGAAAACGGAGACTGGGATTCGGTCGGGTACGATCTGGAATACGAGGTGCCGCTGGATGAACAGATGACGCTGGAACAGGCGGGCAAACGATGGTGGCTTGCGCCTAAGCGCGTGACGGACTGGGAAGTGAAGGAAACGGTATTCGCAGCGGATGTGAATATTGCAGCGGACAAGGTAAGGCCGCCCGAGGAGGCATTTTCGGATTATTGTGATGAGGACTGTATGCTTTATACCTTTTGTGTGGATTCGGATAAGGGAGAGAGCGCCTGCTATCTTGCCATGTACGGCTGGCAGGACAAGGTACTGTCAGTGCTGGCAGAAGGGGATACGGCGATTGAAGATGCGAAGCTCTATGATGGGAAAATATATTATGTTTCTGAGATTGTGGAGAATGTCACATACCCGTCGGCGGTGACCGGAAACGAAAAGATCGAACAAAAGGAGGAGACCGTCGGCGTCAGGCTGAACAGGATGGAGCCTGACGGATCTGGGAAAGAAGTGATTTTTGAGTACCGCTATCCGGAAGCGGCGTCGGGAGTTATGGAAGATTTCATCCCATACCTATCCTTGCTCTATGAAATCAGCGGCGGCGAGATCGTCGTGGAGGTGTATCTGGGAGCGGAACCGTCAAAGCCCCATCCGTTTTACCGGATGAAAGCCGACGGCAGCGGGCAGGAGAGGATTGGACAGGTGCCGGAGTAAACCGGAAAGTTTCTGTTGCAAACTCACCTTATAAGCATTATAATAATCGTACAAAAAGCGCTCCGTAAAGCAAACGGTTCGCCTTGGTTTTTAGTTACTTATAAAAAAGCAACCATTATCCTTGGTCGGGGCGGTTGCTTTTTTGATTTCCTCTATTCTTGTGGTTTTGCCATATGCTGACACCAGTAGTTAAAATACTAATGAGTGTTACAGCAATACCGACAATTCCTACAAGCACATCGAATCTCATATGTACCTAAGTACCCTTTCGTAGATTTTCCATTGATATACCTCCTTTGGTATTGGAAGTTCTCAGATGAATTATCTGGCAAAAGGCGAACCGCTTACCCGTTTTGGAGCGCAAAATCATTATACTATACAGATAAAAAATTAGCAAGTTTCCGCAATTTGCGGTTTTGCCCACCACTCAGAGAGCGGTATCTTCCGCCTCTATAATATAAGGCTTGATAAAAGTCATTTCCCGGGGCGCGCCCGGATGGTTCGTGCGGAATAAAAGCTGCATCGCCATCCGCTTCCCGAGCAGGCCGGTGGGAATGTGGGCGGTGATGATGCGTCCACGGACATTCGGGTATTCATCGGTGCCGTCGAAGCCGGTCAGAGAGACCGGATGGGGCACTTTCTTCGGATTTTCATCCAGATATTTCTGCGCAAAATGAGCCACATAGTCGCTGACGCACACAAATGCCGTGGGCCAGTCGGTCAGGGAATCCAGAAACCGGCTGACCTGTGCCGCATAAGAAAAAACGTCGATGCTGTCCGTCAGGCAGTATTCCGGGCGAATGGTGAGACCGTACCGGTCCATGCTGTCGCGGTAGCCCAGATAACGCTCTTTGTTTGTCTGGGCGTAATTGATGTCACCGAGAAAGCCGATGTTTTTATGGCCGTTTTGAATGAGCAGTTCCGTAATTTCCGATTCGGTGCGGAAGCCTTCTATCAAAATCAGATCCCCGTGCAGTTTTCGGTCCGTCAAGGTGGGGATCGTGTCGAGGAAGACCTTTGGGCCTGGCAGTTCGTTCACCATGCCCAGAATGGTCGGATCATATACGTTTACCACCGCGATGCCCTCCACGCTTTCTTTTGAGAGGATGGAAGGGAGGGTGAAATCCTTTGTGTAGGCGGAAGGAACGTAAATATACATCAGATTGATGTTATATTCGGAAAGTTCCTGCGCCATGCGGTGGATGATTCCCGTCCAGAAGGAGGCGGAGTCGGGCCTTGAGACGATCAGGGCTACCGTATGTTCGGTGTATGTGCCAGCGCTGACTGCCTGCGTGGGCAGTTTGGCATATCCCAGTTCTCTGGCCTTGTCAAAAATCATTTCTCTTAGAGAGTCGGACACGCCGGCCTGATTGTTAAAGGCCTTGCTGACAGTGACTCTGGATATATCCAGGGCGTTCGCGATATCTTTCATCGTAACTTTTTCCATAGTGTCTCCTTACTGAAGGTAACTGCGCAAGTAATTTCCTGAGAAAGGCGCAAAGCTATTTCCCGAGAAATTACTTTTAGTATAGCACAGTGAGAAAGAAAAAACAATTCGTGCGTTTACAAATGTTAATATGTAATGATGTTTTGAAAAGGCGAATTTTGCATATTAACGTTTTGAGAAGTTTATATTTGTAAACAGAGAAATTTTAGAAAAAGACAGAAAACAGGAGGTTTAACAGAAAGATGCACAAAAAAGCAACTAATTTTTTGGAAATGATAACAGTTTTGCATATCTACGTTGACATATATTAAAATGAATGTTAATATAATGTTAACAAAAATAAATAAAATATAAACAAAGGAGGTAAAAGTAATGAAAAGGAATGAGATGTCAGGCGGAGAAAAAGCGCGCATCGGAAAGTTCCGGAGCAAGCGCTGGTCCAAAGATGACACGGAACTGTTTCTGCTGTCACTGCCTACCCTGCTGTGGTTTCTGATCTTTTCTTATCTGCCGATGTTTGGTGTGATTATTGCCTTTAAGGTATATAAGCTGTCGCCCGGCGGACACGGATTTATCTACAACCTGCTGCACAGCGATTGGGCCGGATTCGGGAACTTTAGCTATTTCTTTACGTCCAACTCATTTACCATGCTTTTGCGAAACACGATCCTCTACAACATCGCGTTCATTATTATCAGCGCCAGTGTTGCGGTAGGTGGGGCGCTGATGCTGAGCAGTATGCGCAACAAGAAGGCATCCAAGGTGTACCAGACGATGATGTTTCTGCCCTACTTTATGTCGTGGGTCGTTATCAGCTATTTCGTCTTCGCGCTTCTGACGCCGGAGCGGGGTTATATCAACGGCCTCATAACCGCGATGGGCGGCGAGCGGATTATGTGGTATCAGGAGAGCAAGTACTGGCCGTTTATCCTCATCTTTTTGAACACATGGAAAGGTATGGGATATGGTATGGTGCTCTACCTTGCAAGCATCACAGGCATCGATCCTTCCCTGTATGAAGCGGCGGTGATGGACGGCGCGACGAAGGCGCAGCAGGCTAGGCACATCACCCTCCCTGCGATCAAGCCGGTGTTTATCATGATGCTGATTCTGGATTGCGGTAAGATCTTCAACTCCGATTTCGGCTTGTTCTATCAGGTGACGGGACAGCTCCCGGCATCGCTTTACACGACGGCATCTACGTTTGACACTTACATATATAATGCCATCCAGTCCTCGGCGCCGATCGGACAGACGGCTGCAGCTTCATTCTTCCAGGCGATCTGCAGCTGTGGGACGATTCTTCTGGCCAACTGGATCGTAAGTAAAATCGACAACGAGAACCGGATTATATAGAAGGAGGTGGGGAACGTGAGTAAAAAGGATAAAAGCGGCCAGTCGTTGAATCAGATCAAGACGTCGACCAACGTCGTGTTCAATCTGGTGTTCCTGATACTGGCAGTTATGTGTGTCATTCCGTTGCTGTTTGTTTTTTCGATATCCATTACGGACGAGGAGGTGCTTCGCACCAACGGATACCAGTTGGTGCCGCAGGTGCTTTCCGCTTCCGCCTATGAGTTTCTGTGGAATGAGCGGATGACGATTTTGCGGGCGGTGTTCATGTCCGCGGCGGTGACGGTGATTGGTACCGTGATTTCCATAGCCCTGAACACGTCCATGGGTTATGTGGTATCCAGACGAAACTTTAAACTGAGAAAGATTTATACGTGGCTGCTCTTCATACCGATGGTGTTTAACGGCGGTATGCTTGCCAGCTACGTGGTGGTAAATAACATTTTACAACTGAATAACAATATTTGGGCGCTGATCCTGCCCCTTGCCTGCTCGGCTTTCAGCGTGACCATATGCCGTACCTTTTTCAGGACCACGGTACCGGACTCCATCATAGAGTCCGCGAAGATTGACGGGGCAGGGCAGTTTCGGATCTGGTCGCAGATCGTGCTGCCGATTTCCAAACCGGTGATGGCAACCATCGGTATGTTTGCGGCATTCGGCTACTGGAACGACTGGTTTCAGGCATCCTTGTACATTCAGGATTCGAAAAAGCAGACGTTACAGTCATTGCTGAACCAGATGCAGAAGAATATCGAGTACATAGCGAACAACCCGTATGGCGGACTCTCCTTGCAGGAGTATAAGCTGAGTATGCCGACGGAGAGTGTGCGTATGGCGATTGCGATCGTTATTATCGTGCCCATCGCGTGCACCTATCCGTTCTTCCAGAAGTATTTTATCTCGGGACTGACGGTGGGGTCGGTCAAAGAATAACGCGAAAAGTAATTCTAAAGACGTTCCGCCATAGGACGGAACGCCAAGAATTACTAAGTTTCGCGTAGGAGTTGCAAAGCAACTCCGTTTCACATGGGAGAATGCTAAAAAGCAGCATTCTCCGCATGGCGAATCGCAAGGTTTTGAAAAGTGGAGATTCGGAAAATAACACAGAAAAAGGAGAGGAAAGATTGAAAATTAAAATTTTCAATCGCGAGATTTGTGCCTGCGCGTTGCTTGACACAAACTCGTTATGCGCAAAGAGCAGCGCAGAAATGGAGGAAAAAGTGATGAAGTGGAAAAGAATAGCGGCGCTTGGCGCGGCAGTTATGATGACAGCGGGTACGCTTGCGGGATGCGGCGGAAACGGAGATAGCGGTGAAGGTGGGATCGTCAACCTAAAGTGGGTGACCATCGGAAACGGAATGCCGAAAAACTACGATAGCTGGATTGCGAAGGTGAACGAGTACATAGAGCCGGAACTCGGTGTGAATCTGGAGATGGAAGTCATTCCGTGGGGTGACTGGGATAAGCGCCGCAGCATTATCGTGAGCACAAACGAGCCTTTTGATATGATTTTCGGAACCGGCAATAACTATATTGCTGACATTAATCTGGGCGCGTACTACGATATTACCGATATGATCGATGAAAATATGCCGGGGCTTAAGGAACTGATGCCGGATAAGTATTGGGAAGGCGTGAAGGTGAAAGACAGTATTTACGGGATTCCCAGCTATAAGGACAGCTCCATCTCCAACTACGCGGTGTGGGATAAGGAACTGGTGGATGAGTACAATCTGGACCTGGCATCCCTGACGGAGATTGCGTCCCTGACGGAACCCTTTGAGACATTGAAGGCGGATAAGAATGATTATCCCGTCTATGTCAAGAATGACGGTGTTTCCTATATTTTCGACGTGTATGACCAGCTCGGCGCGGGAACCCAGATTCTCGGCGTGAGATATGACGACGCGGACGGGAAGGTATGCTTTACGCTGGAGGAGCCGGAAATCTATTCCGCGCTGGAGACGCTTCACGAATGGTATCAGAAAGGGATTATCAATCCTGACGCCTCCACCTTATCCGAGGCGCGTGTCTACAACATGTGGCGTGTAGCGCAGGGCTGGGAGAGCGCAGGCGTCACCGCGTGGGGCCCCCAGATGGGCAAGGAAGTAGCGGTGCACAAGATCGGCGATACGATTTTGTCAAACGAGACCGTGCGTGGATCGTTAAACATGATCTCCATCAACACGAAGCATCCGGAGAAATGCTTACAGCTTCTCGACAAGGTCAATACGGATACCAAGCTGCGCGATATGTTCTTCTACGGGGAAGAGGACGTGAACTTCAACTATACGGAAGACGGCAAGGTGCACAAGATCAACAACGAGTGGGAGCTGGCCGGATATACGCAGGGAACGTTCTTCACGGTAACGCCGGAGGATAAGAACGAGACCAACCAGTGGGATGAAGTCAGGGCGTTAAACGAGGCGGCGGTATCTTCCGTGATGCTCGGATTTACTTTCGATTCCACACAGGTGGCGGATAAGCTGGCGAACTGCCGTGAGATATGGATGCGTTACCGGAGTGAAGTGATGACCGGCGTGCGCGACCCGAAAGACACCATACCGGAAATCAAAGACGAGCTGATGAAAGCCGGATGGCAGGAAGTCATGGAAGAGGCACAGAAACAGGTTGACGAGTTTATGGGCAAATAACAATAAGAAGTACCAAGTTTCGTGTGGGAGAATGTTCGAAACGGGGGATTCTGCGCACGGATCGGAAATCATGGACGACAGAAAGAGGGAGAACGGACAACTATGGCAAAAATCATTGGCAAATACCTTTCTAACATTCCGTGGCAGGAGCCGGACGGGACGGAGAAACTTCCAGTCTGGCGGTATAAGGAGAATCCGATCATTGACCGCTTTGCGACGAAACATTCCAACAGCATTTTTAACAGTGCGGTAGTTCCCTATGAGGACGGCTTCGCGGGGGTGTTCCGCTGTGACAGCAGATCGATCAGCATGGATCTCTTTGCGGGATTCAGCAAGGACGGTATCCACTGGGAGATCTCCGATGAGCCGATTGACCTGCAGGGCGCGTGCCCGGAGGTGGCGAAGCGGGACTTCCGCTATGACCCGAGAGTGTGCTATATTGAAGACAGATACTATGTGACGTGGTGCAACGGGTACAGCGGTTATCCGACAGTAGGTCTTGCCTATACATTTGATTTTCAGACCTTTTACCAGAGGGAAAACGCGTTCCTGCCGTTTAACAGAAACGGGGTGCTGTTTCCGCGCAAGATACAGGATAAGTACTATATGCTGAGCCGCCCCAGCGACAACGGGCACACGCCTTTCGGGGATATTTTCATAAGCGAGAGCCCGGATATGACCTATTGGGGACGGCACCGTCTGGTGATGGGGACGATCAAGGGAGATGAGTCCGCATGGCAGTCCACAAAGATCGGTGCGGGAAGTGTCCCGATCGAGACGGATGAAGGGTGGCTTTTGATTTATCACGGCGTCATTCATACTTGTAACGGGTTTGTCTACCGGATGGGCTGTGCGCTGCTTGATCTGGAGGAGCCATGGAAAGTAAAAAAGAGAACGAGAAACTATATTTTAGGGCCGCATGAGCTGTATGAGTGCGTGGGCGACGTGCCGAATGTGGTGTTCCCCTGCGCGGCGCTCACGGATGCGGCCACGGGAAGAATCGCCATCTATTACGGATGCGCGGACACAGTGACAGGACTGGCATTCACTACGGTGGACCGGCTGATGGATTGTATGGAATAAGAAGAAAACGACGTGAAATTTTGGTGGAGCGATATAAGGAGGCTGAAATGTTTTTTTTAGATAAGAGAGTGAATGTCATCTGCGAGGAATTAAAGAAATTAAAGGTAAAGCAGAAGTTCGACATCGAGAAATGGGAGTATAAGGAGGGAAATTATTTCCATCCCGCGGACGCCATGGCGGACAGCACGCCATGGGAGACGTTTGACTGCCGGAACATGCACTGGTACGGCAAGGACCGTCATTACTGGTTTAAGACCGTCTACCGTGTGCCAAAGGAGCTGGACGGCAAGCGGATGTGGCTCCATGTGGGCACCCAGATCGACGAGTGGGACGACGCCAAGAACCCGCAGTTTCTCCTGTTTGTGAACGGGGAGGCAGTGCAGGGCATCGACATGAACCATCGGGATGTATTCCTGTCCCCGTCGGCCGTGGCGGGAGAGGAACTGACGCTGGAGCTGCAGGCTTACAGCGGGACCCTGCACACAGAGTTTAATCTGGTCACCCAGATGCGGGAAATCGACCAGAACATTGAGAAACTTTATTATGATCTGTGGGTGCCTCTGGCCGCTTTTTCCAGAATGGAGGAGGATGACAAAAACCGCAAGGACATACAGGAGATCTTAAACACCACCATAAATTTCTTGGATCTTCGCATGCCCTATTCGGATGCGTTCTATCGGACGTTGGAGGAAGCCTCCGCTTATATCGACCAAGCGCTGTACTCCGATATGGCGGGTTACAAGGATGTGATCGCAACCTGCATCGGCCATACCCACATCGACGTGGCGTGGTGGTGGACGGTGGAACAGACGAGGGAGAAGGTGGGGCGCAGCTTTGCCACAGTCCTTAAGCTGATGGAGGAATACCCGAATTATAAGTTTATGTCCAGCCAGCCCCAGCTCTATGCCTTTTTGAAGGCGCGCTATCCGGAGCTTTACGAGAAGGCGAAGGAGCGGATCAGAGAGGGCCGCTGGGAGGCGGAGGGCGGCATGTGGCTGGAGGCCGACTGCAACCTGACTTCCGGAGAGTCCCTTGTGAGACAGTTCATGCACGGCAAGCGATTCTTTAAGGAAGAGTTCGGCGTGGATAACAAGATTCTGTGGCTGCCGGATGTGTTCGGCTATTCCGGGGCGCTGCCGCAGATCATGAAAAAGTGCGGCATCGAATACTTTATGACGACCAAGCTGGCATGGAACCAGTTTAACAAGATACCAAACGACACGATGATGTGGCGCGGCATCGACGGTTCCGAAGTGCTGACCCACCTGATCACCACCCTTGGCGTCAGCCAGCCCATCAAGGATTTCTTTACGACCTACAACGGTATGCTCCACCCCGACTCGATCATGGGCGGCTGGATGCGCTATCAGAATAAGGACATCAACAATGACATTCTGGTGTCCTACGGCTACGGGGACGGCGGCGGCGGCCCGACCAGAGAGATGCTGGAGACGTCCATCCGCATGGAAAAGGGCGTGAAGGGAATCCCCACCGTGCGCCAGGAGTTCGCACGCACTTACTTTGATGAATTGAAGGAGCGTGTGGCGGACAACAAGAGACTTCCTGTGTGGGAGGGAGAGTTCTATTTCGAGTACCACAGAGGGACACTCACTTCCATGGCCAGAAACAAGTGTTCCAACCGCAAGTCGGAGCTTGGTCTGATGGAACTGGAGCTTCTGGGCGTATTGGCGGCGAAAGAGCTGGCATATCCGGTAAAAGAGCTGGATGAGATGTGGAAGCTGGTGATGCTGAACCAGTTCCATGATATCCTGCCCGGCTCCGCCATCCATGAAGTATATGAAGTGACGAAGCAGGAGTACGCGCAGCTCGCGGAACAGCTTACACAGATGAGCGGGGAGCGCAGACGTGCCATCGCAGGCGAGGGAGAGGCAGTCACCATCTTTAACCCCGTCGGCAGGATGCGGGGAGATGTCGTCAATCTGGGTGCGTTTGAGGGCAATGCCATCACGGACGGAGAGGGCAATGTGTATCCGGTGCAGAAGACAAAGGAGGGCAGCGTTGCCTTTGTGAAGGGGCTGCCGTCAAAAGGGTATCAGTCCTTCGAGGCGTTTGACGCGCAGGAGATGGATAAACCGTTCCGCCTTAATGGCGACAGGGAACTGGAGACTCCTTTTTATACCGTAAGATTTGATGAGAACGGTATGTTTACGGGCATCTATGACAAGGATAACGACCGTGAGATCGTACAGCCCGGCAAACAGGCCAATCTGCTGCGTATGTACGAGGATAAGCCGATCTACTTTGACAACTGGGATATTGATATTTACTATACCGAGAAGTTCTGGGATGTGGATCAGGTGGAGCGCATGGAATGGACCGAGATGGGACCGGTGCGCGCCGTGCTGGAGATCGACAGAAAGGCGTCCAACTCCACATTCAGCCAGAAGATCATATTTTACGCAGCCAGCCGCCGCATTGACTTTGTCACCCATGTGGACTGGAAAGAACATCAGACGCTTTTGAAGGTACATTTCCCGGTGGCGGTACATACCGATGAGGCGACCTTCGATATCCAGTTCGGCAGCCTGACCAGAAAGACGCACCAGAACACAAGCTGGGATGTGGCGCGTTTCGAGAGCTGCGGGCAGAAGTGGATGGACCTGTCGGAAGGACATTACGGCGTTTCCCTGTTAAACGACTGTAAGTACGGTCATTCCGTGAAAGATTCCAATATGGCGCTGACGCTCATTAAGTCCGGCACGGAGCCAAACCCGGTGGCGGATCAGGAAGAGCACGATTTCACCTACGCGATCTATCCCCATGCGGAAGGCTGGCGGACAGCCGGTACCGTGGATGAGGCGTATAAGCTGAACCAGCCGCTCACAGCCCTGACGGGCACACAGGGCGGAAAGAACTTCTCCTTTGCCGGCGTCTCGCACAGCAATGTGGTCATCGAGACGATCAAGCAGGCCGAGGACGGCGACGGTGTCGTGATCCGTATGTACGAGTCGGAGAACGCCCTCACCAAGACGAAGCTGACGGTAAATATGCCCTTTGAAAAGGCGTATATCTGTAATCTGCTGGAGGAGACAGAGAGCGAAGCGGCGGTGTCCGGCAACAGTATTGACGTCGTGCTGAAACCCTTCGAGATTGTGACGGTGCTTCTGAAATAGAAGGCGGAATTTTTATGAGATAAATAGAAAAGCCCCCGTACCTGCGATTGATGCGGTGACGGGGGCTTTTCTTTTAGGGGAGGATAAGTATTTCTTATCTTTTGCTTGGTATTATTGTTGCCTGTTTTATGGGCTTTATACACTTTCCTAAAAAAATTTATAACTTTTTTTACTTGTGGTAAGTCATTAAAAAATTACTTTACATCATAGATTAAGTAGGAATGACTGTCAGACGGTCTGCTTTCCAAACATTTCAAAGTATTCCTGCGCTTTCTGTAATGATACTTTCAACTTGCT
>CARUOB010000020.1:33280-43619 GCA_949076555.1 uncultured Lachnospiraceae bacterium | reverse complement strand
ATTGTGGTTACTTCGTAACCACGGTGGCAGTGAAGCCGAAGGTTGAACTGTTACGTGTATTTGGCGCGTGTCACCGAGGAAAACTGCTCTGACAGGGAGGTTTAATTGGGAAAAAGGGTTTTGTTAATTGTGCCGCACCCGGATGACGAGCTGCTCGTGGGAGGAGGGCTTTTGCGCACACTCGCGCGGAGTGAAGCATATGAGGTTTATGTTGTTTATACAACGAACGGCGATTTCTATCCGCATGAGGCCAATGTGCGTCTGCGGGAGGCATTGCAGGTGCTGGATGGATTCTGTGGGGTAGAGGAGAGCCATGTTTTTTTTCTGGGCTGCGGGGACGGCTGGAAAGACGGCGGGCACATCTACCATCAGGCGGGAGAGAAACCTCTCGTCTCGACAGCGGGGAAGGCGGAAAGCTATGCGCCGGAGGGGCTTGCGGATTACCGATATGCCAGATCGGGCAGGCACAGCGCATACCGGAGAGCGGATTTCAAACAGGATTTGAAGGACGTGATTGCCGATGTGCGGGCGGAAATTCTGCTTGTGGTGGATTTTGACGCCCATGCCGATCACAGGGCCGCGTCCTTGCTCGCGGAGGAATGTCTGGGAGAACTTTTCAGAGAGGATTCTTCCTACCGGCCGCTTGTGTTAAAACGCTTTGGCTATGACGGCGTGTGGAAAGGAAAACCGGACTTTTTTGAGATGCCCAGGCGGGGGACAGTGCTTGCAGGGCTTTGCCGGACGCCGTATACGCCGGAGGAGGAACTGCGCTTTGCCATGCCAAAGGAATGCGCTTCGCCTTATCTTGCACGGAATCCTTTTTATCAGGCGCTTTTGTGTCACCGGACGCAGGAGGCGTGGCAGAAGACTGACGAGATCATCAATATCGACGAGGTGTTTTTTCGGAGAAATACGGACAACCTGCTGTACGGTGCAGCGATATCCGCATCTTCCGGAAATCCGTCATACCTTCGGGATTTTAAGCTGTTTGACTGCGGCGATGTGACGGCAGAAGCCGGATGATTTGGAAGGGCTGCTTTTTCGGGGAGACAGTCTAAAAATGACCAATATGGTCAAGACGCGCATGAGATGGGAAAAGGCAGTTATGTCACTCAAAAGAAAGATTTCCCGCTGGCTGCCAAACAGCTATACGCTGCGGCGGTATTATCCGGAAATCGTGGGGAGGCGGTATGTGCCCGTCCGTTACAGAGCCGCCTATATGGCAGCGTTGTTTAAAAGGAAAACAGGATAGCGAACAAAGGCAGCCATGTGGAATCGGCTGCCTTTGTCATTGTGTTTTGGAAACGGTGAAGTGTTGTGTCGCCGCTGTTATAATTCTTTTCCGGTCAGGAGCGCATACCCCTGCAGATACTTGTCGATCGTCTTCTGTACGATGTCATCGGGAAGCGTCCAGTCGTGCCCCTCATTGGCTTTCAGCCAGTCTCTTGCGAACTGTTTGTCAAAGGAGGGCTGGCTGTGTCCCGGCTCGTACCCTTCGGCAGGCCAGAAGCGGGAGCTGTCGGGTGTCAGCATCTCGTCGCCTAATACAATATTGCCGTCCTCGTCCAGACCGAACTCGAATTTCGTGTCCGCGATGATGATGCCCCGGGTCAGGGCGTACTCCGCGCATTTTTTGTAGAGGGCGATGGTGTAATCCCGGAGCTTTGCCGCGTATTCCGCTCCCTTTCCGGGAAAACGTTTCTCCAGATAATCCACGCTCTGCTCATAGGAAATATTTTCGTCGTGGTCACCGATCTCTGCCTTGGTGGAGGGGGTGTAGATGGGCTCCGGCAGTTTGTCTGATTCCTGAAGGCCCTCCGGGAGCGTGATGCCGCAGACCGTGCCATCCTTCTGGTAGCTGGTCCAGCCGCTTCCGGTGATATAGCCCCGGACGATGCACTCGATGGGAAGCATGTTGAGCTTCCGGCAGAGCATGCTGTTGCCGTCAAACCGTTCCTGTCTGAAAAAATCCGGCATGTCGTTCACGTCCACGGAAATCATGTGGTTGGGCAGGATGTCATTTGTCATGTCGAACCAAAATTTTGACATCTGGGTCAAAACGGTGCCCTTTTTGGTTACCTGATTGTTTAAAATCACGTCGAAGCAGCTAATCCGGTCGGTGGCGACCATGATCAGGCTGTCGCCGTTGTCATAGATTTCACGTACTTTTCCTTCTTTGATGGGTTTCATGGCGATCCTTTCTCCTTGTGGATTTCGCGGCTTGCCGCCGCAAATGATTCTTGTCTGCATACTATACTAAACCAATGTAGGAAAATTGACAACAACATAACCGGATTTTTAAAAATTAAACGTGTATTGTGCTATAATGAATTTATGTTTGGCTTTCGCAAGTAAAAGGGTAAAGTGTGAGGGAGAGAAGGATGAAAAAGGAAAGAGGAAAAACGGGCAGGCGTATTCTGCTGGCGGCGTGTATGCTGCTTTTGGGAATCGGCATACCGGCGCAGGCGTCTGAGGAGACGCCCACTTCCGGTAAGTGTGGCGAGAATATTACGTGGACTTACGAGAAACTGGCTACCGCGGGGCGGGAGGATGACACGCTGAAGCTGACCGGAAGCGGGGCGATGTACAATTATCTGGAGGAGAAGGAGAATGATTTCTCGTATTGGTACGAGGCGCATCCGCCATGGGAAGGGAAGTTCTTTATCGGGGTCAGTCTGGACGATCGCATTACGACCATCGGAGACGGTGCTTTTGACAGCTTTTGGCTGTGTGATGTGAAGCAGGGAGAGATCGACTTTTCACAGGACGGGACGATGGTTCTGCCCAAAAATCTGACGTCGATTGGCAGAAAGGCGTTTGCCAATGCCTCTATCCGGACGCTCTATATCGGGCCGGAGGTTCGGACGGTGGGGGAGGAGGCTTTTTTTTCCAGTCATGTAAAGGATTTGTTTGTGGCGGGAACCTCTCTGGATTTCAGCAAGGCACGGGATGTTTTTTCCTATAGCCAGTTGGAGACGATCCATGCGCCCAAGGGTTCCAAGGCGGAGGATTACGCAAAGGCAAACGGTTATGCCTTTGTGGAGTGGGACGGCACGGATTATGGAAAGACGAGCTACACGCTCACACTGGATGCGGGTGACGGCGCGTTTTTGCAGACGGCGTCCGCAACGAGCTATACGGTCAGCGAGGACAAAAAGAGGGCTGTGCGGGAGGTGGACATGGACGCCGGTTCCGTGCCCATGCCTGATATAGCGCCTGTCTTGGCAGGAAAATATTTCGGCGGCTGGTATGCGGGGGACGAACCTTTTGACTTTGAAAAGCCCCTGAAGCAGGACATGACGCTGACGGCGAAGTGGCTGGAGGAACCGCAGGTGCCTGTTTTGAAGATGGTAAATAAGTGGGAATGGTCGGTGACGATCTCATGGGATATGCGGATGGACGAGAGTCTGAAGGGATACCGTGTTTATCGTGCCGATACCGAGGATGCAGCGTTTGTAAAGATCACGGAGAGTGATCTGACGGCTGACAGAGATTCCTATACAGATTCGATCGCGAAGGAGGATATCCCGAAACAACAGGCATACCGCTACCGCATAGAAGCGGTGTACGAGACAGAGGGTGTGGAAAAGACGCTGGAGAGCAATATCGTATCCTGTGATGGCATGATTTATAATGACGATTTAATCAGGCATACCGGCGGTCTTTATGTGGGAGCAAGGCTGGTGGACAAGGAGAAGCGGAAGATATCGTCGCTTGCGCTTCATGAGGGGGAAACCAGTGACGAGCTGTTTCTCGCGCTTGAGAAGAAGGATGGCACGACCGTTCTCTGGCAGGACGCGCTGCAGGATATCTCGGGAGATATGTCTTTTGAGTGGGGATTAGGGCTGCCTTATCCGTTCGGGGTTCCGGAAAGCTATGTGGGTGAAGAGACGGCGTCTTATGAGTATGCCAGATTCCCGATGGGGTATCTCTATGACTCGTCCTGCACCAGACTGAAGGGATTGAAAAACACGGCAGGAAAACAGCTTTACCTTTATGTGTATGGGCGGTCAGAATTTCTGATGGCAATTCCTGTCACCGTGGAAGCGGCGGAGGCGGGAATCGATTATCCTTCTTATGATAAGGAAGGTATTGTGACGGACGATCTGCAGACAGGTCTTCAGATTCTCCGCGATGCGGTGAGGAACCGCATCGGGCATAAGGTCGTTTATATTGAGAAATCAGCCTGTGATCCTTCGATTGCGGCATACAATGAACTGCGGGCACAGGACAAAGAAGATAATCCGTCGGGTGATCCCCGCGGCGGTCTCATCCCGGACTGGATGCATGCGGAGCTTTTCGATATAAACAAAGGACGACCCGGTATGATGCCCTGGGAGGGGGATTATGCATTCTTTTCGTTTCACCAGAATGAATCTAATGTTGATCTCGACAATCCAGTCAAAATATACGATGAGTATTATTATAAGCTGGAGCTGGATGCAAAACAGTATGTGACCACATTGGAGCAGGAAGCGGCGGTGGACGCAAAGGTTGCGGAGCTTCTGAACGGCAGATTTGCGGGTTTGAAAGGAAAAAGCGAGTATGCCAGGGCGAAAGCGCTTTACGATTTTGTTTCCACATCCATGCACTATGACAACAGCGATCCGGTGTACCACTGGGCGTATGGCGGTCTGTGTCTCGGAAAGGCGACCTGCGGCGGATCAGCCCTTTCTTTCCAGCGGCTTGCAGCGGAGTTGGGGTTGGAGAGCAAGGTTCTGGTGGGATTGGACCCGGGCGCACATGCTTATAATCTGGTCAAAATCAAAGGGAAGTTCTATTATCTGGACTGTACGGTGAAAGATCCGAAGAGGGGATTTTTAAAAGGTTCACGTACCTTCTCCCATGCGCCTTTGCAGTCGCCTTATCTGTCTACGGCTTTTAAGCTGGCCTATATGGATAAGATCTCAGTGACTGACTATCAGCCGGGGGCATCAACCACGCTTGGCGGTGCTGCGTTGAGAGCACTGACGGATGCGGAGATCAGCAAAGTATCCGGCGGAGCGTTTACTGGCATTGCGGACAGGACAAAGGCGAAGTACACAATTAAGGACAATGTCATTCAGGCGGCGCCTTATGATAAAGCGCATCCTTTGAAACCGGTATATTTTGCGGATTCGGATGAGCAGGATTATGTTCTGGCGCTGCGCTTGACGGTAGAGCGGGACAGGATGGATGATAACGGGTCGGTCAGCATTTCCGTGGGAAGCGACACCGTTTTGTACAAGAAAGCGGACTCCACGCTGAAGGAGGGGTATCTGGATCTGCTCCTTCCGATTGAGAAGGGGGCCGTATCCATTGCCATCGACTTCGATACGGAGGAGGAGAGCGCGTCCAAATATGAGGCGGCGGCCTATACCATGGATTTCTCGAAACTGGTCAAGGCGCCGGTTCGGGAAAGCGGCACGGTGCAGGAGCGGACTGATGCGGTGGAGGAGACCGGAATCGAGCTTTCCGGCCCGATGGTAAGTTATCGGAATCATGACAGAGAGGTGACGGCGGTTTACGATGCCGTGGCATATTCCCCGGCAATCAACACGGAGAGCACGGGCATTGCGGAGAAGGCGGGCAACTATGTGGCCCTGCGGATCGGTGCACCGGAGGCAATGCCGGGAACCAAGGCTCTCTCAGATACGACGGCGGAATCTGCGGACTGCATACTCCGCTGGGGGCCGGATAAAAAATATCTGGACTGCTTCTGCAAGATGGAGAAGGGGAAGGATCAGACAGTTACGATCAAATGGGCGGGCAAGGAGACGAGAACCCAGACCGTCACTTTGCGGGCGCCACAAAACTGCTATATGGAAAGCGATGCGGCGGGTATGGATGTGGCGAAAAAGGTTGCGTTCAACGGGGTTCCCTCCACGCTCTATGTGGGACAGAGCCGGATCGCCGATGTGAAGGTGACGAGAGCTTACGAGAAGGATCAGATACAGTTAAGTTTTATCTCGGACGACAGCAGTGTGCTCAGTGTGAACCGTGTGACGGGAGAGATGCGCGCGCTCAGACCCGGCAAAGCGACGCTGACGGTGCGCGCGGCCGGACTTGACAGAAAGGGCAGGGTCGTTTCGGCCGTCAAAAAGATTACCGTGAAGCAGGTACCTGCCCCTTCCGGGGTGAAGATCACGGAGATGAAAGATGTGAGCGCCGCGGCCACATGGAAGAAGAATACGAACAGCCGGTGGACAGAAGGGTACGCCGTACCTTACACAGACAGCCTTGGCAGCAATGCAAAAGCATGGAAGGCGGCTGTGGAGAAAGCGCTGACACAGGCCGGTCTGGACAAGGGTTTGCCGGAGAGTATGACTGACGAACAGAGGCAGGCTGTTGAGGACGGATTGTCCGATGCGCTCTGTCCGGACGCTGACGGGAAGGTTGTGACAGCGAGGGCGCGGACAGCAGACGGCAGGCTGGCGTGGGAGAGCGGTCTGCGTACGAATACTTTCTATGTGTTCTATCTGCGGAATTTGACCGAAAACGCGGCGGGGGAGATCAGCTGTGCCGGGTGGATGAGCGGCAAAATCAGGACGAAGATGCCCGTGATCACGAGGATACAGCTTACCGCTTATGACGCGGACGGGGCGGCCGTTTCCTTTAACGATCAGGAAAACGGCGGCTATGTGTACACGGACCCGACAAACGAGGCGATCCCTGCGGAAGTGAGATATACGCTTTCTGCGGCGGAGGAGTGGCAGAATGATGGAGAGGTTTATAAGAGCCCTTCCTATAAGAGTACGAACACCAAGGTAGTCAAGGTGACAAACAAAGGGAAACTGAGTCTCGGCGGGCAGGCCGGAACAGCGGAGATTTATGTGACGGGTAAGGACTCCGGCGGTGCGGTAAGGGAATCCAACAGAATTAAGATCAGAGTGCTAAAATCCCTTCAGACGATCAAAGATAAGACGACGACGTTAAAGCTGGGACAGTCAGTTTCCGTTTGGACGATTGTGGGATGCGATGTGAAAGGTTCCGCGGATGCGTTTAGGCTGGACAGAGTGGATCTGGCGGCGATGGTGGACGAACTGGAGAAGGCAGGAGCGGACTGCCTTACGGTGACATACCCGGCGGGAGAGAAGGAGAAAGCGGTGATTACGCCCTTTGCATATCCGGTGGACGAGGCCACAGGGGAACAAAAGAAGGGAGCAAGCCTCACCATACCCGTGAAGCTGTATGATAAAGCCGGGGAAGGAAGAATACTTCTCGATACGAAGAATGCGGTTATCAAGGTAGACGATATGCCCGCTCCGGCAATCAGTAAAGTGGCGGTTCTGGATTCTTCCGTGGACATTACCGTTAAGCCCGGCGCCGTAGTGCGGGAGATGGACGGCCCGCAGTATTACCATACACTGACGCTGACAGACAAGAGTACGGGAAAAGAAACGACCTACCGGGCGCGGACAGAGGAAAACGGCGGCGAAACGCCGCAGATTGACGGGCAGGAAAATACCTTTACGTTCGAGCCGGTCTCTTATAAGAACGGACAGGTATCTGCCTATCGCTGTACCATAAACGGTCTGACGTCTGCCACGTCATATGAAGCTGTGGTGACCGCAAACTATCTGCCGACAGCGCAGGAGCAGGCTGTTTCCAGGCCGCCTGTACAGAAGGCTTCCGGCACGAAGCGGTTTACCACCTTAAAGCCTGTGATCGCGGCGGAAAACAGCATGAAGGTTTCTCTCGTGAGTATGGAGGAGCTGTGGGCGGACGCCAATGCGGCGGGACAGGAAATCACGCATGATACGGTGGTGGCGTTAAGAAACGGGCAGACCTATGCGCTGTTCGCGGATGTGGGCGACTATGACAGGGTCATGGGAACGGACCGCATCAAATGGAGCGTGACCGCTGATCCGAAGGGTGCGGCGACAGTCAAGGCATCTTCCGACAGTTATGCGGCGAGGCTGACACTGAGCAGGTGCGGCACGGTTAAGGTGCAGGCGGTATCCACATTGTCAAAGAAGACGGTGTGCAGTTTTACGGTGGAAGTGAAGCCGTATCAGTCCGATTCAGGCAGTGCGCAGGCGGGAGGAAACGAGAATGAAGAATAAGACGACAACGATATGGAAACGGTACAAAAGGCGGATTGTCTGCGCGCTGGCAGGGATTTTGCTGGTGCAAAGCTGTTATATGACAAAGGCGCAGGAGCTTGCAGCCGCAGTGGAAAGCATCTCCGATAATACGGTTGAAGAATCCTTCTTTTGGGGAGAGGAGGAAGCGTTTGGGGAAAAGGAGGACGTTTTGCGGGAGGCAGAGACACCGGGAACGGATGATTCTTGGCCGGAGGATGCAGAGGAGGAAACGCCCGGTTCGGAAGAGAAGGATTCCCAGGAGACGGTGTCGGACAACAGTATATCGGAAAACAGCGCGGAGAGCGGCGGACTGACAGAGAACAGGGAAGAGCAGAGCGTGTCGGAAAACAGTGCGGAGGACACGGAGGAAGAGAGCGTGTCAGAGAATAGTGCGGAGGACACGGAGGAAGAGAGCGTGTCGGAGAATAGTACGGAGGACACGGAGGAAGAGAGCGTGTCGGAAAACAGCACGAAGGACACGGCGGGAGAGAGCGTGTCAGAGAATAGCGCGGAGGACACGGCGGGAGAGAGCGTGTCGGAGAATAGTACGGAGGACACGGAGGAAGAGAGTGTGTCAGAGAATAGCACGCAGGAGAGCGTGTCGGCGGCAGCAGACGGCATCAGAGCTTCCGTACCGCCCACAGCGCCGGTGATTAAGAGCGTTGTGCCAAAGGATACCACGGCCGAGATCCGGTTTACCCATCTGCTGGTGGGAGAGCAGAGTGCAGGAATCCGGTATGAGGCGCTTTTGACGGATGAGGTGAGCGGGGCGAAACGGACGATTTCCGAGACTGACGCAGAGACGGTGACAAAGAATGGTTTTGACGGGATAACGATAAATACCTTTCGACTTGGCGGCCTTTCTGCCAATAAGAAATATTCCGTTATTTTGCAGGCCAAATATGTTGGGGAGGCGGAGTCGGCCGCTTCCGCAAAGAAAGCGTTTGCCACCAAAAAGGATATGCTTGCAACGGACAAGACCATGAAAATCCGGTATGCCGATGTGGAAGAACTGAAGAACGACCGAACCAGGAAACCGGTGGAAGTGCCGACGGACGGGGTGGTGATGAAACCGGGAGACAGTTGTGCATTGTACGCGCAGGTGAGCAGGCTGATGCGGGCCGTGGAGACGGATAAACTGAAATGGACGGTGACACCCCTTTCAGAGGGCCTGCCGAAGAACGGCCTGAAGGTCAAGGCAGGCAAGTCCACCTATGAGGCCGTATTGACCGCGCGGACGCCGGGCAGTTATCAGGTGACGGCCACAAATACGCTTTCGAAAGAAGAGGCGGTGTGTTTTCAAGTGACGGTGAAGTAGCGCTGTTTTTCCTGCTTTTAAGTTTTCGCAAGACAAGAGGAAAGATTTGGTGTAAAATGGTAACACTGATAAAAAAGGAGGGTCTGTTATGGATTTGAAAGGGTCAAAGACGGAAAAAAACCTGTTAGCGGCATTTGCCGGGGAATCGCAGGCGTACACGAAGTATACTTATTATGCGTCCAAGGCAAAGAAGGATGGCTATGTGCAGATGGCGAATATTTTCGCGGAGACGGCGGCAAACGAGAAAGAACATGCCAAGATCTGGTTTAAGTATCTGCACGGCGGCGCTATTCCGGAGACAAGAGAGAATCTGCGGGACGCGGCCGAGGGTGAAAATTACGAGTGGACGGATATGTACGCGGGATTTGCGGAGGATGCGAGAAAGGAAGGCTTTGAGGAACTTGCCCTGCTTTTTGAAGGTGTGGCAAAGATCGAGAAGGAGCACGAGGAGAGATACCGCAAGCTGATCCAGAACATGGAGGACGGCGTCGTATTCTCCAGGGACGGCGACTGCGTATGGCAGTGCCTAAACTGCGGTCACATCGTGATCGGCAAGAAAGCGCCGGAGCTTTGCCCCGTGTGCAAGCACCCCCAGTCCTATTTCCAGGTGAAGCCGGAGAATTACTAAAACGAGAGAAAAGACAGTCCGACGGGCTGTCTTTTTTTTGATACATAACATGTGTTTTTTGAAAGTTTAATTGTCAAGAAAACAGCAATGTGGTATGATACCACCGTATTGTATCTCGTTTGTAACTATTTCAGTACAGCCACAGACATTTACTGCACAGACCATAAGAACAGGACGTGAATGTGAAGGTACGGAACGGTTACCTCGTATGAGAATAATAACAGGAGGATTGTACCATGAAAAATGAAAAGACTTATGAACTTGTGCTTACGGCACTGTTCACCGCCATAATTGTGATTATGGCATTCACACCGCTGGGATATATCC
>CARUOB010000020.1:229-33270 GCA_949076555.1 uncultured Lachnospiraceae bacterium | reverse complement strand
GAAGAAAGGTGCATTTTTAGGATTCGTATTTGGACTCACCAGCTTAATCAACAACACAGTAAAGGCAGCTACGGCTTCGGCGTTTGTGTTTTCGCCGGTTTTGGCCTATCAGGTTGCAGGGGTGTCGGGTATTTTTAAGAGCCTGTACATCTGTTTTGTGCCGCGTATTTTAGTCGGCGTGGTTCCCTACTTTGTATGGCTCCTGATCCGCAGGATCGTGAAGGGCGATAACAAGGCGGGGAAGATTGTTGTGGATTTAGTAGCAGCTGTTATATTATTTGCCTCCGTCAGGGCGTTTTTGATGCGGCTGTTCCCGGAGGCGCTCAGCGCAGTAGTCTGCACGGTGATCGGCCTGGCAGCGGGCGCAGCGCTCATGGCAGTGCTGACCGCGGGCGGCATGAAGAAAGCATCCGCCAATATTGCGATCTCCTATGCGGGACTTGCAGGCGCTTTTACCAACACGCTCTTCGTGATGAGCGGCATTTTCATTCTGTATAAGGACGACTACGCGAATGCCATGGGTGTGGCTGGCGACGCGGTGCTGGACGTCATCATGGGCGTGGTGGCATTCAACGGCGTGGTGGAGGCTGTGGTCGCGGCTATCATTGTGACGGGCGTTGGCCTGGCGCTGACCAGAGTGAAGCCCCTGTATGCGAATAAGGGGCACGAGGCGGAGGACGCCGCGCTGCTAGCAGCGAGAAAGATCTGACAAACAAAATTAATAAAATATAAGCAAACGTCCGATGAAAACGGACGAGGAGCGCGAAAGCGCGGGTTTGCGAGTACAATACAAAAAAGGCAGGGAAGAGGCATGATTTTAGCAGTTGACATCGGCAATACAAACATTGTCATCGGTTGTATGGACGGAGAGAAGGTGTGCTTCGTGGAGCGCGTCTCCACCAATCAGGCGAGCACGGAACTGGAATATGTAGTAGAATTTCGGGCGTTATTTGATCTCTACCGCATCGGTGTGGAGGACATCACCGGGAGCATTATCTCCTCCGTCGTGCCTCCTCTCAATAATATCGTGAAATCCAGTCTGGAAAAGCTGTTTCACAAGACCCCGCTTGTGGTGGGGCCCGGGCTTAAGACAGGCTTAAACATTCTGATGGACAACCCGGCGCAGCTCGGCTCGGATCTGGTCGTCAACGCGGTGGCGGGGCTGCACTATTACGGCGCGCCGATCATTATGATCGACATGGGTACGGCCACAACCATCAGCGTAGTAGACGAGAAGAAAAACTATATCGGCGGCATGATTCTGCCGGGAGCGAAGGTTTCTCTGGATTCGCTCGTAAACCGCACGTCACAGCTTCCGCGCATCAGTCTGGAACCGCCGAAGAAAGTGATTGGCAGAAACACCATCGACTGTATGAAGAGCGGTATCGTGATGGGACAGGCGGCATGTCTGGACGGTATGATCGAGCGGATTTACGACGAGCTTGGATACGAAGCGCAGGTGGTAGCTACGGGCGGACTTGCGGGGAGCATCGTGCCCCACTGTAAAAGAAAAATCGTGTGCGACAATGAGCTTACCCTGAAAGGGCTGGGGCTGATTTATCGCAGGAATATGGAATGATAGCAAGTGTTATACTCAAGTTTCGGCCTGGCGCAGTATTTAGAAGCGGGCCGGACAGGCGGATTGTGGGAGAAAACGGATGTTATTAAAAGGAAAACACATTGTCTTAGGGGTGACGGGCAGCATCGCGGCTTACAAGATCGCATCACTTGCCAGTATGCTTGTGAAGAAGCAGGCGGATGTGACGGTGATTATGACGCGAAATGCCACGAACTTTATCAATCCCATCACCTTTGAGTCACTGACAGGGAACAGGTGTCTGGTCGACACCTTTGATCGGAATTTTGAGTTTCAGGTGGAGCACGTGTCGCTGGCGAAGCAGACGGACGTCTTTCTTGTGGCCCCGGCTTCCGCCAACGTGATCGCCAAGGCGGCCCACGGGATTGCGGACGATATGCTGACTACCACGCTTCTGGCCTGCCAGTGTCCGAAGATTTTTGCACCGGCGATGAATACAAGAATGTATCAAAATCCGATTGTGCAGGATAATATAAGCAGGCTTAAGGACTACGGCATGGAGGTGGTTGTTCCGGCCAGCGGTTATCTGGCGTGCGGAGATACCGGGGAAGGAAAAATGCCGGAGCCGGAAGTTTTGTACGAGTCGGTTTTGCGGGCGCTTACCCCCAAAGATCTGGCAGGGAAAAAGGTGCTTGTCACTGCCGGGCCGACACAGGAAAAGCTGGACCCGGTGCGGTATATCAGCAACCATTCCACAGGAAAAATGGGATATGCCGTCGCGGCTGCGGCGGTGCGCCGCGGTGCAGATGTTACACTTGTGTCGGGAAAAGTGGAACTGACCCCGCCCATGGGCGTACAGGTGGTGCCTGTCGTCTCTGCGGCGGATATGGCGCAGGCGGTCAAGGATGCGGCTGCTAAGCAGGATATCATAATCAAGGCGGCGGCGGTGGCAGATTACCGTCCGGCGGTGGCGGCGGATGAGAAGATGAAGAAGAAGGAAGGGGAGTTGTCTGTCTCGCTTGAGCGCACGGAGGACATTCTTTCGTGGCTTGGTGAGAATCGACGGGCAGGGCAGATTTTATGCGGGTTTTCCATGGAGACAGAGCATCTTTTGGAAAATTCCCGGGCTAAGTTTGAGAAGAAAAAGGTTGACATGATCGTGGCCAACCATCTGAGACAGGCAGGCGCGGGGTTCGGTACGGACACCAATGTGGTGACCTTGATTACAAAGGATGGAACGGAAGAACTGCCGCTGCTTTCCAAGGAGGAAGTGGCTGACAGGCTGCTTGACAGGCTTCTATCGCTGTAATACAGATGAGGTCAGGAGGCATGGTGTGAGAAGTTTAGCAAGGCTGACTTTTCTCACACAGGAGAATGCCCAAAATACGGTCATTCTCCGGGACGAACTTGTTCGTCCGTGGATTTTGAGTCACAGCGATGCTGTGATATGGAGGTTGGTATGATTCAGGATTTGACGGAGGGAGAGTCGCAAAAGACTTTAATCAAGTACACGCTGCCCATGTTTATCAGCGTGGTGTTTCAACAGCTTTACAATATGGCGGACAGTATGATTGCCGGAAAGTTTGCGGGCGAAGATGCGCTGGCGGCGGTGGGGGCGTCCTACCCGATCACCATGATCTTTATGGCGGTGGCGGTGGGGAGCAACATTGGCTGTTCGGTGGTGTTATCCCAACTTTTCGGGGCGAAGGCGTACGAGAAGGTGCGCACGGCTGTGACGACGATTCTGCTTACGGGAACGGTTCTCTCGGCGGTTCTGACAGTGGCAGGGCTTCTCACTACCCCGGCGATGATGCATATGATACGGACGCCCGAAAATATTTTTGGGGACGGAGCGCTTTACTTAAAGATTTACATAGGCGGCTTTGTCTTTCTTTTTTTGTATAACGTGACCACTGGCATGTTCAACTCGCTGGGGGACTCCACGACGCCGCTCTATTTTCTGATCGGGTCGTCGCTTGGGAATATTGTGTTGGATTTTGTGTTTGTGGCCGTCTTTTCATGGGGCGTGGCGGGTGTGGCGTGGGCCACCTTTATCGCGCAGGGAATCGCCTGCGTGCTTGCGCTTGTCACCTTTGCTAAGAGGCTGGGAGGCGTTTCATGTGAGGGGAAACCGCCGCTTTTCTCATGGACGCTCTTGAAAAAGATCAGCCTGATTGCGGTGCCTAGTATTTTACAGCAGAGCTTTGTGTCTGTCGGCAACATTTTTATTCAGGGGCTAGTCAATTCATACGGCTCCGGCGTGATCGCCGGATACTCGGCCGCCATCAGGCTAAATACCTTCGTTATCACGGGCTTTACCACGCTTGGAAACGGCGTTTCCGGCTTTACGGCCCAGAACCTTGGCGCGGGCCGCAGGGAGCGGATCAGAGAGGGACTTTATGCGGGGCTTAAGATGGCGCTTCTCGTGGCGCTGCCTTTCTCCTTTGCCTACTTCTTTTTCGGGCAGGCCATGATGCAGCTCTTTCTGGAAGATACGGGCAGCGGCGCCCTGCAGACGGGTATGATGTTTCTTCGGATCGTGTCGCCCTTTTACTTTTTGATCGCGGTTAAGCTGGTGGCGGACGGTATGCTGCGGGGGGCGGAGCGGATGAGACAGTTTATGGCGGCCACCTTTACGGATCTGATTCTGCGCGTGATTCTCGCCTTTGTATTTTCGGGATTCTGGCAGGAGACAGGAATCTGGCTTTCCTGGCCTGTGGGCTGGGTTATTGCCACCGTGATGTCCGGGATTTTCTGTAAGCGTATTTTAGGTTCGGGCAGGAAAAATTGATTGGCAGTTTGCGAAAAAAGAATTGCTTTGCGATTCTTTTTTTCTGTTTTTGTGCCTATGTGTCCCCGATTATGATATAATAAACGAAAATTTACGTAGGGAAAGCGGAGGGGACGCGATGAGAATTGGAATGGGGTATGACGTACACAGATTGACGGAAGACAGAAAATGTATCATCGGCGGGGTGGAGATTCCCTATGAGAAGGGGCTTCTCGGCCATTCCGACGCGGATGTGCTGCTGCACGCCATTATGGACGCGCTTTTAGGGGCTGCGGCGCTGGGGGATATCGGAAAGCATTTCCCGGACAGCGATCCCGCCTACAAGGGGATTTCATCCGTAAAGCTATTGGAGCATGTGGCGGCGCTCCTTACGGAAAACCTGTTTTTGGTGGAAAACATCGACGCCACGATCATCGCCCAGGCGCCCAAGATGCGCCCATACATTGAAAAGATGCGGGCGAACATTGCAGGCGCGCTCGGCATAGAGGTGTCTCAAGTGAATGTGAAGGCGACCACCGAGGAAGGGCTTGGCTTTACCGGAAAGGGTGAGGGTATTTCCGCGCAGGCGGTGTGCCTGCTCACGAGTCCCAGAGAACTGTACAGCGAGGATGTGGCGAAGGACTGTGGCGGGTGCGGGGGCTGTCCGCACAGCGCAGTGGGGAAATAGGAAGAGTGCGCCCGGTTTCCCGGAGCAGGGAAGATTTGTCTGTCATTTCATCGCCCTTCGGAGTTTCGACTTGATTCTCTGGAGGGCGTTGTCCGTTGATTTGTCGTCCCGGCCAAGGACTTTCGCGATCTGCTGGTAGCGCATCCCCGTCAGGTACAGGTCTAACACCTGTTTTTCAAAACTGCTCAGTTCCCGTTCTATGAGCATTTCCAGCCTGTCTACATTTTCTTTATCTATGACAAGTTCCTCAGGATTTAAGCCGGAGCCGGAGGCAAGCATGTTGACAAGCGCCTCCTCCTCGCCGCCTTGTCCCTCGGAGGCATTACCGTAAAGGGAGATATAATTGTTTAAAGGGATATGCTTCTGTCTTCTGGAGGCCTGCACTGCCGTGTACATCTGTCTGGAGACGCACAGATCCGCGAAGGTGAAAAAGCTGGCGTCCCGGCCGCTGTCGTAGTCTCTGATCGCCTTAAACAGTCCGATCATGCCTTCCTGAATCAGATCCTCGCTGTCCGCGCCGAGGATGTACATGGATTTCGCCTTGCTTCTGACCAGATTTTTATACTTATTCATAATGTGATCCGTGATTCCCGGTTCGCCGTCCCGCAGACGGATCAAAAGTTCTTCGTCGCTGTACCTTGTGTAATCTTCGCGCATAATTTCTCCGTTGATTAAAAAATGGAAAAAACCCCGTTCTGAACCGACGGGGTTTAGGAAGCTGCTGACGGGAATCGGACCCGTGACCTCCGCACTACCAAAAAGCAATAACGCTTTATCTGTGTTATCTCGGCTTTGCCTGATGTTGCGTGAAACGCTGTATTTTAGCGGAGTTCTTTTAACAGCTCTTCGTACTTTTTCACTGTGCGTTGTAGCTTTACTAACAAGATTCTAACAAAAAGCTGACAACAAGTCAAGCGGAATTGAAAACAGCCCCAACCGCAAGGGTCAAGGCTGATTCCGTTTAGTTGCCTAATTCCTTTAGCCGCAGGAGCCACTTTTGGATTGTTCCGCTTTCCAGAAGGTCAAGTATCACACCCTGGCTGTTGTATTCCCCTCGTTCCGCTGCCATAAGCAACGCCATAATTACTTTACCGTCCAAGTCGGAAACATCTACTCTCTGCAAACCTCTTGTTCCCCATTCAGTACCGATTGTTCTCAACGTATCCATATAGCGGTTCAATTCATACTCCGGGTGATTATCCATAAAGGTAAAAATTTCTTTTCTAAATTCATTTACGGTCGGAGTATAGTCTATATAACAAGATGTATCTCTCACCCATGAATCGGAATCTTGAATCTTCGGTAAATAATCCGTTAATGCCTCATACATGCTTAACCCTCCGCAATCTTTTTCAGTAACCGTATAATTTCCTCATTCTGCCGCATTAAGATGAAATTCTGTTCCACCTGCGCCCTTGCCAATTCAAGGGAAAATGTTTCGTTTGCACTTCCAGTAAACAGACTGCCGAATGAATACATCTTGGAGCCTGCCAGACTTCCGGCTATCTCTTTCGCCGAATTGATATTTTTGCGTCTTATATCAGCTTCGGTGTAGCTGTCGAAGTCCAGTCCGAACTTCTCCATAGCCGCCCTGTCCTTTGCCTCCTGCTTTGCTTGTTTCTCTGCCGCCTTATCCTCTGCACTTTTACCAAACATAGATTTTAACCTCCGTTTCTTTTTTGATGCCTTTACTATACCCAATTTCTGGAAAAAAGGGCACAGGCAATCAGCCGTCCACCCACATAATAAAATCAATCTTTTTAGCGTCCGTAAAGCCGGTATGAGGGTATTTATCATTAAACAATCGGAGGATAGTTTGTCCGTCGGCTGAATCCAGATATTCATAAAAACGACTGCAATACTCATGGTACAGCTTGATAATCTCCTTTTGACGGATAGTTGTATCTCCGCCATAGCCGGGCAGTTTCATCTTGAAATGGTTTTCTGCAACGATTTTATCCCATATAGGTCTGTTCGGATTGATAACATGGATCAGCTTACTGGAAAACGATAATTCAAGCTGCCCCTCGGCTTCTTTCAGATAGTCCAGCGTTTCCTCAAAACTTACCCCCTTGTGTTTCTTCTGTTCGAGGAACAAATAGAACCTATCGTAATACTGGCTCTTTCTGGAACGCATGACAAAGAAATCATTAAATGCACGTTGAAAATCTTTGTCTGCAGAAACGTCTGTCCAGTAAAGATTGTCCATAATACGCTTGTATTTCTTCATGCCGATAAGTAATTTTTCGCTATCGGCTAATATCTGTTCGGCGGTCTGAATGTTTAACATGTACCTATCAACTCCCTGCACGTTTCGTGCTGAATATTCATAGATACATACTATCACACAACAACTCAAAGTTCAATCTATATTTCACATCACTTTTGCATTAAATATCATTTCGTTATGTGTCATAGAACACGAATACCAGCTCACATTATAATGTATTCAAAATCTATGGAGGTATTTTGAGACTATGGAAAAATTCGTTGTAGTACCAAAGGAAGACAAAGCCGTAACCATGACTATCCGCATAGACAAAGCATTACAAGAGGCATATAACGAACTCTCTATTAAAACCAACCGTTCACGAAACGAATTGATTGGTATGGCTCTGCAATATGCTCTCGACAACATGGAGATTAAGAGCAAGGAGTAAAACAACAAATAAGAGCCGTTGGACCTAAATCCTCTGGCTCTCATTTGCATTATGCTTGTTTACGCTTATTGTTTACTAAGAAATCATTCAGTTTGTTAGCGGCTTCTGTGTTCTGCTCCTCGAATGAATGAGCGTATATATCCATTGTCGTAGAACTTTTCGCATGACCTAAAATCTTACTGATGTCGATTATATTCACTTCCAGATAATTCAGCAGAGTAGCACATGAATGCCGTAACCCATGCAAGGGTATCTCTGGTAACGGTTCTAACTGCTGTTTCTTTGCTTCTTCGGGGTTTTCCCTCACCCATTCATTATATCGCCGTATATGGCGCTTATACGCTTGATATGAGGTGGAACGCCCCATCAGCTTGCCATCGTCTTGTATAAACAGATTTCCGTTCCCTTGCCACGTTGTACCGAGACTGAACCGATATTGATTGTATTCGCTTTTATACTGCTTCAACAAAGGCGTCAAATCAGCGGGAAATGTTACAGTGCGGATTGATGTAGTCGTTTTCGGTTTCTTGATAACCGTTCCTTCTTCTCCCTTGCCGACCGCCTTTGAAATACTGATCGTGTGATTCTCAAAATCAATATCTTTCCAGTGGAGGGCAAGCGTCTCGCCTTTTCGGAAACCGCAATACAGAGATAATGTATAAAACACTTTCAACTGTAACGGCAGCTTTCTTGATTCCGTATAATCTGGCACAAGATAGTATTTGCCGGTATCGTCTTTCCGTTCATGCCCCCGGACAACCGTTTCAAATTCCATATCCAATGATTGCAGGAACATCAACGACTGTTCGGGAGTGAAATACTTCAGCGTGGTTTCTTCGTCCTTATTTTTTGCCAGCTTCGCATCTCTGCATGGATTAACTTGTATCATCTGCCACCGTACCGCAGTACGGAACATACCGCTTAAAACATTCTTCACTTTCTGGATTGAACCATTTGCAAGAGTGCCGACCAACGATTTATAAAATTCCTCAATCACTGGCGGCTTTATCCTTGCTACCTTATACCGCCCGAGAGCAGGTACAATCTTATTATTTACAATCTGCACATAACCGATATATGTAGAATACGCTAAATCTTCTTTTCGGGATTCTAACCACTTCTCGGCGAAGTCTGCAAAGGTCATTTCCTCGCCCTCATAACTTTCGCCACGTTTCAATTTATCTTCCCACTCCATAGCATACTTCTGGGCTTCTTTCTCCTGCTGTTTTGGAGTGGCACTCTGATTCGGTTTGAATGTAATCACTTTCGCATTGCCCTTGTGTGTTACTTTATCATACAGTGTAATCTGTATTCTGTAGACGACCTCGCCATTCTTTTTTACATTTTTCTTTAAGGATGCCATTTACTCGACCTCTTTCTTTAACAACCTCTTGTAGCGATAGAAAGTAGCTTTATTCATCTGCAATTCCCTCATCAACTCAAAGGGTCTTTTTTCTCCACGCTCCACCGCTTGATACCTCTCTGCAAATTCATTCAGGGGCATTACACGGGGACGACCGTAATCGCTCCATTCACCTCTTGCTTTCTTTGCTTCGATTCCCTCACGCTGGCGCTTTTCCTTTTTTTCCAATTCAGCCTGCGCCATACTTGCGTATAACTCAATCATCATATTGTTTATGGTTTCCAACATCATCTTTGCCATTGAATTCTCCATATCCTCAATCGGGAGTAGGGTAGTAGGCAATTCCAAAACCATGACACGGATATTATTGTCCTGATAGAACCGCAACTCATTCAGAGTAGCTTTTTTGTTTCTCCCCAATCTGTCAAGCTCCGTTACAATTAACGTATCGCCACTTTCGAGGATTTCTTCTTTCAACATCTGATAGCGGGGACGATTGAAATTCTTGCCCGTCTGCTGGTCTGTATACACTTTGCTTTTGTATAACTCAATGTCATGCTCTGCACAATACTTTGTAATCTCTGCGATACCTCTATCGAGGTGTTGGTCTACTGTACTCGTTCTGTGATAAGCAACCGTTTTCATTTGCATTTCCTCCAATCTTAGAACTCTGATTTGATGTAAGATACACAGTCCAGACTATCCAATCCATTTTCAAAGATTTCGTCTGTCATCTGCACGAAGTACAGAGCCGTAACTCTTTCCATCATCTCACTTGTAAACATTTCGTAGGGGAACAGCTTTTCAGTTCCGAAGTCGGTGAACATACAGCCGTACCCCTTATTTTCCATGTCTTCGATTTTGCGTTCTAGCAACTCAACCCTTGACATACTTGGCAACCTCCTTTTTTAAAGACTATCGAACGTTTGTTCTGTTCTTGGTTATATCTTCTCCAATTAGTCTTAAAAAGTCAACAGCCGATTTCAAGAATCCTTAAAAATAATTTCGCAAAGATTTTAAGTCTTTTTTCGCCGTTGTCTGGACGGTCTTACAAAGTACACATTGTTAGCATGGTGTATTCACACGTTCCCACCTACTACCCGATACCGTTCAGATAGTCGCAGAACCTATTGTAATTGATAAGGTACTTCTTTCCGGCTCTGATATGAACGATTTTGTTCTCCAAACATAAATTTCTAAGGTGCATATAGGAAAGCCCCGTCAGCTCCACCATTTCCTTGATTGACTTCATGACGGGAAGTTTCTGCAAATCCCCATTATCTGCAAACTGTTTGGTATTATCGCCCTCAATTACTCTGAAATTATTTTTTACTGCTGTATTTGCATTTTTCATTTTGATTGCTCCCTTTCGTGAATAGGGGACAAAATGCAAATTCTACTGAAAGATTGCACCGTTGCCCGTTTGCTGTTATTTCCAACTCGGACACTCGGACTAAAACTTAGCAACCGCTTTTATTATTTTCTCAATTTGATTTTTGCCTATCTCTGACACTCATATTACTTTATGCCTGCATTCTCATTACTTCTGCAACATCATCACTTCCCCAGAATGAAGGCCGGGTAACATTGGCGGCATTAGCTTCATCTTCACGAATCGATTTCATAAAGCTGTCAACCCTCTTATTCAGCCTACGGAGCCTTGCCCCTTGATGATACAACGCTACACACTGCTTTCCGTATTCAGCCTGTGTTTTTTCCATAAGGTTTTCAAAAGCTCTCTGCGCAGATGATTTTGAACCACTAACAGCTCTCGCTCTCTGCCGCTCGTTTACTATATCTTCATAAGCCGGATATTGAGCCAGAGCCAGAACAGCCCGACAACCAATAACACCAGATTTTAGAGCCTTATCTATCGTGGTGTTTATAGCGTAGGCATTAGCTTTGTTATTTGCTTTTGGCAGACTTCCCATAAGCTGTAATAACATAGTCTGAACTGCTCCCGTATCATCTTTCTCACCGGTAAAGTCATAATGTTCATTTTTCGCTTCATTCAACTTTTCATTCTTCTTGTTGTAAGCTGCCGTATTGTCGTCCAACATCTGCTGAAACTTCTCGACATACTTATCGACAATCCGCCTTGCACTGACACTATCAATTTCCTTGCACTCGGCATAGAAATTTCTAACGTCATAAAACAGTTCGCTTGCGTCCTCAACCGTTGCCTTTTTGATTCTGTTAAACAGATTATTGTATCTTGATATTACATTTACAGCCATTGTTTTATTCCTCCCATTCTTCGTCGGGGTATTCTTCGCCCCAGTCTTCATCTTCGTTTTCTACTTCTTTACGGTATGGTGTAATGATTATCTGTACTGGTTCATTATCTTCCATACCCTCTGGCAGAAACACTGCGTTGTTGCCGTATGCCTTATCAATCAAGTACGCATTCGCTTTGAACCTATCACGACTATGCTTATCGTTTGCAATTTGAATAATATTTGTAAGAGCCGTAACAGTAGCAGATTTCAATAACTCCTTGAAGCGTTCCTTTTCTTCTTTTTCCTCTGGTGTCTGCTTAGGACGACCAGATTTGTTACCACTCACCCCTTTTGCAAATGGCATTATTCATCACCACCTTTACAAATCATAGATATTTATGTTTCGCACAACCTTATGCCACATACTGATGAACTTACATTTAACATCTACATTCTTCATTTCTGCCAGTATCTTTTTCTTTTCCTCGATTTCCGCAGACAAGGAATCAATAAGCATAACATACGCTTCTCGTCCTGTCCTCGGCTCTCTCTGCAACGGTACATCTGTTGTCAATCGCTCAACCATATACACCACACTCCTATATTGTTATTTTATTGATATCCTTATCCTCTCTTGTCCTTATTATGGACCAATCGTGAAACTACTCAAACATTGATAAACCTATCACTAACCATCATATATACCCCTATGAACCATATGCAATATAGCCTTTCGTGGAAATATATACACTTTCCCAAAACACGGAAAAGGTCACCAAATTGGTTACCAAAACACAAATGTTATCCTGCCGCCAGATGAAAGGCTCGGAGTGTTTTAAGTACGTCCTCCGCAAGCCCTAAATCCTTGTTACGGTATTTATGTATCATCTGTTTTGAACGGTCTTCAACACCTCTAAACTTGTACCACCTCTTTAACGCCCGTCTTAGGCACTCCATATCAACTATAATGTTTTTGTGGCGCATGATAGTATCTGATATTTCATTACCGCTTTCACTTTGTGTAAGGCTCTCGAACAAATCGGCTACACAGTCGTTCAGCCACGGTATGATATGCTGTTCTATTATTTCGTCAAATACTTCTTTGTAAGCTCTGCACATTACATCAAGCGATTTTGCAGACAAAACATTATCCAGTGTTCTTTTATTCTCGCCAAACATACTATTCAATTTTCTGTCTTTGAAAACCACTTCCAGACGGAATGATTTTCTTTCTGCGATTGGAACACCTTGTCTATGAAGATCTTTTTCCTTGTCATAGATTTTCAACTGATACAAGTGCTTTTTCTCGTACACAATACCGTCCTTTACTATATCGCATCTTGAACCTGGCTTGCGGTCTGTAAAAACTTTTGCTTTACCGAACACTACGTTGAAAAAATGGCACATATCAGATGGCAATGCTTTACCTACACATGGCCTTGTTATATTCACTTCAAGAGATGTTACTCTTGAATTCTCAAAATATTTGTCCTCATACTTGCTCCCCAAATTCTTTTTAAGGTAGTCACGAATGAAGTTAAACACTTTGTTACGCACAATTTCCATTTTTATACAATCAGTTAATGAAAACGGCTCCGCATTCGTATTTCTTATACAGTGTACTGCATTAACAGAACCACTGACCTTGCCGTTGACACACTTCACCGTTACAATTGATTTATCCGCTTTGTTTGGAAGTGTTTCTTCATCAAATGATAGGTTTTCCATACCCTCTAAAGTAATGGAGAATTCAAGTGTGTCCATTCCCGTTTCGCATTTCTTCTTGTTCAACTTCACTTTATTAGCATCACTCATGGCTATACCTCCAACTCAACATGGGAGAGGAGTTCTTTCAGAGCCACCAAATCATCCTTGCTCATGGATATTCCTTTTAACGGGTGCTTTACTCTCTCTTTGTCAACTCTGAAACCTCTAATGTCGCATACTGGCGGTTTGCCGTTCCATGAGATAATGTTAACTTCTTTCGTGTAATTGTTCTTTTCGGAAATAACGCCTATGCTTTCAATAACCTCATAAGATAATTCTTTCGTATCCATACTGTTGTACTTCCTTTCTGCTTCAAATTGATATGAACGCAAAAAAAGAGCCAGATGTCATGTTGTGACTAATTCTGTCACTGACATTCTCGCTCAACTAAGCACTAATATATTCTAATATACTCTTTGTAATCTTACCACTCGGCTCTTTTTCTATTTTCTAACACTATACTCCATATTTTTTGTTTTGGCAACAAGTTTTTTAATATTTTTTTTGTTTTTTATTCCTTTTATTTTCTTTGTTTGGAATCATTCCCGGCTCTGACCTTGTAGAATCGATTTTAAGGCGGCTCTAATTTCATTCTGGTAAAATCCTCGCAGAATGGATATTAAAAAGGAATTTGCCCGCTTTCCGAAAGGGAGAACCATATATAAATATAAATGGTCGATTCATAGGCTTTTCGGAAAATTGTAACCCATTTTACATGATGTTAACAAAACTCCAACAAATTCATAAATCAGAGCACAATTACCTACTAAACAGAAATAACAAAAGCCCTGAATACTCAAGGCTTTTAGAAAAGCTGCTGACGGGAATCGGACCCGTGACCTCCGCACTACCAATGCGACGCTCTACCGACTGAGCCACAGCAGCCTGACGAAAAGGTTGTTCCTTTTGTCACCGTGTTACAGTTTATCAAAAAGAAAAAAATTTGTCAAGACCAAAAATGAACGGATTTTTTGACCGGTTTTGTTAATTATTACAAAGGAATGACTCGTTTTTTTGCTTTCATTTAGCAATAATTGTTTAATCAAGAGCAAAAAATGTAAAGAATAAACAAATATAACTGAATAAAATAGAGATACACTATCAAATCATACAAGATAGCGGAGGCAAAAAAAGTGTAAAAGCAAAGGAGGATGAAAGATGAAAAAGTTTTTAGCATGTATGTTGTGCGGCTGTATGGCAGCGTCTCTTCTGACGGGCTGTGGCGGCGGTGCACCGGCGGCAGATTCAGGCAACAGCGGGACGGCGGAAGCTCCGGCAGCGGACGCAGAAGATTCCGGAAGTGAGGCTGAGGCGCCTGCAGCGGATTCCGGTTCCGCAGGCGGCTCCGGTACGATCAATGTATGGGCGTTTACCGATGAGGTGCCCGGCATGATCGAGAAATATATCGCGGCCCATCCCGATTTCGGTTATGACATCAATACCACAATTATTGCTACCACAGACGGCGCTTACCAGCCTGCTCTCGATCAGGCGCTGGCAGCGGGCGGTGCGGAAGCTCCCGACCTCTACTGCGCTGAGGCTGCGTTCGTGCTGAAGTATACACAGGGCGATGCAAGCGGGTATGCAATGCCTTACGCGGATATGGGCATCGATGTGGATGCGAAGTTAAAGGAAGCGGATATCGCGCAGTACACGGTTGATATCGGAACCAACACCGACGGACAGCTGGTAGGTCTCGGTTATCAGGCGACGGGCGGCGCATTTATTTACCGTCGTTCCATTGCTAAGGATGTATGGGGCACAGATGATCCGGCTGAGATCGAGAAGAAGATCGGCCCCGGCTGGGATCAGTTCTTCACAGCGGCGGAAGATCTGAAGGCAAAGGGTTACGGCATTGTATCCGGAGACGGTGATATCTGGCACGCAGTTGAGAACAGCTCCGATCAGGGCTGGATCGTTGACGGCAAGCTCACCATCGATCCGAAGCGTGAAGAGTTCCTTGACCTCTCCAAGAAGTTAAAGGACAACGGTTACCACAATGATACACAGGACTGGCAGGATGCATGGTTTGCCGACATGAAGGGCGAAGGAGAGAAGGGTATCTTCGGTTTCTTCGGACCCGCTTGGCTGATCAACTACACCATGGCACCTAACTGCGGCGGTGCAGCCGTAGGCGAAGGTACATACGGCGACTGGGCAGTCTGCACGCCTCCCATCGGTTTCTTCTGGGGCGGCACATGGATTCTTGCAAACAAGGATTCCCAGAAGGCGGAAGCGGTCGGCAAGATCATCGAGTGGATCACGCTGGACAGCTCTGAGGAAGGTTTACAGTATAAGTGGGCGAACGGTACCTTAAACGGTGAAGGCGGCACAAAGGATGCGGTGGCAAGCGGCACGGTTATGACCAAATCCGACGGTTCCGTTGATTTCCTTGGCGGACAGAACATGTTTGAGGCATTCGTTCCCGCGAATCAGTATGCGAAGGGTACCAACCTGACACAGTACGACGAGACCATCAACCAGTACTGGAGAGACCAGACTCGTGAGTATACATCGGGCAACAAGTCCCGTGAGCAGGCAATCGCTGACTTTAAGCAGCAGGTAGCCGACAATCTGGACGTTATCGTAGAGTAATTAAACATCACACAGAGCAATCATAATAACTGTTATGGCAGGGCGGACACATTAGCGTCCGCCCTGCTGAAATGAAGGGTAATATAAATGATTGCGGGAAGGTGGGGAAGGATGAAAAGTAAAAAACCGGGTTATGACAGATATGCGAAATACGGCTATCTATTCAGCATTCCGTTTGTGATCGCATTTTTATTATTTTCACTGTATCCGACCGTATATACGGCGGTGATTGGTTTTACAGATCTGAAGGGGCTTGGAAAGACAGACATTCATTTCCTGACAGACGACCTTTTCAGAAATTTTAAGACGGTATTGTCGAGTCCGTCGTTTCAGTTGGCGTTCCGAAATACGGTCGTGATATGGCTTGCGAATTTTATTCCGCAGATGTTTCTTGCACTCCTTTTGGCGGCGTGGTTTACGGACAGGAGAAGCAAGGTAAAAGGACAGGGTACCTTTAAAGTGCTGCTTTATATGCCGAATATCATTACGGCGGCGACCATTGCTATTCTGTTCAGCGGATTTTTCGGGTATCCCATGGGTCCGATCAACGATTTGCTCGTGCGGTTCGGATTCATCGACGCGCCTATAGAATTATTGAGAAGCAAAGCTGTGGCAAGGGGCGTTGTGATCTTTATCCAGACATGGATGTGGTACGGCTCCACCATGATTACGCTGATTTCCGGCGTTTTAGGAATCAGCCCGGAAATATTTGAGTCGGCTGAGGTGGACGGCGCGAACCGCGTACAGACTTTCTTCTATATTACGTTGCCTAACATTAAGACCATTCTCCTGTTTACGCTGGTGACGAGTCTGATTGGCGGCCTGAATATGTTCGATATTCCAAGACTGTTCCAGGACGGCAAGCCGGACGACGCGACGCTGACCACCAGCCTGTTTATCTACAAGCAGGCATTCAGCGGAAGCTATATGTACAACAGGGCGGCAGCGGCGAGCATGGTTATGTTCCTGATTATAGCGGTTCTCGCGGCAGTCATGTTCTTTGTCATGCGGGATAAGGACGAAGCGAAGCTGAATAAGCAGATCAGACAGCAGCAGAAGGCTTACATGAAAAAACTGAAAGCCGGAAAGGAGAACGCATCATGTTAAAAAACAAAGAAAATCGTGTGATGAAAATTGTGATTTATGTGGTTTGCACCTTTTTGGCGATTTTGAGTGTCCTGCCTTTCTGGATTATGATTGTGAACGCGACCAGATCAACGACAGAGATCCAGCAGCATGCAATCTCGCTGATCCCGTCCTCCTATATGATGAACAACATCAAGATCCTGCTTGGCAAGAGCTTTAATCCGGCAGTCGGTTTTGCCAACTCGCTGATCATTTCCATAGGAGCGACCGCGCTGGCAATCTATTTTTCCTCGCTGACAGCCTATGCGCAGGTGGCTTACAACTGGAAGTTAAAGAATGCGTTTTTCAGCTTTATTATGGTAGTTATGATGATTCCGGCACAGGTGACGATGATAGGTTTCTATCAGATGGTTTATAAGATACATATGACGAACAGACTGTCTATGCTGATCCTGCCGGCCATCGCGTCACCGACCATGGTGTTCTTTATGAGACAGTATTTACAGCCGACGCTCTCCATGGAGATCGTGCAGTCTGCCAGAATTGACGGTGCGAAAGAGTTTATGATCTTTAACAGGATTGTGCTTCCTATTATGAAACCGGCCATCGCTACGCAGGCGATCTTCAGTTTCGTGGCGAGCTGGAACAACCTGTTTACACCGCTCGTACTTTTGACGGACCAGAAGAAGTACACCATGCCCATCATGGTCAGCCTGTTGAAGGGTGATATCTACAAGACCGAGTACGGCTCTGTCTATATGGGACTGACATTGACGGTGTTACCGCTTATTGTGGTTTATCTGCTTCTGTCCAAGTATATCATAGCAGGTGTGGCGCTCGGCGGCGTCAAAGGATAATTTACACTTCCTCGTGGCGCAGCTTGTTGCGGTATTCCGTGGGGGAACAGTTTGTGTATTTGCTGAAACAGCGGTTGAAGGTAGTCAGGTTGTTGAAACCGCTGCGAAAAGCGATATCCGTTATGGGACGGTTCCTGTCTTCGGTGAGCAATGACTGCGCCGCCTGAATCCGTTTGTAACACAGATAGTTGTGAAACGTGGTGTTGGTGTGCTGTTTGAACAGGCGGGTAAAATGGTATTTGGAAAAGCCGATATACTCCGCCGCCTGCTCCAGCGTCAGGTCATCCGCATAGTGGGTGTCGATAAAGTTGAGCAGGTTGGCGAACAGCGCGTAGTTTTCCGACTGTTTGTCAGCGGTGTCTTCAATGCTCTGATCCGCGTTCTGGAGGTAGTGATTGGCGCCGATAGCGGCAAAAAGTTCCAGAAGCACGGAGTAGATAGAGATTTCCCAAAAGACCTGATGAGAGAAGTAGAGGTCGGCCATCCGCATCAGGGAGTCATAAACCTGTCCGTAAATTTCAGGGCGCAGGGCGGCGGTACACAGATAAGGCTCTATAAAAGCCGGGTTCAGCGCTTTGTAGTCCTGAAAGCATCGCAGCATTTCAATATCGATGAGATAGATAAAGCGTGCGCCGGAAGGCTTGCTGTAAAGTTCATGAAGCATATAAGGGGGAATGATCAGGATATCTCCCGGTTCCAACTTGTAGGTGCCGCTGTTTGTGGTGATGATATATTGATTTTCCGCGCATACAATGATTTCCATGGCATTGTGGTAATGGCTCGCATAGCCTTCGGTCTGGGTATTATACCAGATGCGCAGGTGGGATTCGGCGATGTAGTCGACATACTCCCTCGAGCCGCTTACCGACCGTTCTTTTGAGGTTTGGTTCAGACTGCTCGAAATTGAGGGGGGGGGGTAAAATTTTTCATGTTTCACTTTATATACTCCTGTTATTTATAGGATAGGTATGGTATGATTACAGCGTCTATTATACTCTATGAAGAAAAAAGTCGCAACCGGACGATTTTTCCGGGTCAAAGTCCGGCAAAACCGGGCAGAAAGGATAAAGAAATATATGACGAGAGAAGAGGCGAGACGCAGAGCAAAAGAATTAGTAGGTCAGATGACGGTGGAGGAGAGGGCTTCCCAGCTTCGCTATGATGCGCCGGCGATTGAAAGGCTTGGCGTGCCGGCCTATAACTGGTGGGGAGAGGCGCTTCACGGTGTGGCAAGAGCAGGAGCGGCAACCAGCTTTCCCCAGGCCATCGGCATGGCGGCTGCTTTCGATACGGCACTATTGCGTAAGGCCGGGGATGTGGCGGCAACAGAGGGCAGGGCAAAATATAATGCGTACTCGGCAGAAAATGACAGAGATATCTATAAAGGGCTGACGTTCTGGTCACCCAATGTGAACATTTTCAGAGATCCCAGATGGGGAAGAGGACAGGAGACATACGGCGAAGATCCCTATCTGACATCCAGAATGGGCGTGGCCTATGTGGAAGGGCTGCAGGGTGATGATGAAGACGTACTGAAATCCGCGGCCTGTGCCAAGCACTTTGCGGTACACTCCGGGCCGGAGGCGGTGCGCCATGAATTTAATGCCGTTGCCACAAAGAAGGATATGGCGGAGACTTATCTGCCCGCCTTTAAAGCCTGCGTGCAGGAGGCGGGAGTGGAGGCCGTGATGGGCGCTTACAACCGGACAAACGGGGAACCGTGCTGCGGCAGTAAGACGCTGATGCAGGATATCCTCCGGGACGAATGGAAGTTTGAAGGGCATTATGTGTCTGACTGTTGGGCGATCAAGGACTTTCACGATAAACATATGGTGACCCACACCATGGAGGAGTCGGCGGCGCTTGCCTTAAAGTGCGGTTGTGACATCAACTGCGGCGTGACTTATCTGTATCTCCTGAAGGCTTTGGAACAGGGATTGGTGACGGAGGAGGAGATCACGGAGGCTGCTGTGCGCGCGTTTACGACAAGATACCTTCTCGGATTGTTTGACGGGAGTAAGTATGACGACATTCCCTATGAAAAAGTGGAATGTGAGGAACATCTGGAGGTGGCGCAGCAGCTTACGAGAGAGTCGGTTGTGCTTCTGAAAAATGACGGCGTTCTTCCGCTTCGAATTTCGGCGGGACAGACCATCGGTGTAATCGGGCCGAACGCTGACAGCAGAGAGGCTCTGGTCGGCAATTATCATGGGACGTCTTCTCGTTACATAACGGTTTTAGAAGGAATACAGGACAAAGTCGGACATAATGGTAGGGTTTTGTATTCGGAAGGCTCCCATTTATTTAAAGAGCGTGTGGAGAATTTGGCGTGGGAGAACGATCGTATTGCTGAGGCAGTGATCGTTGCGAAGCACAGCGATGTGGTGGTACTCTGCGTGGGATTGAATGAGACGCTGGAGGGCGAAGAAGGAGATACGGGCAACAGCTATGCGTCCGGCGATAAAAATGACCTGCTTTTGCCCGGGCCCCAGAGAAAGCTCATGGAGGCGGTGTTTGCCGTGGGTAAGCCTGTGGTGGTGTGCTTGATGGCGGGAAGCGCGATCGATCTTTCCGAAGCGCAGGAAAAGGCGGGAGCGGTTTTACAGCTCTGGTATCCCGGCGCGAGAGGAGGAAAGGCGGTGGCGGATATTTTGTTCGGGGACTGCTCCCCGTCCGGTAAGCTGCCTGTGACCTTTTACCGCACGCTGGATGAGCTGCCTGCCTTTGAGGACTACAGCATGAAAGGGAGAACCTACCGCTATATGGAGCAGGAGGCGCTTTATCCCTTCGGATACGGGCTGACTTACGGCGATGTGCAGGTGGAAAAGGCGGAAGTTGTATCAACCGATGAGAAGACGGGAGATCGGACCGTGCATGTGACGGTGAAAAACGCGGGAGATACCGCAACGGGCGACGTGATTCAGATTTATGTGAAGGACACGGCGTCACCCTTTGCCGTGCCAAATCACAGCCTTTGTGCGTTTGAGCGGGTTTTTCTGGAGGCGGGAGAGCGCAGAGAGATAGACGTGACCGTTTCCGGGGACGCTTTTCTTGCGGTAAACGAGGAGGGAGTCTTTGTCAAGGGCAGCGGCAAGTATCTGCTCTATGTGGGCACCGGACAGCCTGATAGACGGACGGCTGCGCTTACCGGGAATAAATGTGTGGAAATTGCTGTGGGTTAGCGTGAAAAGTGCACAATACCATATCTTGTATATAGCGGATGGGATGAGCTTCTCGTCCGCTATATCTTGTTTTGAAAGGTTGTATTATCAAAAAACCGTTTATAATTTTTCTATAGGTCAAAATTTCTGAAACCGTTGTATTTCCCTGCCGATTGTGTTATATCTGAGTTGTACTATAAATCCGGGCTGTGGGTCCCAGCCTGTAACCGTTTCTTCGGAGCATGGCTCCGTCACTTTTGTCTAAGAAAGGAAAGCACATCTATGAAGCAAAAGAAATGTAAGGATCAGACAAATTTTTCACCGACAGCTGTATTTTCTATTGGCAGAGATTTTCGGAATGCCAACGGAAACATCCCCTACAATATGACAAACGATTATATGTTTCGCGCAGTTTTGCAGTCTGATAACAAAGCGCTGCGGGGGTTGATTTGCTCGCTTCTTCACCTTGCGGAATCGGAGGTAAAGGCGGTTGAGATCACAAATCCCATCATTCTGGGAGAAGCTGTCAGGGACAAAGAATTTCGTCTGGATATCAATGTAATCATGAATAATGCTGTGTTGATTAATATGGAGATGCAGATTACGAATAAGTTAAATTGGGAAGACCGTTCGGTTATGTATTTATGCCGTTCATTTGACCAGCTAAACCGCGGGCAGGATTACAGGGAGGCAAGACCGGCCGTACATATCGGATTTCTCGACTATACACTGTTTGACGAATATCCTGAGTTTTATGCGTCCTACAAGCTGATTAATGTGAAAAACCATCAGAAATACAGTGACAATCTCACTCTGTATGTGGTGGATTTATCATGTATTGACCTTGCCACGGATGAAGATAAACGGTATCATATTCACGACTGGGCATGTCTTTTTAAGGCTGTCACATGGGAGGAATTGAAAATGATTGCATCGAAGGATGAATATTTAAAGGAGGCGGCGCAGACGATATTCCGGATGAGCGCTGATGATGAAATCCGCAAACGCTGTCGCGACCGGGAGGAATATTATCAGGATTTGCGCAATTATGAGAGGAAGATAGAGCAGGACAGGAAAGAACACGAGGAGGATTTGCGCAACTATGAGAGGAAGATAGAGCAGGACAGGAAGGAACACGAGGAAGACCTGCGCAATTACGAGAGGAAGATAGCGGAGAAAGAAGAGGAGATAGAGCGAGACAGGAAGGAACATGAAGAGAATCTGCTTAATTACGAGAGGAAGATAGAGCAGGACAGGAAGGAACACGAGGAAGATCTGCGTAATTATGAGAGGAAGATAGCGGAGATAGAGCGAGACAGGAAGGAACATGAGGAGAATCTGCGCAACTACGAGAGAAAGATAGAACAAACTGTGCGTGATTATGAAAAAAGGGTTGATGAATACGAACGCAGCCGAAAAGAGCAGGCTGACGAAATGGAGCGGCTGCGCATGGAAATTGAGAGATTAAAGGGTGAGCGCGAAAAAGGAAAATAAGGTGAAGTGTGGGTTTCCTTGACAAAATGTCCGGAGTTGCATATTCTAAATATGGTAGAAAATTCATGATGACATTTTTGACAGAAGGAGCGGTTCGATGGGCTTTATCGGAAATATAAAGGAGGAAATCCGTATCATACGCGAGCGAGATCCGGCGATACATTCCAATATGGAAGTTTTCCTCTATCCCAGCTTCAAAGTGATGTGCTATTACAGGGTGGCTCACAAACTGTATCTGCACCACCATTATTTCTGGGCAAGATGGGTATCCCAGAAGGGTGCGCGCAGGACGGGGATCGAGATTCATCCGGGGGCGCAGATCGGCAAGGGCTTTTTTATTGACCACGGCCACGGCGTCATTATCGGAGAGACCACGGTGATCGGTGATAACGTGACGCTCTATCAGGGCGTGACTCTTGGCGGAACAGGTAAGGAGCAGGGGAAAAGACATCCGACGATCGGGAACAATGTAATGATAAGTACTGGCGCGAAGGTGCTTGGCTCCTTTAAAATCGGGGATAACAGCAAAATCGGGGCAGGCAGTGTGGTGCTCAATGAGGTGCCGCCTCATTCCACGGTGGTGGGAGTGCCCGGGCGCGTGGTCAAGCGCGACAATATGGCGCTGCCACAGGAAGAACTGGATCAGACCCATCTGCCCGACCCGGTGCGGGAAGATATCATGGTTCTGCAGCGGGCAAATGCAGAGTTGACGAATCGGCTGCTCGATCTGGAACAGGAGATAAAGCAGATGCGGAGAGAGAAATAGTTGCGAAATGTAGCAGAACCAGACGTGAAAAGTTTTCGTCAAGTACGGGCGTATTTTGCGAGTCTGCTTATGGGCGATAGGACATGCACAATGCATAAACGCTTTAGAAGCGTTTCGCAGTTTTAGTTCGAGAGGAGAGAAGATTATGAAAGTATACAATACATTATCGGGAAAGAAAGAGGAGTTTGTGCCTTTGGAGGAGGGGAAGGTCAGCATGTATGTCTGCGGGCCTACGGTTTATAACCTCATTCATATCGGCAACGCGAGACCGATGATCGTGTTCGACACCGTGCGCCGTTATATGGAGCACAGGGGCTATGAAGTCAATTATGTGTCGAACTTCACGGATGTGGACGACAAGATCATCAAAAAGGCCAACGAGGAGGGAGCGGCTCCTTCCGTGATTTCGGAGCGCTATATCGCGGAGTGCAAAAACGATATGGAGGCGTTGCATGTGAAGCCCGCAACTACGCATCCCAAGGCGACTTGCGAAATTGACGGCATGATTGAGATGATTCAGACGCTCATTGAAAAAGGACACGCTTATGCAGCGCCGGATGGCACTGTCTATTTTAAGACCAGAAGTTTTCCGGGATACGGCAAGCTTTCCCACAAGAATCTGGATGATCTGCGCAGCGGTGGGCGTTCTCTTCTGGTTTCCGGGGAGGAGCAGAAGCAGGACCCGCTGGATTTTGTGCTCTGGAAGCCGAAGAAGGAGGGCGAGCCGTTCTGGGAGTCTCCATGGTGCGAGGGGAGACCGGGCTGGCATATCGAGTGCTCGGTGATGAGCAAGAAGTATCTGGGCGAGGAGATTGACATTCACGCGGGCGGTGAGGATCTGATTTTTCCTCATCACGAGAATGAGATTGCCCAGTCTGAGGCGGCGAACGGAAAACCCTTTGCCAAATACTGGATGCACAACGGGTTTTTAAATATTGACAATAAGAAAATGTCCAAGTCTCTCGGCAATTTCTTTACGGTGAGGGACATCAGCGAGAAGTATGATCTGCAGGTGTTGCGGTTCTTTATGCTCTCCGCCCACTACAGAAGCCCGCTAAATTTCAGCGCAGAGCTGATGGAGGCGGCGAAGAATGGTCTGGAGCGGATCGTGACCTGCGTTTCCAACTTAAATTTCCTTCTGGAAAAGGCGCAGACAGAGGAATTGTGTGCAGAAGAGGAGAAAGAGCTTCTGCGCGCAAAGGAATTTATGACAAAGTTTGACGAGGCGATGGACGACGATTTTAATACGGCGGACGCTATCTCTGCGATTTTTGAGTTGGTTAAGTTTGCCAATACGTCTGTGGGAGAAGGGGCAAGCGCCGCCTTTATCCGCGCGCTGAAAGACGAGATCGTAGAGCTTATGGATATTTGTGGGCTTACGGCAGAGCGTCGGCAGGAAATGCTGGACGAGGAAATTGAGTCGCTGATTCAGGAGAGACAGGACGCAAGAAAGGCGAAAAATTTTGCGAGGGCGGACGAGATCCGCGATCTCCTTGCGGAAAAAGGCATTATACTGGAAGACACGCGCGAGGGAGTCAAATGGAAGAGAGCATAACGATCCTTGAGGCAATCAAGAGGGACTTTGGCTGTGGCGAAATTGACATACGCACTTATTCACCGCTGACGCTTGCATATATCGGGGATGCGGTTTACGACCTGGTGATCCGTACCGTTGTGGTGGAGCGGGGCAATACTTCTGCCAACAAGCTGCATCATAAAACAGTCACCTATGTGAATGCGCGGGTGCAGGCGCGGATGATCGAAGCGCTTAAGGAGGAACTGACCGAGGAAGAGCAGGCGGTCTATAAGCGCGGAAGGAACGCCAAATCCTACACCACAGCGAAAAACGCCACAGTCATGGAATACCGCAAAGCGACGGGATTTGAAGCGCTTTGCGGGTATCTGTATCTGACCGGAAAGCAGGAGCGGCTGCTTGCGCTGATAAAGAGAGCGGTGGAGCTGGCGGAATGGGAGACTGGTTCACATAACTAAATTTTTAGAGACACTTTGCCGAAAAGGAGAATCATTTTGGAAGAAAATACAGGAATGATAGAAGGAAGAAACGCTGTGCTCGAGGCATTCCGGGCGGGGCGTACCATAGACAGGCTTTATGTGCTTGACGGCTGTAAGGACGGACCGGTTATGACCATCAAACGGGAGGCGTCCAAGCAGGGAACGCCGATCAAGTATGTGACGAAGGACCGGCTTGACCAGATGTCTGAGACGGGCAGACATCAGGGCGTGATTGCGGCAGCGGCGGCTTACGGATACGCGGAAGTTTCTGATATACTGCAAAAGGCGAAAGACAAGGGGGAGGCACCCTTTGTTTTGCTTTTGGACGGTATTGAGGACCCGCACAATCTGGGGGCGATTATCCGCACGGCGAATCAGGCGGGTGCGCATGGCGTCATTATCCCGAAAAACAGGGCGGTGGGTCTGACGGCCACGGTGGCGAAGGCATCCGCTGGCGCGCTGAATTATACGCCTGTGGCTAAGGTGACAAATCTGGGGCAGACCATTGAAGAACTGAAAAAGGACGGGCTGTGGTTTGTCTGCGCGGATATGGGTGGTATGTCCATGTATGAATTAAATTTAAAGGGACCCATCGGACTTGTGATCGGTGCGGAGGGAAACGGCGTGAGCCGCCTTGTCAGGGAAAAATGTGACATGACCGCACAGATTCCCATGCGGGGGGATATCGATTCCCTCAACGCCTCCGTGGCGGCGGGGATTTTGGCTTATGAGATTGTCAGGCAGAGACTAGCGTGAAAGGTGCTTCTAAAGACGTCCCGCCATAGGACGGGACGCCAAGAAGCACTAGATTTGCTTCGCAAATCATTTTCACGCAGGAGAATGCCTGAAAAGCGGCATTCTCCGCAATGATTTGTGTTGCTGCAAAGCAGTAACATGGGGGTTAGCGTGAAAATAGCATTCTCCGTCAGTATGGATGGAAATAATGAAGAGAGTAAATGAAATACTTGCAGTCGTGATCCTTTCACTGTTGGCGGTGCTGTTGGCGGCAGTGGGAATGCGGCTTTATGATACATATGTTGAAAATAGAGAGTTAGAAGCGGAATTAAAGCAGCAGGAGGAAGTGCTATCTAGAAACAGGGAAGCTCACGACCGGGTGCAGGAGATGCGGCGGGAGATCGAGGAGTTATCCGGAAACCGGGAAAAGCTGGGGCAATTTCTGGAAGAGATTTGGATGGATGACGAGGCGGTGATTCCGGTTTCTGCGATGACAGATTTTGGCACAGACGGTATGTCCGGAAATCAGGAGACAGCGGAGCAGCAGAATGGCTTTGCCTCTGAGGGTGAGACGGATGTCCCGGGAGAGGGGACTATATCGGAGAATACGCTGGATGTATCGAAGAAGACGGATGATCCGGCGGCGGGTGGACAGAACTTTTGGGGAGACGGAAGTTGGTCAGATAATGCGCTGGTTGATAGGGCGTCCGTCGGCGAGACGGTGTTAGGGAATGCGAGCAGTATCTCGGGGAATGCGTTTAGTGTGTCGGGCAATACGGTTGTTGTATCTGGCAACGATATGGTATCGGGCAATGGTCTTGTTGTATCCGGCAACGACGTGGTGTCGGGTAATGGTCTTGTTGTATCCGGCAACGATGTGGTGTCGGGTAATGGTCTTGCTGTATCCGGCAACGACGTGGTGTCGGGTAATGGTCTTAGTGTATCCGGCAACGACATGATATCAGGCAATGGGCTTGGCATATCGGGCAACGATACCGATACGGTGTCGGGGAACATGTCTGGCATATCGGGCAATGGGACTGTCTCTGAAAATACCGGCATATCGGAAAGGGGAACAGTATCCGGCAATATGCTGGAGCTTTTGCCGAAAATAGAGATGGTGTATCCCGATGTTACGCTGGCCGAGCGCAGACAGATACGAAGTTCTACGGAGGAGACGCGCATGGTGAACTGGGAGGATCAGGCGTGTCTGGAGGAGAGGTGCGTGGATTTTTCGGGAAAGAAAATCGCCTGTCTGGGGGACAGCATTACGGCGGCGGCCAATCTGGAAAAGGAAGAAGGCTATCTGGCCTATGCATATCCTTCTGTGCTGAAGGAGATTCTGGGGGCGGAGGAAGTATATAATCTGGGCATCGGCGGTTCTTCCATCGGGCGTTACTGGTCGGATGCCTTTGTGGAGCGGTATGCGCAGATTCCGGAAGATACGGATATCATTATTGTTATGGGCGGCACCAACGACGGGTTCTGTCTGTCCGAGAAGGAGTTTGGCAGTCTTACACAGCGAAAACCCCGGACATTCTGCGGGGATCTGGATGAACTGATGCGGGGACTTAAGGAGAAATATCCCGATGCGGATATCTTTTTTGCGACGCCGCTGCCGAATATCCTGCAGGACTATCTGATGCGGGAGCGGACATACCTGCTGCCACAAAAGTACATGGCGGACGTGATTTTGACGCTGTCGGCAGTCCATGATTTTCCGGTGATAGACTTGTACAATTCCAATATACTGGATTCCCACGACGCTGACATTGTGGCGGATTATATGCCGGACGGCGTGCATGCGAATCGGGCGGGATACCGGATTCTGGCCGAGCATATGGCGGCGGAGCTTGTGCGGTATTACGAGGAGGAGTGAGCTGCCACATGGCTTTTGGGTTGACGAATGGCGGCGGATGCGGTATGTTTAATATACGTAAGAACCGTTATCAGGGAAATATTGAAGGAGAATGCGAATGGATTTTTTTGAAAAGATCGGTGACACCATTACCTCAAAGGGAAAAGAAGTATCGGGAAAGGCGAAGGATCTAGCGGAGATCGCGAATCTGAGAGGGCAGATTGGCACCTGTGAGGAAGTGATCAGAAAGAATTATATTGAGATCGGCAGATTATACTATGAGAGAGAAGGATTAGAGCCGGGGACGGAATATGAGGCGTTCTGCCGGGCTATCAGCAATGCCAAGACGGGCATTGAGGATTTGGAGGAGAAGATCCGGCGGGTAAAAGGCATCTGATTCGTCCATGCAAAGTGTCCGTATATCAAAGATAAGATATGACCGAAAGGCCGGAAACTCGTATTGTGCGGGTTTCCGGCCTTCTCTCTTTTACTGTGCGGGCGGCTGTTCGGGTTGTGGCTGCGCCTGCTGCTGCGCCGCTGCCGCTTCTGCTGCGGCCTGTGCGGCGGCTGCCGCGGCCTCCGCGTTTCTCCGGTCTATCTCGGCACGCTGTGCCTCTATGGTGCCCTCGAAGCCCGGTGTTGCGAAAAAGGCATCGTCGTGCGGACACATATTGCTCTGCGGTGCGGGTACGGGCACCTGACTGACAGAGCCGTCCTCGTTCACCACCTCGGTAGTGGCCGCGGGAGAACCGCTCTGCAGGGCAGCGTTTTCGATCGGCGTCAGCTCAACTACGCCCTCCACTTTGAAGGGACAGAACTCTCTGGCCGGAAGCGTACTGTACTGGCAGATCTGTCCCGCGTAGTGCACGTCGCAGGTCTCGGAGGGAATGGTGTTCTCCGCAAAATATTCCGTGCGAAGGGTGCCGTCGCAAAGTCCCGCGATGGGCAGTTTTCCGGAGCGTGCGCAGACCGTGGCCGTCACGATGCCGGAAGGAACGCTGAAGGACTTGCTGGGCAGTTCCTCGTGGATCTGTGACATCACGGCGCGCCAGAGTTTTTTCGCCAGATTCTTTTCGTCGCCGGACAGCTTCACGTTGTTGTCGAAGCCAGCCCATGTGGTGGCGGTGTAGTAAGGGGTGTACCCCGAAAACCACACGTCGTTGTAATCGGATGTGGTGCCGGTCTTTCCGGCGATTGCCATGTTGCCGAAGTTGACCGATCCGCCGGTGCCGCTTGTGACCACGTCAACCATGGCATCTGTCAGGAGAAAGGCCGTGGTCTCCTTGATGACCTGCTTGGAGTTTGGCATGGTATTGTCCAATATGATGTTGCCGTCGTGGTCTAAAACCTTCGTGTAAAGTTTTGGTTTGATGTAGGTGCCGCCGTTTGCGATGCAGGCGTAGGCGGCGTTTAGCTCCTCATTTGTCACGCCGTGGGTGAGACCGCCCAGAGCGGTAGTCTGCTGGATATCCGAGAAAATTTCGTTGTTAATTTCTTCACGTTCCACGATGGTGGTGAAGCCAAAATTTTTCAGATAGTCAAATCCGAGCTGGGGCGTGATCTGCGTCAGTGTCTTCACGGTCACGATATTCATGGAGTCGCGGATACCGTCACGCAGGGAGGAAAGCCCGCGGTACTGCTCACCGTACCAGTTGGCAACAGGACGGCCGTTTGCATAGTTGAAAGGCGCGTCGTTCATAACGGTGGCAAGGGTTAGCCCCGCGCTGTCGAGGGCGGGTGCGTAGGTGGACACGATCTTAAAGGTGGAGCCGGGCTGTCTGGTGGTGTCCGTGGCACGGTTTAAGGTACGGCTGGCGGTTTTGGCGCCCCTGCCGCCAACCATGGCAACAATGCAGCCTGTGCTCTGATCTTCCACCACGAGGGACACCTGCGGCTGAGGGGTCAGATTGATGTTTTCGCCTAACACTTCATCGCCGGAACGCATCACGTCGGCCTTGTAGGCTTCAATATCCTGATAGGCCTCTTCCTGCGAGGCATAAATCAGATTGTAGCTGGAGGAACGGTTTTCCTTCCAATAACTGCGGAACATTTCCGTGCTGACATTTTCCCGGTCGCCGTTTGCGCGGTCGATGGTCAGCTCATAATTCAGATACCATTTGGTATTTGCGGGGAAATTGCTCTCGTCCGCAAAGGCGCTGTCACAGATCGCCTGTATTTTCGGGTCCTGGGTGGAATATATTTTCAGGCCGCCGCTGTAGAGCAGGGTGTAGGCCTGCGTCTCATTGTAACCGGCAGCGATCAGGTCTTCCATGACATCGTCCGTCAGCGCATCCACAAAATATGTACTGACAGCGTTGTCTTCATTTTTGGCATCTGCCACCTGAATGCGGGAGTATACGTCATCGGCAAGCGCTTCCGCACGCTCTTCCTCAGTGATATAGCCCTGATCCAGCATATCTTTCAGTACCTTTTCCCGGCGCTCCGCATTCTTATCCGGGTGGGTGATGGGGTTAAAGCGGGACGGGTTCTGGGTGATGCCTGCGATCACGGCGCACTCGGACAGGTTGAGTTCGTTGACATGTTTGCCAAAATACCGTCTGGACGCGGCCTCCACGCCGAGCGTATTGGAGCCAAGGTTGATGGTGTTCATGTAATTGATCAGGATGGACTCCTTGTCCATAACTTTTTCCAGCTCCAGAGCCAGATATTGTTCCTGAAATTTTCTTTTGAATTTATCAGCCCAGGAATCCTCGCTCGTCCAGTCCGTAAAGACGTTATTTTTTAGGAGCTGCTGGGTGATGGTGCTGGCACCCTCGGAAAAATGCCGGTTCTGGATGCCGATTACGCCCGCGCGGATGATGCCCTTGATATCAATGCCGTTGTGGTCATAAAAACGGGCGTCCTCGATGGCTACAAAAGCGTCCTTTAAATACTGCGGAACCATGTCGATGGAAACCGGGATTCGGTTGGCGTCGGTGGAGACCAGTTTCTTGATCTGGGTTCCCTCTATATTGTACACAAAGGTGGAAAAACCGGAGGGCGTCACGTCGATGTTGCTGATGTCCGGCGCCGTTGCCAGAATCCCCTTAAAAGCGCCGATGCCTGCGCTTGCGCCGACGATGCATGCGCCGATCATGGCGATCAGAAATACCTGCACAAAGATAAAAGCTATCTTTCTGCTCCATTTTTTGCCTGTAGAATGAAGCGCCTGCTGTTTTTTGCGGACGCCTTTTTTGCCGTAGTTCATAGGATACTGCCTCCCCGACTTGTTTTCATAGTCGTAAATGCCCATATAGTCAAACGTTTCAGAACAGGTCATAATATGGCTGACCTGTGACGATTATAGCAAAATTCCTCTGGTAAATAAAGGTTTTTATGCTTTATTAAGAATTGTTTACGATTCTGTGCACATTTATACTTGCACTGGCGGGAGAAATGTGCAACGATGGTTACATGGATAAGTATGCACCGTATAAAATTATTGAATATGGGGGCGAGGGGGAGATCGTGGAAAAGAAATCCCGCTTTATCGCCCATGTGCAGGCCACTCACACAGAGGAGGAGGCGGCTGCCTTTATCGAGGCTGAAAAGAAGCGCTATTGGGATGCCAGACACCACTGTTATGCCTATATCATAGGGGAGCAGGGGGAGACTGTGCGGTATTCGGACGACGGGGAACCTTCCGGCACGGCGGGCAGACCCATTTTGGAGGTACTTACAGGCTCCGGCATCCGCGGGCTGACGCTGGTGGTGACCAGATATTTTGGCGGTACGCTTCTTGGTACCGGCGGGCTTGTGCGCGCTTACACGCAGGCAGCGCAGGCCGGGATTGCGGACAGCCGTGTGGCGGTGATGAGATACGGGTACACTCTTACCGTAGAGACGGATTATAACGGGATCGGTAAGATACAGTATCTTTTGGGGCAGAGGGGGATTCCCATAGAGGAATCCGTCTATACGCAACAGGTGTCTATCGGATTTCATGTGCCCTTTGAGGAGAAGGATAAACTGATAAAGGACATTACGGAGGCCACTGCCGGGGCAGCGCGGGTGGGTGTCTCAGATCCTTTCTACTATAAATATAAAAGCGCGGGAGCGGTTTCCGAAGGCAGGTCTGGCTCATAAAAGTCCGGCCGCTGCCGGAATGTGGTTTTCCGGCGGAAAGGCGGCAGGCTATGGGAGAAAACAAGAATCGGGAAATGACAGCCGAACAGACAAAGTTTGACAGAATCATAAACGACTATGCCAATTTTGGTGTGGAAGAGATCAGAGAGCTTCTAAGGAAGGGGCAGTACACCAGTCTCAGGAAGATCATTGAGGAACTGAATGACGCGGATATTGCCGATTATATGGAAGAGATGGAGGAGGAAGAGGTCGTTAAAATTTTCCGCATTCTGCCAAAAGATACGGCGGCGGATGTCTTTTCCTATCTGGAGATCGACAGGCAGCAGTCCATCATTACTTCCCTTTCAGATAAGGATGCGGCGCGCATCATCGACAACATGATGTCCGACGACGCGAAGGAGCTGATGGAGGAGATGCCCGCCAATGTGGTCAAGCGTCTGATCGCCAACACCAGCCCGGACACCAGACAGGCTATCAACCATTTGATGCGTTACCCGGAGGACTCCGCAGGCAGCATTATGACGGTGGAGTATGTGGATTTGAAGGAACACTATACGGTGGCGCAGGCCATTGACCGGATTCGCAAGGTGGGCCTTGACAGCGAGACCATCAATATCTGTTATGTGCTGGATTATAAGCGGACCCTCGTGGGGACGGTGGCGCTGCGCTATCTGCTCCTCAGCGACCCGGACGCCGTGATCGGCGAAATGATGCACAGAAACGTGGTATCCCTTCACACCCTGATGGATCAGGAGGAGGTTGCCAGACAGTTCAAAAAATACGAGTTTACCGCCATGCCTGTGGTGGATAATGAGGACAGGCTGGTCGGTATTATCACCATGGACGACGTGGTGGACATTTTGGAGGAGGAGACCACGGAGGATATCGAGAAGATGGCGGCCGTGATGCCGTCCGATAAGCCTTATCTGAGAATGACCGTGTTTGACGCCTACAAAAAGAGGATTCCCTGGCTGTTGCTTTTGATGATTTCGGCTACTTTTACAGGGAGCATTATCACTTCCTTTGAGAATGAACTGAGCCGTTATGTGGTGCTGACGGCTTTTATTCCCATGCTGATGGATACCGGCGGCAACGCGGGCGGACAGGCTTCCGCCATCATCATCCGCGGTATTTCGCTGGAGGAGATCGAGTTTAGCGACTGGCTCTTGGTGATCTGGAAAGAGATCCGCACGGCGGTTTTGTGTGGTCTTACGCTGTCTGTCTGCAATTTCGCGAGACTGATGATTTTTGATCATGTGGGCGTGCAGGTGGCGTTCGTGGTGTGTATTACCCTGCTGATGGCGGTGATCGTGGCGAAGATGGTTGGCTCCACGCTTCCCATGCTGGCAAAGAAAATCGGGCTTGACCCGGCGGTGATGGCAAGCC
>CARUOB010000020.1:0-219 GCA_949076555.1 uncultured Lachnospiraceae bacterium | reverse complement strand
TTTATCACGACGATTGTGGACGCGATTTCCCTGTTAATCTATTTCCGCGTGGCGGAGATTGTGCTGGGGATCTGACGGGTATTTTACACTTTTTCGCAGTCTGTTGTGATGAAACTGTAGCGGTGGTATCGATTATGAAAGTGGGTGATAAAATGCCGGGTGAAAAAGAATTAATTGTAAATCTTTTAGACAAGCTGGATTTATTGGAGCGATTGGAGA
>CARUOB010000019.1:39065-46083 GCA_949076555.1 uncultured Lachnospiraceae bacterium | reverse complement strand
CCCTGTGCCACTGTACACATTTCTTCCACTTCTTTTGAATAGATCATGTGATAACTCCTTTCGATTATGTATTAATTATTTGATAACAGACCAAAAAGCCTGTCATAACCGCCAGTCTCATTGTCTCACACCAGAGGAAAAAAATCCAGATGTTTGTGAATATTTTCTTACATTTCACAGCTCAGCCCGCGCCCATTCGCAAAACCGCGCTTTCAGCGCTCTTTGCCGCTTTGCGGCTATTTTTGCTCATAATCAGGCGCTCCCTCAGAACTTCATCTGTCTGTCAAATTCATGCGAGCATGATTGGCCCGACAGATTCGTTCTGGCTGAGCTGTTACCCCATAAAGTACTCCGATATGTCAAAGCTGTTTATGAGAGCAAGACCGTTCTCCTCCCTGCACTCCAGCCAGCTCGCGCTGCTTCTCGTCCAGCTTCTCAGGGAATAGTTGAACAGCTCCTCCGTACAACGGCAGTGCGGATCGTTTTTATCCAGATTGCGCAAAATACAGTTCTCGCAGGGCGTATCCCTGTTCTGCAATGCTTTATAGCATATATCACCGATCTTCACATTGGGAGAATCTACCAGCACCTTCTTGTTGATAAAGCTGATCTCATAGTTATCCGGATTCACTACATAGACGAAACTGTCCATATTGTCAAAGACAGCGACCTGCACCACGAAATTCTGCAGTCTGTCCATCAGTCCGATCTGGAGAATATGCGCCTCCATCAGGCGGAACAGGGAACGGACTTCTTCCATCTCGCTTTTCGTCAATTCCATCTGCACATCCTCGTGGTTTTCAAACACGATGGCCCCCTGAAACTCCCCCTGCGAAGTCAGCGGATAGTAAAGCATACTCTTGATGCCCTCCGCGCGAAAATACTCGCGCATCTCCTCCGCCACCAGATCGTAATCGTGAATCATGGCCGCACCCGGGAAGAAGGAATAAAGAATCTCATTCACCATCCTTTTCAGCTCAAAGTGTTCATCCGCTTCCTTTCCTGTGGCGTACTCATTCACCGTAAACTGTATGGTGCGGGAAATCGGAAGCGAATCGTTTCCGCAAATATAGCCTCTGTGGAACTGGTATTTTGCCGTCATCAGCTCTAAGGAAGAGCGCAGCGCGGATTCCAGTACCTTATCCTCAAATAGGATCTGCATCACCTGATCCTCGATATGTCTGTCAAAATCTAACGTCTTCGTCATATCATAGCCGACTTTTCTGTTGGCGTGATAGACCGTCGTACTGGCGGCGTGATAGACGCGGTAGCCGTCCTTGCCGTTGGCCTTAACTGTATACACAGCCCTGTCTGCCTTCTCAAAAAGCTCCTCGTAAGTCTTTCCGTGATAAGGATATACGGCCACGCCCACGCTGCAGGTAACATGAATCGGCTGTCCCTCAAAATCAAGATCATATCTTACCGACTTTACGATATTGCCCGCCATCTCATCCGCCTCGGAAATGGATTCCACATTTCTCATATAAACAAGGAACTCATCCCCGCCGATACGGCCGATCACGTCGCCGCCCTTAAACATTTCCTTCAAAATATCGGCCGTCTTTTCCAAAAGCTGATCGCCGTTGGCATGACCAAGAAGATCATTGGCCTCCTTGAAATTATCCAGATCAATAATCATCATCGCACTCAGCGCATTTTCATTTCCGGCCTGAATGGCGTTGTGGATCAACTGCTCGGTTGCACCCTGATTATAGATACCCGTCAGCGCATCCTTCTCCGCACGCAGCAAAAGCTCCATCTCCTTGAGCTTTCTTTCATTGATATTGATCATGCGGCCCACAATCCGGGATACATACCCTTCCGCTCCCAGAAGGGAGGTCAGATTGGCCTGATACCATGTATAGTCATTATCAAACCGCTTAATCCGAAACTCAATGGTATCATGTTTCGGAGACTTAAGCAGACTCTCTAAAACCGCCTTGTAGTAGGCGACATCTTCTTTATAGATCATCGCCGCATTAAATCTCTGCATATATCTGCTGTGAATCTCGTCCTGCGCTATGCCGTACTCGTCGTTCGTCCTGATGGTCATAACGTCCGTCTTGGCGTTATAATCAATAATTTTTTCGCCCTCGGCCTGAGATAAAATGTGCAGACGCTCCGCCTGTCTTTGCAGCTCTTCCTCCACATTCTTTCTCTCGGTTATATCCTCAATCACGGCTACGATCGTGTACTTTCTTCCCTCTCTGGCATAAAGATTCCCCCGGACATGGAGCCAGCGCAGATCACCGCTGCCCGTGACAGTACGAAACTCAGTATACACCACGCCATCATCCTTAAGCACATCCCTGATCGCCTGCCTGTAGATCGGCAGATCATCCGGGATAATACTCAGCTCCACCTTCTCCAGATACTTCATACCCTCGACCCGGGAATAGCCAAGCATGCGGAAAAATCCTTCGTTGACAAAAACAGGATTCAACTCCCCATCTTCATACTCGAAGCAGCAGATTCCCGCTATGATATTGTCGATCATCGAGCCAAAGTTTTCCATACTTAAATCAATCGCCATACGCTCATCCCCAACACATACTTTCTCTTACTGTTCCGCCGTTTTCGGGCTTCGCTCACTGCTTTTTCTCCGCTATTTCACCCTGCCGTTTATATATGCTGTCTGCAGGAATCATCCCTCTCACCATGGAAGTCGGATAAATATTGGTATTTTGGCCAATCACCGTGCCGGGATTCAAGACGGAATTGCATCCCACCTCCACCTGATCGCCCAGCATAGCGCCAAATTTTTTCAGTCCCGTCTCGAACGTTTCCTCTCCTGCTTTCACCACCACCAAGGTCTTATCGCTCTTCACGTTGGAAGTGATGGAACCGGCTCCCATATGCGCCTTATAGCCCAAAATGCTGTCGCCCACATAATTGTAATGGGGCACCTGTACCTTATTAAAAAGAATCACGTTCTTAAGCTCGGTAGAATTGCCCACTACCGCGCCCTTTCCCACAATCGCGCTGCCCCTGATAAACGCACAGTGGCGGATTTCCGCCTCCTCGTCGATAATGGCCGGACCGCCGATATAGGCGCTTGGAAACACTTTCGCATTCCTTGCGATCCAGATATTTCCCTCTCTTCTCTCGTACTTCTCCTCCGGGAGCGTCTCACCCAGAGCAACAATAAAATCCTTAATCTTCGGCAGCACCTCCCATGGATAGGTAAGGCCTGCAAACACTTCCTTCGCGATTGTCTCCTCTAGTGTATAGAGAGCGGCAATCGTGGCATCCTGTAATCCGATCATGTTGTCTACCTCTTCTCCTTCTTTACACTTTTATAGAACTGGGACGCATATTGAAATCTATGAAAAAGCGCACCCTGATTCGTCATCTGCTTCACGATATTTGTCCTTCTTGTAACGAAATCGTCAAGCTTTCCCATGTACTCCTCCTCCGTGATCTCCCCGGAGGCCACAAGCGTCAATCCTTTCTCCCAGCTTGCCGTCAGTCTCGGATCTAAGAGCGGTTTCACCGAACCTGCCACCACCTCGTAAATCATTTCGCCCAAAAGCGTAGGGGTGATGGTCTGCGTCTTTTTATTTAAATCCAGATATTTGATATGTACCAGCTTCTTTAAAATTTCCGCCCTGGTGGCGGAAGTGCCGATCCCGCTTCCTTTGATCTGCGCCCGCAGCTCCTCGTCCTCGATAAACTGCCCGGCGTTTTCCATCGTCAAAATCATGGTTCCCGAATTATAACGTTTGGGCGGGGACGTTTCCCCCTCCTTCTTTTCCAACGCCTTTTTGTCAAGCGGCACGCCTTTTTTTAGCGAGCCAAGCGCTTCCATGAACGATGCGTCACAGGCAGTCTCCTGCTCCCCGTCGGCATTCTCTCTTTCAGTATACTCCTCCGCCTTCTTTCTTGCAAAAGAATTTTGTGCCACTTCGAGATATCCCTGCTCCGCCTGCACTTTGAATCCGGAAATAAAAGTCTCTCCCTTACATTTCGCCGTCAAAGTAATCTTCTGATAAACCGCCGCCGGATAAAAGATACTTAAGAATCGTCTGGCTATGATTTCATATACCTTCGCCGAAGTGGGGTGCAGGCCGTTCAATGCGGAAAGCCCCTGTCCCGTTGGAATGATCGCGTAGTGATCCGTGATCTGCTTATCGTTCACATATCTTGTCTTCGCAATCCCCTGAAACCGTTCTTCCTTCAGAATTTTTTCCGCAAATACCGCCACCGGCGGATAGTTCTGCAATCCCCTGATGTTTTTTCCAATCTCCTTCGCCACCGCCGTGGAGAGAACTCTGGCATCCGTTCTCGGATACGTGGTCAGTTTTTTCTCATAAAGTTCCTGCGCGATCCTGAGCGTCTCGTCGGGACTGATCTTAAAAAGTTTGGAACAGTCATTTTGCAGTTCCGCCAGATTGTACAAAAGCGGCGGGTTCTTTGTCTCCTTCTTCCTCTCAATCTTTTCCACCAGAGGCTTCTCCTCCGGCTCTGCCTGCAAAAAGGAAAGAAATTCGTCCGCGTCCTTTTCCTCCAAAAAACCGTTGTCCTTATAAATTTTCGGGGACTGGTAAAACCGGGACCCCTCCACGGCTTTCCACTCCAGAGAGCACTCATGTCCCGCGATATCCGCCTTCATCAGAATGCGGTAAAAGGGAATTTTTACAAACTCTCTGATCTCGCGTTCTCTGTTTACCACCATGCCCAGCACGCAGGTCATGACCCTGCCCACGGAAACCACTGCTTTGTCCGTATTTAAATAATTTTTAATCGAATAGCTGTATTTTAAGGTGAGGGCGCGGGAAAAATTGATTCCCATCAGATAATCCTCTTTCGCCCGCAGATACGCCGCGTGGGAAAGATTGTCATAGGCCGAAAGATCCTTGGCCTCCCTGATGCCCCGCAGAATCTCCTCCTCCGTCTGGGAGTCGATCCACACCCGCTTTCTGTCTTTTCCGGAAACGCCCGCCTGCTGTTCCACCAGACGGTAAATATATTCGCCCTCCCGCCCGGAGTCGGTGCAGACATAAATCGTTTCCACGTCATCCCTGTTCAAAAGCCCGCTCACAATACCAAACTGCTTTTTCACACTGTCTATCACTTCATACTTAAATTCCTTCGGAATAAAAGGAATCGTCTCTAATGACCATCTTTTATACTTTTCATCGTAGACTTCCGGGTAACTCATCGTCACCAAATGCCCTACGCACCATGTCACAACCGCCTCCTCGGACTCCATGTAGCCGTCGCGGTTTTTCATATTATATTTTAACGCCTTTGCAAATTCCCTCGCCACGCTGGGCTTCTCTGCAATAAACAAACTTTTTCCCATAAATCTCCTGCCGTCACTTTACATAGCCGTTCAGTCCCGTGCAAGCACGGTTCGTCTGAAAGATTCGGTCCGGCCGAACCGTTATCACAAGTCAGAAATCTGTACCAGCTTCAGGTTCGATTTGACCTTTGCCTCCAGATTCAGTTTTTCGTCAAACCGAAATGCCGTATACATATAGATATAATCCGCACTGATCTTCGCCTTTTTCGCGTAGAGCAGGAGGTTCTCATAATCCTCATAAGTCATGGGCTTCTCCCAATTGCAAAGCCCGATCAGCGTGCGTCCCTCCTCATCCTGCGCGATGATATCGAGGGTTCCGACCTTGCCGATCCACTCTCCGATCGTGCCGCAGTTGATCGGCAGCCTGTGGCGGTCTCCCAGCCTTGTCAAATGCTGTCTGCACACTTGCTTGAAATAACCGGACACATAACGCCTGAAATCCCGCATGATATAATGATTATAAAATTCTCCCACCGAAAGCATCTGCAAGTCGCTCAGATGAGGGTACATGTAAGTATAATAGAAATCCACAAAGGGATGGCTGATTCGGTAGATTCCCTTCTGCACATTCTCCTTACCCGCCGTGTCGTAGGAAAACACCTTCTCCACCAGTTCCAGCTCGATCAGGTTTTTCAGATAAACGCTGATCTTTGCACGGGAAAATTCCGTGTGCTGGTGCAGGTCGTTCAATTTGTGATTTCCGGCCGCAATGGACGCCATAATGGTATTGTAAACGCCCGGCTCTCTGAGCTGCTCCGTGAGAATGCGCTCTCCCTCCTCGAAGAGAAAACTGTTGCAGTCGAGAATATTGCGGCATATGTTCTGCTGGATTGTCAGTCTGTCGTCAAACTGATTCCACAGACCGGGAATCCCTCCTAATATGGCATAGGCCTCCACACACTCCTCGATACGGAAATTCGGAAACCGCTCCACCAGATCCGCAAAGGGCATCTCCTTAATCTTAAGAAGCCCGGAAAGCTCGTAAGCCGCCTCCCCTATTCTGGTAATCATGCTGTTTTCAATCCAGCCGATGGAAGAACTCACCAGAACGACCATCACATCATCCCGGTTCCACTGGCTGTGCACAAAAGCTACCAGCTCTTTCATGAAGGTTTCACTGGCCCGCACAATATTCTGAAACTCATCGATCACCAGCACTTTCTTGCCTGTCACACGATGGGCTATCTTTTCAAAAATCTCCTGAAACGTCGGAAACTTTTCTACCACATAGCCGTCATGGGTAAGCTGCCTGCCCCACTGGTAAGCCTGTTCTCTCTCCGAACACGCGCTGGCAAGATAATAGTACCCCGGACGGTCTTTCATAAACTCTTTTACAAGCGCGGTCTTTCCGATATGCTTTTGCCCGTAAACAATCAAGATCTGACTGCCGTCCCTGTCATAATAATTGTTCAGATATCCAAGTTCTGTTGTTCTGCCCAGTAACATTGTTTCCCCTGCCTTATCCTACCTTCACAGTCAATTTCTCCAGCAAATCCGATATACCCTGTGCCGGCATCGGTCTTCCCATATAATATCCCTGAATCATGTCGCACCCCAGCTCTTTCAAATACTGGAACTGCTCCTTGGTCTCCACGCCTTCCGCAATCGTCTCATAGCCAAGACGCTTCACCATATAGATAATGGATTCCGTGATAATCTTTGTATTTCTGTCCGTCAGGAGCGTATCCACAAAAGTCTTATCGATTTTGAGCG
>CARUOB010000019.1:35204-39055 GCA_949076555.1 uncultured Lachnospiraceae bacterium | reverse complement strand
TATCGATCGGCAGCCCCTTCAAATAGGACAGGGAAGAAAACCCCGTGCCGAAATCATCCAGTGAAATTCTGACCCCGGCGCTCTTTAATTCGTTCAGACGCTCGCTTATGTAATCAAAATCATCGATCAAAATGGTTTCCGTCACTTCAATTTCTATCTCACCGGGGGAAACGTTATACTTTTCCAAAATCTGTAAAAGGCTGTCTATAAATCCCTTTTTCTTGCACTGCACCGCCGAGACATTCAGGGACAGAACCAAAGGATAGTGATATTTATCACGCCAGTCCGCATAAATCTGCACGCTCTTTTCTATCACCCAGTTTCCGATGGGCACTATGGTTCCGTTCTTTTCCGCAATCGGAATAAAAACGGAAGGACTGATCATAACCCCTTTATTGTCCCGCCAGCGGATTAACGCCTCCACGCCGCGGAACTTTCCGCTTTCCGCGTAATACTGGGGCTGAAAATACATGGTAAAATTCTGCTCGAACACAACCTCTCTCAGTTTGTTCTGAATGTCCACCGTCTGTAAAAACTCTTCCAAAATCGCGCCGTCAAAATACTGGATTTTATCTTTCCCACGGCTCTTCGCCTTGAACATGACAATCTCCGCACAGTTGATCAGCTCTAACGTCCCAAGCGCCGCCTCCGGATATTCGGCCACACCCACGCTCACCGTCATGGTGACTTCCTGCCCATCCATCATTTTGAACGGCTTTTTCAGCCGTTCTCTGATCACCTTGTAAATCGTCCCCACACTTCTCGCACCGCAGGGATCATAGACTGCGATACAATAAATATCCGTACTGAAATGGGAAACCACCACATGACTGTTTATCAGTCCGGTCAAATACTGGCCGAAAAGCCGCACCAACTCATCCCCTGCGACGATGCCCATGCCGTCATTGACTCTGCGAAAATCATCAAAATCTAAGAACAACACCGCCACTTTTTTCGATTCCACTTCCGCGCGGCGCAAAAATTCACCAAGAAGCCTGACAAAATAATTCCGGTTATAAAGTCCCGTCAACGTGTCGTAATAAGCCATATAAGTAAGCTCATCCTTCTGGGCGGACAGTTGGGTCACATCCTTAAACCGTATGATTTTGTCCGTAGGCCTCCCTTCCGAATCATAGACGACGTTTACCTCCACCTCAATACAAAGCTTGCTTTCCTTCAGCCTGATCTCAAAATTTTCTCTTTCCCTCCAATGTTGTTCGATGAACAATCCTTCTCTGAGTGGAATTTCATACTGTTCTTCCACCCGGTCATAGAGCTTTTCCAAGTCGTTCATGGCAGTAATGGAAAAATCAAAATAGTGCTCCCAGTTTCCCAAAGTGTCAACCCGGTCTTCCCGAAAGTTATAATAAATAAATGCGCTGCTCGACGTATCGCACAAAAGGCGGAGCATTTTCTCTTCCCTGCGGAGTTTCTCATTCTCCTCCACAAGCTGCGTCGTCCCGTTTCCCTTCGAATTTATTTCTGTATTTCTCACGATATATGCACGCCGCTCTCCCAGGACGGCGTCCTCCCTCCATATCAATTGTCTGCGTTTACTGTTCCCTTATAAGACCCGTTATTTCTTCGTAATATACCCTTTGGCTTTCAAAGTCTCCGCACAGAGTACGGCGCCCCCAGCCGCGCCGCGCACGGTATTGTGGGAAAGTCCCACGAATTTCCAGTCGTAAACGCTGTCCTCACGGATGCGTCCCACGCTGACTCCCATACCGTTTTCATAATCCACATCCAGTTTCACCTGCGGCCTGTTGTCTTCCTCCATCACCTGAATAAACTGCTTCGGCGCGCTGGGCAGACCGAGTTCCTGAGGCAGCCCCTTAAACTGCACCAGTTTCTCCACAAGCTGCTCCTTGGTTGGTTTCTTTTTAAACTTTACAAACACGGCCGCCGTATGACCGTTTAACACGGGCACCCGGATACACTGGCATGTGATCACCGGGCTTGTGGCCGGAACAATCTCTCCGTCCACGATCTCACCCCAGATGCGAAGCGGCTCCTTTTCGCTCTTCTCCTCCTCGCCGCCGATATAGGGGATCACATTCTCCACCATCTCCGGCCAGTCCTTGAAGGTCTTTCCTGCGCCGGAAATTGCCTGATAGGTAGTAGCCACCACCTCGTAAGGCTCAAACTCCTTCCACGCGGTGAGAACCGGCGCATAGCTCTGAATCGAGCAGTTCGGTTTGACGGCGATAAAACCGCGCTTTGTGCCAAGCCTTTTTCTCTGTGACTCGATCACATCAAAATGCTCCGGGTTGATCTCGGGCACCACCATGGGCACATCCGGTGTCCAGCGGTGCGCGCTGTTGTTGGAAACCACGGGCGTCTCGGTCTTCGCGTACGCTTCCTCGATCTTTTTGATCTCGTCTTTCGTCATATCCACCGCGGAAAATACAAAGTCCACTTCCGCGGCCACTTCCGCTACCTTGTTCACATTTTTAACTACAATCTGCTTCACCGCCTCCGGCATGGGCGTATCCATCTTCCATCTGCCGCCTACCGCCTCTTCATAGGTTTTGCCCGCAGACCGGGGACTGGCCGCGATCGTTGTCACCTCAAACCAGGGATGGTTCTCCAAAAGGGCGATAAAACGCTGTCCCACCATACCCGTGCCGCCTAAAATACCTACCTTCAATTTCTCGCTCATAATAGCTCACTCCTCCTTATTATCGAAGCATCGATTTTTTTGTCTCTCCTTATGTATTATCCATTGTCCCGCCAAGTACTGTGCCAAACATGTCTTCCTCATCCTGCCAGTCTCTCGACAGATATTCCCTGTGCATCCGTATGACCTCACGCATGGCCTCCGGCCCCGGCGCACCGATGGTCAGCCGCTTTTCCACGCAGGTTTTCAAACTGATCGCCTGGTAGATGTCCTCCTCAAATACTGGACTGATTTCCTTTAGCTCCTCTATGCTAAGCTCGTCGATGCTGCAGTTTTTTTCAATACAGAAAAGCACCAGCCTGCCGACAATACCGTGGGCATCCCGAAAGGGAACGCCTTTTCCCACCAGATAGTCCGCCGCGTCCGTGGCGTTGGTAAACCCAAAAGCCGCGCTCTTTTCCATCACGTCCTCATTGAACTTCATGGTGCGGATCATACCTTCAAATAACGCCAGACACCCCTTCACCGTATCAATGGCATCGAAGGTCAGCTCCTTATCCTCCTGCATATCTTTATTATATGCGAGGGGAATCCCCTTCATGGTCGTCAAAATGGATATCAGCGCCCCGTAGACACGCCCTGTCTTTCCGCGCACCAGCTCCGCGATATCCGGATTCTTCTTCTGGGGCATAATGCTGCTCCCTGTGGAGTAGGCGTCGTCAATCTCCACGAAACGGTATTCGTTGGAATTCCAGATAATGATCTCCTCACAAAAACGGCTCAGGTGCATCATAATCGTGGAGAGCGCCGATAAAAATTCGATCACATAATCCCTGTCGGAAACCGAGTCCATACTGTTTAAGGTCGGTCCCTCGAAACCGAGAAGCGACGCCGTGTAAGCACGGTCAAGCGGATACGTCGTCCCCGCCAGCGCCCCCGCCCCAAGCGGGCAGTAATTCATCCGGTAAAAAATATCCTTCAGTCTTGACCTGTCCCTCTTAAACATCTCAAAATAGGCGCCGATATGATGCGCAAGCGTCACCGGCTGCGCCTTTTGCAGATGGGTAAATCCCGGCATATAAGTCTGCGTGTGCTCCTCCATAATTGTCAGAAGCGTCTGCAAGAGTTCCTTCAATAAGGTATCTGTATTCAGCACCTCAAGCCTCGTATACAGCCTCATGTCGAGCGCCACCTGATCGTTGCGGCTCCTGCCCGTGTGCAGCTTTTTCCC
>CARUOB010000019.1:26647-35061 GCA_949076555.1 uncultured Lachnospiraceae bacterium | reverse complement strand
ACATAAGGAGGCATTTTCTATGCAGCCAATACTTTCTCTGCGGGATGTTTCCTACTCCTATCACAATCTGAAGGGAGAAACCCCCGCGCTTTCCCACATCAATCTGGAAATTTTTGAGGGAAGTTTCGTCGCTGTCGTCGGCCCGAGCGGCTGCGGCAAGTCCACTCTTTTGTCCATCATCGCGGGACTGCTCTCTGCGGAGGAGGGCGAGGTTCTCTACCGGGGGCTTTCCTCCAAAGACTACTGCGCGGACACCGCCTTAAAGATAGGCTATATGCTGCAAAGAGACCATCTCTTTGAGTGGCGCACGGTCTACCGGAATGTCATTCTCGGTCTGGAACTCACCCACAGTCTCACAGAAGAAAACACGGACTATGTGCTGAAACTTCTGGAGGATTACGGCCTTTTAGGCTTTAAAGACAAGAAGCCCTCCGAACTTTCCGGGGGCATGAGACAGCGGGCCGCCCTGATCCGCACCATGGCCGTCCACCCGGATCTCCTTCTTCTGGATGAACCTTTCAGCGCTCTGGATTTCCAGACCAGACTCTCCGTCTCCGCGGACATCGCGAATATCATCCGCCAAACGGGAAAGACCGCACTGTTAATCACCCATGATCTCTCCGAAGCCATCACGCTGGCTGACCGGGTGATCGTCCTCTCCAAACGCCCTGCCGGGATCAAACGTGAAATGGAAATCCACTATGAGATCAGCCGCACAGATCCTCTGGCCATCCGCGGCACTGCAGCCTATCAGACATATTTTAATCAACTATGGGAGGTATTAACCGATGACACGACAACCGCATAAGACTTCGCCGCCTGTCTCCCCACAGCAGGAAAATTTCCTGCGCGCCCACCACAGGCACCACCACCGGATCACCCTGGGCAGATTTTTACTTCTATTCCTCTTTCTGGGATTGTGGGAGACAGCCGCAAAACTCGGCTGGATAGACAGTTTCTTTTTCAGCAGCCCTTCCGGTATTGTAAAATATCTCGGACAGATGTTTGTCGATCATTCCTTCTTCTCCCACACCGGCGTCACCCTGTTTGAGACAATCGCAAGTTTCTTTCTGGTCACGGTTTTAAGTCTCCTTGCCGCCACCCTGCTCTGGTATCAGAACAGCCTCTCCGAAATTCTGGAACCCTACCTCGTCGTCCTGAACGCCCTGCCGAAATCCGCCCTCGCACCGCTTCTCATCGTATGGCTGGGAACCGGTACCAACACGATCATCGTTGCAGGGCTCTCCGTGGCGGTCTTCGGCTCCATCATCAGCCTCTACACAGGTTTCTGTCAGGTCGACCCGGAAATGTGCAAGCTCATCTACACACTGGGCGGCAGCCGAAAGGACGCCCTCGCCAAGGTGATCCTGCCAAGCTCCGTGCCGCTGATTCTAAGCAGCATGAAGGTCAATATCGGCCTTTCCCTTGTGGGTGTTATCATCGGCGAATTCCTAGCCGCGAGACGGGGCCTCGGGTATTTGATTATCTATGGATCGCAGGTGTTCCAGCTAAACATGGTGATCACTTCGATTATTATTTTGTGCGCCATTGCCATGGTGTTTTACAAGCTGATTCAGAGTGTAGAGCATTACTATAAGAAGAAATACTGACGGCAGAGAAAATAGAAGGGGCAGGCTTCTTCGCCTGCCCGGTTTCCTTCACGCCCTATTCTTTTCCGCGGATTTTGTGATCCCCATTATCCCTGCCGTCAATATGCCAAACACACTGATCCCCAGCTCCCTCCATGTAAAGTAGGAATGACAGCAGGAATGATCCTTGGTAAATAAATACCAGAAAAACGGATACACAGACACAGCCAATACCATTCCCACAGCCGGGAACCGCTTTCGATCCACCGTCATATGATTTACCATTCTGCATATAACAATACAAGCTGCCGCACAGACCGCCGCAGGCAGAATCACCTTCGCATTAATAACGCCCAAATTCAATTTTAACGTATCATAATAAGTATGCTTTTCGATAAAATATCCGCTGCGATAGGCAATCGCGGCAAAGGCATCATATATGATGTTTTCCTCGGTAAAAACCGAAGCAATCACCCACTTTGAAGACCACATTCCCACATACCCGGTTCCCCATGACAGCGTATGTAAGAAAAGATTTTTCAAACCCCTCCTCTGATTTTCCGGCAGACGGCTCCCATCCAGAGCCAGACAGAAAATAAGCGGCACGCCCAAAGTGATAAGCGGATATGTGAGAAAATCAAAATAGGCAGTCCATACGCCCGTCAGAAGAAACAAATAATTTCTCCCCGTGTCGGTTAATTTTTCTCTCCCTGTCAACAAAGCATACAGCGCCAGCATCATAATATAGAAACACGGAGAATACTGTAGAGAACTGCACAGACTGACAGGAGAAAGGAAAACATACATCCCAAAGAAGGGAACGATAAACACTTTCTCCCTCGTCCCCGCAAGGACAGCCACAAAACCAAAGACAAGCGCGAGCTGCAAAATCATATTGATCTGACGGATATCCGAATAAGTGAAAAAGCATAAAAGGGGCCGCATCAACACCTGATATCCGTGCCAGTATCTTCCGTAATTCTTTACCCTATAATTGTCATTGGAAAGGGCGGCCACCTGATAGAGGGATTCCATCGGATTTCTTCCGTCCACCTCCACATGTGTGCCAAGAAGAATATCCCTGACGCCATCCTTTGTCTCCGTGTATGACACGTTGATGATCAGTCCATCCGTATAGATATCAAGCATTGTCTCTTCGATATCCTGCCAGATATGAGAGCCCAAGCCCTCCTTATGCATCGCAATCGCTGACGCCCACACATTTTCCTTCATTCGATCTCTGGGAATGAAATAAGTGAGCGCAAGCGCTGCGACACCCAATATCGCACAGACGCAAACCAGACCCAATTCTTTTATCCATAAAATCAATGTTTCTTTCATAGCCCCTTATGGTCAAACATGCCCCCGTCTGCCCTTACTTCCTCATCCTACTGTAATCGTCTTCCTATATTTCCCGTTCACATCATACACAATCACATTCTACGATATTGTATATCTTATGTCAATATTTATAGGATTTTATATGCGCCATTTAGAGACACTTTGTACTATATAATTTTACAGATAAGGAGGGATGGTATGATGTTTGAGGAATTTTTTTTTGAAAGACTGACTTCCTTAAGGAATCAGAAAAATGTATCTGCCAGAGAAATGAGTCTGGCCCTGGGACAGAATGAAAGTTATATTAACCGCATCGAAAACAGGCTTGCCTTTCCTTCCATGCAGGTTTTTTTCTATATCTGTGAATATTTTCAGATCACACCACAAGAATTTTTTGACGAGAAAAATCCGGCGCCGGGAAAGATCAGTCAGATTTCAGAGGAAATAAAACAGTTAGATGAATTACAACTCGATACCGTGATATCCGTGATCAAAGGACTACAGCATAAACCAAAATAAACGACAGAGCCTTATCCTCTGCCGTTATTCTTCTCCCTATAAAATATCTTGCCTGCAAAGATTCTACAAATCACAAAGACTTACCCGCCTGTCGGCTCCCTTCTCCTAAAAGTACATCCATCCGCCCTCACTTCCCGGCACAGTTTTTCTTATGCGCTTTCAGTTTCTTCATAGCCCAGTCATAGTGGCTTGAGGTGTTGCTGACAAAATAGGAGCCAAGCGTGCTTCCGCCCACCCACGGAAAAACGCCCTTGGAAAACAGCTCCTCGTTGGAAAAAGTCTCCGCTAACGCCATCACTTTGGCATGAGCCCCCGCAAGCATACTCTTCGCCTCGTCAAGCGTCGTTTCCTGATGCTTTTTCCAGAACACCACATTCATGTCGCCGTATGTCTTCCAGTTATAGGGCTTCGGAATAAAAGGCCAGTTGTCGCCTTTCTGATTCGCCTGCACCCAAGTTAACAATAGCTGGTGCCACTCATAGAGATGCACCAGCACATCCCGGAGATTTTTGTCACGCTTCCAGTGCGCTTCCTTCTTCGCCGCGGCTGAAAAATCAAAGGGTGTAGCCAACTCTTCTTCCGTCAATCCGTCAATCATCCCGTTCAGTTTCTCAAAATTTTCCGTTGCCGCGAATAACAAATCCGCTTTTGTCGTCGGTCTTGCCATCTTTTCTTCCTCCCTACTGTATTCACGCTGTTGTCTATCGGTTAAGTTGGTGCATTCACCAAGTGCCCGCCTTTTTTTCTCTACTTACTGTCTGCAAAAATAAGCGACGGCTCTTATGTCTCTCATTATACTGACATAATATCGACACCTTATGTCAGGTTTTATATTTTTCTACTATTTTTCCTGCCTGCCGCACAATTTCCTCCCTCAGATAGGCCGGAGAAAGAATTTCCACCTGCGTTCCGAAGGACAAGAGAAAACTGATAAGCCACCCGTCTTCCGGCATTCTGGCAGCGGCAATCAAATCGCCGTTCTCCTGTCTCTCTATCTGATTTTGGTCAAACTCATCGTAAACACGGTAAGCCATCTCTTTCGGAAAGCGGAGTGTCACCAGCGGGTAGTTCTCCTCTGCATCCCCCGGCTCTTCCGGAAAACTGCGGCACACAAAATGTTCTTCCAAAAGCGTCAACTCCAAGATACGGTTCAGTTTAAACGTCCGCATATCCTGCTTTTCCATACAGAACGCTTTCAGATACCACGCCTTTGACCGATAGACAAGTTTGTAGGGCTGCACGTTTCTTTCCCCCTCACCTCCGTCGGCACCGGCATACCGGATTTTGACCTGTCTGCAGTGGATCACCGCCGACTTCAACAGCTCAAATTTTTCCTTGTCAAATCCCTGATTTCCCCATCTGGAAAAATCCACCTCAAGCCAGTTTTCTGAGGGAATGGCAAACAGGGCGGAAAGTTTTTGTAATGTCCGGCTTTCCGCTATATTGCGGGTGATATTCACGCTCTGCAGCGCTGCAAGGATCTCCTGCTTCTCCTCCCCGGACAGCACGACCTGATCCAGAACAAAATCATTCATCAGACGGATGCCGCCGTTTCTTCCTACCTCCGCATAGACGGGAATACCCGCTGCGCTCAGCGCGTCGATGTCCCTGTAAATCGTCCGGACCGACACCTCAAAGCGAGCCGCCAGTTCCGGTGCGGTGGCCTGCCCCTTATCCAACAGATAGTATACGATCTGAAACAGTCTGCTCTCCTGCATCGCTGTCCCTCCTCCCATAAAGAATAGCAAACAAATGCTGACATATTATGTCAAGTTTATTATATCTGCCTTTATCACCGATGACAAATCCGGCAAAAAAGGCAGAGGAACACCCCTGCCGTCTCTGTTTCCCATATCATTTTGTTATCTGCTTTCCCCGTCTTCCCACAACACGGTCTTCCCCTGCCGCAAAGATCCTTGCACATCGATGATCCGCTGGTTCTCCGACCCCCTAAAGCGCAGGCTGACATTCTTTTTCTCCTGTACGAACGGCCCGTCCACGATCACGTCCAGACAAGTCAGAAACGCCTTCATATCCGCCCATTTTTCGCAGAAATCGTCCAAAATATCCCGCTCAAAGAGATACCCAGTATAGCACCAGATATCCTTGTGCGGAAAACGTGCCCTCACCTCTCTCAAAAAGGGAAGGAGCGCCGTCCAGTTTGCGTGTTCAAACGGTTCCCCGCCAAGCAGCGTAAGCCCCGCAATATAATCCGGCGAAAGGGCTTCCAGAATCTCCTCCGCCGCTGCATCCGAAAAAGGCGTCCCGTACGCAAAATCCCATGTCTCCGGGTTAAAACACCCCTCACAGTGGTGGGTGCAGCCGCTCACAAACAGCGTCACCCGCACCCCCGGGCCATCCGCAATATCATATTTTTTTATCACAGAATAATACATGCCACACCTCACAGAAAATCGCAACAGCATAAACCATTTAAGGAGAATGCGGCGCTCGATTTATCACAAATGCAGCACTCTCTCTTTAATCTCCTGCGTGCGCCCCTGGTTCCAGAACTGCGTGCCGATATAGCCGCAGGTACGCCTTGCCACATTCATCTTATTCTGGTCGGTATTGCCGCAGTTAGGACATTTCCAGATTAATTTACCGTCCGTGTTCTCCACGATCTCGATCTCCCCGTGGTAATCACACGCCTGGCAGTAATCGCTCTTCGTATTCAATTCGGCGTACATAATATTGTCATAAATATACTGCATCAGGGAGAGCACCGCATCCAGATTGTTCTCCATGTTCGGCACTTCCACATAGCTGATCGCGCCGCCCGGGGAAAGCTCCTGAAACTGCGCCTCGAATTTTAACTTATCAAAAGCGTTGATTTCCTCCGTCACATGCACATGATAACTGTTCGTGATATAACTGCGGTCCGTCACACCCTCGATGATCCCAAACCGCTTCTGCAGACACTTCGCAAACTTGTAGGTTGTGGATTCAAGCGGCGTGCCGTAAAGGCTGAAATCAATGTCCGTCGCCTCCCGCCATTCCTTGCATGCGTGATTCAAATACTGCATGACTTTCAGTGCAAAAGCCGTCGCCTCCGGATCAGTATGGCTCTTTCCCGTCATATATCTGGTGCACTCACATAGTCCGGCATACCCAAGCGATATCGTGGAATAGCCGCCATAGAGAAGCTTGTCAATCTTCTCTCCCTTTTTCAGTCTGGCAAGCGCCCCGTTCTGCCACAAAATCGGCGCCACATCGGATAGCGTTCCTTTCAGGCGGTTATGCCGCGCCATCAGCGCCCGTCTGCACAGTTCCAGACGTTCATCCATAATTTCCCAGAAACGTTCTTTGTTTCGCTTGGATGAACAGGCCACGTCCACCAGATTTAAAGTGACCACACCCTGATTGAATCTGCCGTAAAACTTCGGCTGGTCATTCTCGTCGTGATACACGGTAAGGAAAGAACGGCATCCCATACAAGTGTAGCAGTTGCCGTCCTTTAACTGCTTCATAATTTTCTCGGAAATATAGTCCGGCACCATCCGTTTCGCCGTGCACTTCGCCGCCAACTTCGTCAGATACCAGTATTTGGTACCCTCACGGACATTGTCCTCCTCCAGCACATAGATCAGCTTGGGAAATGCCGGGGTGATGTAGACACCCTTCTCGTTCTTCACTCCCTGAATCCGCTGGTTAAGCATCTCTTCTATGATCATCGCCAGATCGTCTCTGGTACGCCCCTCCGGCACCTCGTCGATATACATAAAAACCGTGATAAATGGCGCCTGCCCGTTGGTGGTCATCAGCGTGATCACCTGATACTGGATGATCTGCACACCCTGCCTGATCTCGTCCTTAACCCGCCGCTCCGCGATGGCGCTTATCTGCTCCTCCGTGGCGTTTACACCCATCTCCTCCATCTCCGTCCGCACCTTATTGCGGAATTTTTCCCGGCTCACATCCACAAAAGGCGCCAAATGGGAAAGGGAAATGCTCTGCCCGCCGTACTGGCAGCTCGCAATCTGCGCGATGCTTTGTGTCGCCACATTACAAGCGGTAGAAAAGCTCTTTGGCCTGTCTATCATCGTCTCACTGATTACCGTGCCGTTCTGCAGCATGTCCTCCAGATTGACCAGACAGCAGTTGTGCATGTGCTGGGCAAAATAGTCCGCGTCATGGAAATGGATCACGCCCTGCTCATGCGCCTCCACGATATCCGGCGCAAGCAAAAACCGTTTCGTGATATCCTTGCTCACTTCCCCCGCCATATAATCCCGCTGCACGCTGTTCACCGTGGGATTTTTATTGGAATTTTCCTGCTTTACTTCCTCATTGTTACACTCCAAAAGACTTAAGATCTGCTCGTCCGTGGAGTTGGATTTTCGCACAAGCGCCCTCTTATAGCGGTATGTGATATAGTTTCTGGATATGTTGTAAGCCCGGTACTTCATGAGCTGGTTCTCCACCATATCCTGAATTTCCTCCACGCCCGGAGCCCTTCGCATCTCCTCGCAATGGTCGGCAACCACAGACGCAATCTCGTCAATCTCCTCCTCTGTCAGGCGGTCCTCCTCCTTTGCACTGTTGTTTGCCTTTCTGATCGCCGCTATGATCTTCTTCAGATCAAAGTTGACTTCCACGCCGCTTCTCTTGATAATCTTCATTCAATAAACTCCCCCATATTCTATCTGATACCCTATATCATGTATGTCCTTTCTGTCATCACCCCGTCGCACGTACTATATATTGTATCATGGTAAAATATTATGTCAAGTTCTTGTAGTATTTATTTCGGTAAATCTAAAGTAACAATTATTGGCTGACTCAGTCAGTAAATATTGCTGTCCAGCTATATCCCACATAAGCAGACTCAAGATGCGCCGCGTCTTTCGTTCGCGTTGCTCGTCACAAATCGTCACTGACTGTCTTACATGCCAGCATGCAGCCTGTCCGTGACGATTTCTGATTATGCGCGCAAAAAGCGGACACCAGCCGTTTTGATACAAA
>CARUOB010000019.1:11021-26637 GCA_949076555.1 uncultured Lachnospiraceae bacterium | reverse complement strand
CCTTAACACCAAGCCTGCTCCTGAAAAACCAGCCTGCAATAAGATGAGGGTGGGTAAAGGGACTCGAACCCTCGACCTACTGATTACGAATCAGTTGCGCTACCGACTGCGCTATTCCAGCATAACCTTGCAACAATGATTATTATATGATGGAATGCATCATTTTGCAAGAGATTTTTTTAGAAATCTGTCAGCAAATTGTGTCAGCGTTAAATTCACGACTGCGCCGGGCTTTCCGGCATTCACATTTCCGTCAGTTTTCTCTCATATGCACATCGATCTGCGGGAAAGGAATCCCGATCCCCGCCTCGTCGAGGGCATACTTCACCGACTCCATAAGCCGCCATCTGGTTTCCCAGTAATTTTCGTTGGTGCTGTAGCAGCGCAGGTTGAGAACCACACTGCTGTCCGCCAGATCATCCACAAACACCCGCTTCTCCTCGTCCTGTAAAACACCGGGATCTTCCTCCAACACCTTGAGAAGAACCTCCTTCGCCCTGCGGATATCCGCCTCGTAGGAAATCCCCACCTTAATGTCCATCCTCCGGTCGTTCAGCGTGCTCATATTCAAAATATTGCCGTTTGCCAGTTCCCCGTTCGGCACCACCACCATATGACGGTCCGGTGTGGCCAGTCTGGTATAGAAAAGCTGCACATCCTCCACCATCCCCTCGTTGCCGGCGGCGTCCCTGATATAGTCTCCCACCTTAAAGGGCTTTAGGAGCAAAATCAGCACGCCTCCCGCAAAATTGGACAGGCTCCCCTGTACCGCCAGACCGATGGCCACGCCCGCGGAACCCACCAGAGCCACCACGCTGGTGGCATCCAGCCCGAAGGAGGAGGCGATCATAAACAGCAGCAGGATGTAGAGTACTGTCTTGACAAGGGAATCCAGAAAACGGCTCACGCCCACATCCACATTCCGGCGCTCAAAGGATTTCCGAAGGATTCTACGCACCAGCTTAATGAGCTGTATGCCGATAAAAAATACAACCAGCGCCAACAGCACCCTGATGCCCAGACGAAGCATTTTCTCCGGCAGTTCCTCCATATACCTCTGAATCAGCCCTACGTTCAACTCATCCGAAGCAATATATTCAATCTCCCTGATCTGTTCTTCCACAACCTGATCTTCCATGCCGCCTCCTTGTGTCCTCCCGTCTTATTTTTAGACGAATCCTGTCTTCCTCTATCCACACCCTGCTTTGCGTTTCTTACTCTTTTTATCTCTTACTCTTTTGCGCCGTCACTCTCTGCCTTCTTCACGGATTCTTGTTTTTCTGCAGATTTCGTGACATCCGTCTCTTTCCCTTTTGTCCGACTTGTGGGTGCTTTCTTCACCGCTGCCCTCTTACCGGTCTGCTTCCTTCCGGGCTTTGCGGCGGATACAGCCTTCGGCTCCTCTTTCCCGTCCACCGGCTGCTTAACCGCTGTCTTCGGCTTCTTCGTCAGCTCTTGAAGTTTCTGCGCCGCCGCCTCCGCTGCCTTCTCTAAGAGTTCCGCCGCCTTCGCGCGCTCCTTGGCCTCCGCGGCTGCCCGCTTCGCCAGTTCTTTCGCCTCTGCCGCAGCCCGTTTCGCCTGCTCTCTGGCCTCCGCCGCAGCCTGCGCCGTGCGCGCGGCCTCCTCTTCGGCCAGCCGTCTCTCTTCCGCTTCCTTCGCAAGCCGTCTTTCCTCCGCGCGTTTCCGCTCGATCTCCGCTTTCTCCTCCTTCGTGTAAGGCGTATAGGAGAACATACTGATGCTGAGCGGCGCACTCACCATATCGATGGCATAGGGCTTGCCGTCCCACTCCATCTCCAGCGCATCGCAGACTGCCGTATTCAGTATGCCGCTGCCGCCGTAAGCCGGATCATCCGTATTGAAAACTTCCTGATATTTTCCCTCACAGGGCACACCCACCCGAAATTCCTGTCTCGCGTCGGCGAAATTCGCCACCACCACCAGCATATCCTTAACGTCGTCCGTCTTTCTGATATAAGACAGCATACAGGCGTTTGGCGTGATACAATTGATCCACTCAAAGCCCTCCCATGAAGTATCCTTCTCATAGAGCGCAGGAGAAGAAACATAAAATTTGTTTAAATCCGCCACCAGCTTGTTGAGCTTTTTGTGGTCCGCATTCTCCAAAAGCGCCCACTCCACGGCACGTTTCTCGTTAAATTCTTTGTATTCCCCGATATCCTGCCCCATAAACAGAAGTTTTTTGCCAGGATGGGTCATGTGGTACGCATAGGTCAGCCGCAGGTTGGCAAACTGCTTTTCCCGCTCTCCCGGCATCCTGCCAAGGAGCGTCCCCTTGCCGTGCACCACCTCGTCGTGGGACAGCACCAGCATAAACTTCTCGCTGTAAGCGTAGATCATGCTGAAAGTCAGGTCATTGTGCCTTCCGGAACGGAAGAAAGGGTCCGTCGTGATATAGCCCAGATAATCGTTCATAAAGCCCATATTCCACTTCATGTCAAAGCCCAGCCCGTCCTCGTCAAGCGCCCCCGTAATCTTCGGCCACGCCGTGGACTCCTCCGCAATCATCAGCACACCCGGATTGCGTTTCTTCATGATAGAATTTAAATGCTTGAGAAGCTCCACCGCCTCCAGATTTTCATGGCCGCCGTAGATGTTCGCCACCCACTCCCCGTCGTTCTTTCCATAATCCAGATAAAGCATGGAAGCAACCGCGTCTATGCGGATTCCGTCAGCGTGGTATTTTTCCACCCAGTACAGCGCATTGGCAATCAGGTAATTGCTCACCTGCGGCCTGCCGTAATTATAAATCAGCGTCCCCCAGTGCGGATGGAATCCCTGTCTCGGATCTTGATGCTCATACAGACAAGTGCCGTCAAACCCCGACAAGCCGTAAGTATCCCTCGGGAAATGCGCGGGCACCCAGTCCAGAATCACGCCGATTCCCGCCCGGTGCATCTCATCCATAAAGTACATAAAGTCCTCCGGCGTACCATAGCGGGAGGTGGGCGCATAATAGCCGATCACCTGATAGCCCCATGATTCATCCAGCGGATGCTCCATCACAGGCATCAACTCAATATGGGTATATCCCATCTTCTTCACATAGTCGATAATCTTTGGCGCAAGCTCTCTGTAAGTGAAAAACTCCCTGCCGTCTGAGGGTTTCTCAAAAGAGCCGAGATAAAGCTCATACACGCTCATGGGCTTATTCTCCGCCTGCAGTGCAGCGCGCTCCTTCATCCACTTTTCATCCTTCCATGAAAAGCCCGTGATATCCCGCACCACGGAGGCGCTGTCCGGCCGCATCTGCGCCCCGAAACCATACGGGTCCGCCTTCATAAACACAAGGCCGCTTTTCGTCTTAATCTCGAATTTATAGCAGTCCCCCTCTTTTACATCCGGAATAAATATCTCGAAAATACCGGAATCCCAAAGCCGCCGCATCTGGTGGACCCTGCCGTCCCAGCCGTTAAAATCGCCGACCACGCTGACCCGCATGGCATTCGGCGCCCAAACTGCAAAGGCCGTACCCGCGATCCCGTCCACAACCTGCGGATGCGCTCCCAGCTTCTCATAAATACCGTAGTGGATGCCCGCATCAAATTTCTCCGTGTCCTGCCTGCTGATCTGCGGCGCAAAATTATAAGCGTCCCGTATTTTTTTCAGGCTGCCGTTCGTCGCTTCCACCACATATTCATACGCGGGAATGGTTTTTCCCGGCAAAAGCAGCGCAAAATACCCCTCCTCGTCGGCCTCCTCCATCCGGTAGCTCTTGTCCCCGTCCAAAAGCTGTAAGCGCACGCTCTTCGCCCCCGGCTGAAAGGTCTGTACAAGTACCGAGCTTCCCGCCGCGTGGGCGCCGAGAATCTCATGCGGATTATCCGACTCCGAGTAAACAATCTCCTCTATTTTTGCCCAGTTCATCAGTTTATATGTTTTTTTATTCATCTGCGCCCTTCCGCCTTTCTGTCAATCCTATGCATTAACATTCCCATTTCCCTTTTCCTTCTGTGCCGCTAAAAGCCGTGACATCCTATTCCTTGCCACCGCCGAAATCATCTACCGCGCCCTTGCCCGGTTCCTCGATCCGGTGAATGAGAAGCCCGCTTCTTAGCTTTGGTTCAAACCATGTGGATTTTGGAGGCATCAGCTTTCCCGCATCCGACACGGCGAACAGTTCGTGGATATCCGTGGGAAACATGGCAAAAGCCACCATCGCGTCCGTATGTACCCGCCGCTCCAGCTCTGCAAGCCCCCTGATACCGCCCACAAAGTCGATCCGCTCATCCACCTTCGGATCCGCAATGCCAAACACAGGCTCAAACAGCTCCTTCTGTAAAACCGCCACATCCAGATCTTCCACCGGATCTCCCGTATAACACGCTTCCTTTATCGTCAGGCGATACCACACATCCCGGTAGTACATGCCGATCTCGCCCTTTTTCTGCGGTCTGTACGGCTCTTTTCCCATTTTTTCCAGCACGAACGCCTCTTCTGCCTTCCCAATAAATGTCCGCTCGTCAAAGTCCGCTCCCGGCTTCACCACCCTGTTATAGTCCATGATCATAAGCTGGTCGTCCGGAAACAGAACGGAGAGAAAATAGTTAAATTCTTCCTTGCCCGTGTAAGCAGGAAAGGCCGCCCTTCTTTTCTTAGAAACCCGCACCGCTGACTCGCATCTGTGATGGCCGTCCGCAATGTAGATGGATTCCACCTGCCGGAAGGCGTCTCTGATCCGGTCCACGGACTCTGTCTCGTCGATCACCCAAAGCCTGTGGGTGATGCCGTCCGCCGCCGTAAAGTCATAGACCGGCTCCCGCTCCATAGCCCCCATGACCTCCCGCTCGATCTCCTCTTTTCTGCGGTAAGCCAGAAAAATGGGGCCTGTCTGGGCGCTGCACACGTCCACATGCCTGATGCGGTCGGCCTCCTTATCCGCCCGGGTTTTCTCGTGTTTCTTTATCACCTGCGCGTCGTAATCGTCCACGGAGGCGCAGGCGCCGATTCCCACCTGTGATCTGCCGTCCATCACCAGCTCATAGACATAGTACGCCGCTTTCTCCTCCTGTATGAAATGCCCGTCCTCCATCATGCGGCCGAGCATTTCTCTCGCCTTCTCATAAACCTCAGGCGCGTACATGTCGTACCCTTCCGGAAACTGCGTCTCCGGTCTGTCTATCCGGAGAAACGTATCATTGTCCCCCGCCACGGCCTCTCTGGCCTCTTTTGTGTTGTAAACGTCATAGGGCAGCGCTGCTATTTTGTCAGCCAGGTCGACCCTTGGCCTGACTGCCCGAAACGGAATGATGTCTGCCATAAACCTCTCCTTCTTTCCCGCAGCTTGCGGGACGTATGACTTTATTTTAGCAAATAATGTTTGTCACCACAAGGGAATAGTGGTAGAATTGTTCCAATGAAGTAACAGACGTGGCAGTGAAGCCGAAGGCTGAACTGTTACCCAATGAGCGGCGAAGCGGCGCAGGGGCAGTTTTTGACATATGCACCGCAAAGCGAAATCTATAAAATAAGAAGTGGAAAGGAAGATGCCTATGACCATCGAAGAGCAGAAAATTCTGGACCGGATCAACGCCTACGCGGAAGAAGCGCTTGCGGACATCGATCCCCAGAAAACCAGAATTTCATTTCAATTAGAGGCGCTTAAACCCATCATGCAGGAAATTGCGGACGAGACCGGAAAATCCGTGGAAGATATCTTCATCCTCTACATGGATCTGGCCAGCGAATCCGCCGTGGAGGCCGACAAAAAGCTGCAGGCGACTCTGGAAGAGGGAGAGACAGCCGATTTTTCTTCTATCGCAAACCGCCTGAATTAGAAAGAGCGCGCACTGTCGCAGTTTCCTGTGAAATAACAAGGGTCTGTCGAATTTGACCGCCAGACCCTTGTTTTATTTCTCTGTATGCTATTATCTCTCTCTATCACTTCCATGCCGTCCGTATCCTGTCGGCGGAAGCTGACTCACTTCACCACTCTCACCCGGAACACGCCGTCGATGGACTGGAGTTTTTCAATGATCTCTTTGGAGGCGGGCGTCTCGATATCCAGCATCGTGTAAGCCACCTCTCCCCTCGACTTGTTCGTCATATCGGAGATATTGATGTTGTTGTCACCGAAGCAGGCGGTAAACTTGGTGATCATGTTGGCAATGTTCTTATGGAAAATCGCCACACGGCCAGCCTGCTCGCAAATCCCCATATCGCACTTCGGATAGTTCACACTGTTGGCAATGTTACCGTTCTCCAGATAGTCCTTCATCTGTTTCACAGCCATCACCGCACAGTTGTCCTCGGACTCCTCCGTGGATGCGCCAAGATGCGGGATCACAATGCACCCCTCCTGCCCCGCCGTGGTGGGATTCGGGAAATCGGAAACATACTTTCTCACTTTCCCGGCATGAATGCTCTCCAAAACTGCCTTTTCATCTACGAGAAGGTCTCTCGCAAAGTTTAAGAGGATCACGCCGTCCTTCATCTGTCCGAGCGCATCCTGATTGATCATCCCCTTCGTCGCATCCATCAGCGGCACATGAATCGTGATGATATCACACTCCGCATAAATCTCCTCCACATGCAGCACGTGTTTTACGTCGCGGCTTAAGTTCCACGCCGCATCTACGGACACATAAGGGTCGTAACCGTAAACTTCCATGCCAAGGTGCTTCGCCACATTGGCCACCTTCACGCCGATCGCGCCAAGGCCGATGATACCCAGCTTCTTGCCCTGAATCTCCGTTCCCGCGAAATTCTTCTTCGCCTTCTCCGCGTCCTTCGCGATATTCTCGTCGGCCACGTTCGCCTTCACCCACTCGATACCTCCGGCCACGTCACGGGACGCCAAAAGCATGCCCGCAATCACCAGCTCCTTCACGCCGTTTGCGTTGGCGCCGGGGGTGTTGAACACTACGATGCCTTTCTCCGCGCATTTATCTAACGGAATATTATTTACGCCTGCGCCTGCGCGGGCGATGGCCAGAAGGTTTTCCGGCAGCTCCATGTCGTGCATGGCCGCGCTTCTCACCAGAATGCCGTCCGCCTCCTCGATCTTCTCTGTCTTTTCATACTGCTCACTGAATTTTTCCAGACCCACCTGGGCGATGGGATTTAAGCAATGATATTTAAACATCGGACTTATCCTTTCTGTCATTATTATTTTAAGCACTTCTGCTCAAATTCCCTCATAAAGGCAACCAGCTTCTCCACGCCCTCCACAGGCATCGCGTTGTAGATGCTGGCGCGCATACCGCCCACGGTTCTGTGTCCTTTCAGGTTTACGAATCCGGCAGCCGTCGCCTCCTTGATAAATTGGGCGTCCGTCTCCTCGTTTCCTGTCACAAAAGGCACATTCATAAGGGATCTGTCCTCTTTTCTGACCGTCCCCTTAAAGAGCTTGCTCTCATCGAGGAAATCGTAAAGGATTTTCGCCTTCTTCTCATTCAACTCCTTCATCGCCGCAAGGCCGCCGTTTTTCAGAAGCCACTTGAACACCTTGCCGCAAATATAAATGCCATAGCAGGGAGGCGTGTTGTACAGAGAGTCATTGTCCGCATGTACTTTAAACTTCATCATGGTGGGCGTGCCGGGCAGCGCCTCATCCGTCAGCAGATCCTCTCTGATGATAACAACCTGCGTGCCCGCGGGACCTACGTTCTTCTGGACGCCCGCATAGACAAGGCCGTACTTCGTCACATCCATCGGCTCCGAGAGGAAGCAGGAAGACACGTCGGAAACCAGAATCTTTCCTTTGGTATCCGGCAGCGTATGGTACTTGGTTCCGTAGATCGTATTGTTCTCGCATATATAAACGTAATCCATATCATCCGTTATGGGAAGATCGGAACAGTCCGGAATATAGGAGAAAGTCTCATCCGCAGAGGACGCCAGCTCCACGGCTTCCCCGTAAATCTTCGCCTCCGCAAAAGCCTTCTTCGCCCACTGCCCGGTCAAAATATAACCCGCCTTGCGGTTCTTCATCAGATTCATGGGCACAGACGCAAACAAAAGGCTCGCACCGCCCTGTAGAAACAATACCTTATAGTTATCGGGAATGTTAAGGAGCGTGCGCAGATCCGCCTCCGCCTCCTTGATGATCGTGTCATAAACCTTCGAACGATGGCTCATTTCCATGACCGACATCCCTGATCCCTTGTAGTCAAGCATCTCCTCCGCAGCCTCTTTTAACACCTCTTCCGGCAAAACTGCGGGTCCCGCTGAAAAATTATACACTCTGGACACTTTTCTCTCCTCCCGTCCTCATTCGTTTCCGTTTACAAAAACTAAAGACCATTTTACGCCCTTCGGGCACTTTAGTCAATTACTTTGTTAAATAATGCCGGAACGGACGCTCTGCCGCGCCAATTCGCTCTGGCTGAGCTGTTAATAGAACATCACTACCGGTGTTCCCACTTCCGCCATGTCAAAGAGCTGTTCCATCGCCGTGCGGGGCGTATTGATGCACCCGTGGGAGCCGTTGGTCTGATAAATATTTCCGCCAAATGTCCCCCGCCAGGAAGCGTCGTGAATACCGATATTGCCTTTTACGGGCATCCAGAAATCCACAGGGGAGGCATAGTCTCTGCCACGTAACACACGGTTTTTCTGCTTTGCGTACACGAAGTTCACCCCGGAGGGCGTTCCCATCCTGCGGGACGTGTTTCCCGTCACGATGGGCGTATCTATCGTCAAGACGCCGTCCACGTAATAGTACATCTTCTGTTCACCCATATCCACCTCGATGTAGGTGGAGCCGATGTCCTCGCTGCCTTTTTTCCACGCCTCCTGTGTGTAGACAGGCTCATGCACCTCACGCTTTTTTCCGTAAAAGGCCTCTGTCAGGTAGGCAGTCTCCGCCTCCTGGTCTATTTTATTGCCGTAAAGGCCGCCCTCCACCGTCACCACATCTCCTCTGGTGGCCATAAACTGCCTGCTCGCGCCCACGGTGTCATACTTAGCCGCCAGTTTTTCCACGAACTCTTCTATGGCATGTTCCTTTAGCTGAAAATCACCTGAATCGTCAAATAAAAAACGGCCGTTATCATCCAGCGCTATCCAGTCACAGACAACGGAGGCGTCCACAGGGATCTCCTCCTCCCCCATCCGGTAAACGATACCGCAGTCCTGAAATGATTTCAGTTTTTCCCACGTATCCATGGTTTCGCGCATCTGCGCCGTCAGCTCCAGATCGTGATAGCATCCCTCGTCAGCCAGAGAAACCTCGCTCTTTGATTCCTCGATCGCGGACAGCACCGCGCTTCTGGCCTGCTCGATAAAAAGCACATCCGTCCGCTCGTTCACCAGTTCATAACCCTGCGGCGTACGGACAATCTCCACCCGGCGCTCCCGGTCTGTCCGATCGTCCTGGCTGATGGGAAGGGCGGCAAAACAGGCCTCAAAAGCCTCCCTGCTGTAGGAAACCACAGGCGCAAGCTCCACCCTGTGTCCGCCCACCAGACTGTCAATCCACATCCACGGATTCTGCCGCTTCTGATAAATCTCCAGCGCCTTTTTAAAGTCAAACTGATATGAAATTTCCTCCGCGGATATCACATAAGAATTGCCGTCCTTATCCTTCACGGTGACACCCTCATATGTAAAATCCCTCACCAGCTCGTCGTTTACCTCCTGAATGCTCCTGCCGGTACAGTAGATCCCGTTGATCCATGTGCCGTAGGTAAACGCGTTGTGGTAGTACACGGCAAGCCCCAGATAGGTCGCCATCAGACTGACAGTGACGATACCCAGAATGACCGCCATATGCTTTAGTATTCTCTTCATAACCGACCTTCACATAAAAACTACTTTTCTTCCGCGCCCAGATCCCCTGCGTCAAAGGCTTCGCTGATGGGCGCGCCCGCAGGCACCATCGGAAACACCTTGTCATCTTCCGGTATGACGCAGTTTAATAACACAGGTTTTTTTAAGGAAATGGCTTTCTCGACAGCGGGAGCCACCTCCTCCTTCTTCGTCACAAGGATCGCTTCGCAGCCAAGCCCTTCGGCCACTTTGCAAAAGTCCACGCCGTCATCCAAAATCGTCTGGGAATAGCGTTTCCCGTAAAACAATGTCTGCCACTGTCTAACCATACCAAGCACGTGGTTGTTGATCACCACCTGAATAATCGGTATGTTATAACGGCTTGCCGTGGCCAGCTCATTCATATTCATACGGAAACATCCGTCGCCCGCGATATTGATACAGATTTTGTCAGGCTGCCCCATCTTGGCCCCGATACATGCGCCCAAGCCATAACCCATGGTGCCCAAGCCCCCGGAAGTCAAAAGCGTGCGGGGTTTAGAATACTTATAATACTGCGCCGCCCACATCTGGTGCTGTCCCACGTCCGTTGTGATGATGGCGCTACCGCCCGTAACCCGGTCGATCTCCTCCATAATATAAGGACAGGAAAGCGCCCCCTCATCATAATTCAGCGGATATTTCCCTTTCAGCTCCGCGATATGCGCCATCCACTCTTCATGGGACTGTCCGGAAAGCCTTTCGTTTAACCGAGTGAGCACTTCCTTTAAATCCCCCACCAGTGAAACATCCGTCTTGATATTTTTGTTGATCTCCGCTGCGTCCACGTCGATATGCAGTACCTTTGCGTGCTCCGCAAATTTCTTCGGATTTCCCACCACACGGTCGGAAAATCGCGCGCCAAGCGCGATCAGCAGGTCGCACTCGCTGACGCCGAAATTGGAAGTCTTCGTTCCGTGCATACCGATCATGCCTGTGTATCTGTCGTCATGGCCGTCAATCACGCCCTTGCCCATCAGCGTATCGCAGACGGGAGCGTCCACCAGTCCGGCAAATGTTCTCACTTCCTCGTATGCTTCGGAGATAACCGCGCCGCCGCCCACATAGATAAAGGGCTTTTTCGCGTTCTCCAGAAGGCGCACCGCCTCCTCCAGCTCTTCCTCCGTATAACGCCCCGGCTTCTTTGCCGCCTCCGGCTTCTTTGCCTCATAGTCGCAGACGTTTGCCGTCACATCCTTTGTGATATCCACAAGTACCGGGCCGGGTCTGCCGCTTCTCGCAATGGCGAATGCCTTTCTGAGCGTGTCCGCCAGTATATTGACGTCCTTTACTATATAATTATGCTTGGTGATGGGCATGGTGATACCCGCGATATCTACCTCCTGAAAGGAATCCTTTCCCAGAAGGGGAAGATTTACGTTACAGGTAATCGCCACCACGGGCACTGAATCCATATAGGCCGTTGCAATTCCCGTCACCAGATTGGTCGCCCCCGGACCGCTGGTTGCCAGACAGACTCCCACCCTGCCGGTGGCTCTGGCATAACCGTCCGCCGCATGTGCCGCCCCCTGTTCATGGGACGTCAAAATATGTTTGATTTCCTCACTGTGCTGATACAACGCATCATACACATTTAAAATCGTGCCGCCGGGATAGCCAAAGACAGTATCGACGCCCTGCTCCTTCAGACATTCCACTACAATCTGCGCACCTGTCAAATTCATTTTTCTTCCTCCTGCCTGTTTATAAAATCACATTTGCTATTTTTATTTTCTTTCTCTCTTCCCGTTTTGACATCACAAACAATTGACGCGGAGAATGCCGCTTTGGGGCATTCTCCTGTGTGAAGCCTGAAAACACTTAGCGGGGTTCTTTCGCGCTTAGTGTTTTCCTTCACACGCTTCCAAGATCGCGCCCCTGTTGCCGCTTGTCACCATCTCACGGTATCTGGACAGATATCCGCTTGTCACCTTGGGTTCTCTGGGCTGCCAGTTCTTTCGTCTCGCCGCCAGCTCCTCATCGGAAACTTTCACGTCAAGTTTCATGTTCGGGATATCGATGCTGATGATATCGCCCTCCTCCACCAGCGCGATGGGACCGCCCACCGCCGCCTCCGGCGATACATGGCCGATGGATGCGCCTCTGGATGCACCGGAAAAGCGGCCGTCCGTAATTAACGCCACGCTGGAACCGAGTCCCATACCCGCGATGGCGGAGGTAGGATTTAACATTTCCCGCATACCCGGGCCGCCCTTTGGCCCCTCATAGCGGATCACAACCACGTCTCCTGCCACGATCTTACCGCTCTTGATGGCCGCGATCGCGTCCTCCTCGCACTCAAAGACACGGGCCGGACCTTCGTGCACCATCATTTCCTCCACCACAGCGGAGCGCTTCACCACGCTGCCGTCGGGCGCCAGATTTCCCTTTAAGACAGCGAGACCGCCCGTCTTGCTGTATGGATTTTCCACCGTTCTAATAACATCCGTATTTTTATTTACGGCATCCTTGATATTTTCACCGATCGTCTCACCTGTCACCGTCATGCAGTCCGTGTGGAGCAGTCCGATGTCCGCAAGCTCCTTCATCACCGCATAGACACCTCCTGCCTCGTTCAGATCTTCCATATAAGTCGGGCCCGCCGGAGCCAGATGGCAAACATTGGGCGTCTTCTCGCTGATCTCATTGGCGAACGCGATGTCAAAGTCAAAGTCCACCTCATGGGCAATGGCTGGCAGATGCAGCATGGAGTTGGTGGAACAGCCAAGCGCCATATCTACCGTAAGAGCGTTTAAGATGGCGTCCTTCGTCATGATATCTCTGGGTCTGATATTCTTTTCAAGCAGATTCATCACCGCCATTCCCGCGTGCTTCGCCAGCTTGATGCGCTCGGAGTAAACCGCGGGGATCGTGCCGTTGCCGCGAAGTCCCATACCCAGCGCCTCGGTAAGGCAGTTCATGGAGTTTGCCGTATACATACCCGAACAGGAACCGCAGGTCGGACAGGTCTTCTCCTCAAACTCTAAAAGCTCCTCGTCCGTGATCGTCCCCGCCGCGTGGGAGCCGACCGCCTCGAACATGGAAGAGAGGCTTCTTTTTTGCCCTTTCACATGCCCCGCCAGCATGGGTCCGCCGGATACAAAGACCGTGGGCACATTGATGCGGGCTGCCGCCATCAAAAGCCCCGGCACATTCTTATCACAGTTGGGCACCATCACAAGCGCGTCAAACTGATGCGCCAGCGCCATACATTCCGTGGAATCCGCAATCAGATCGCGGGTCACAAGCGAATATTTCATCCCGATATGTCCCATGGCAATGCCGTCACAGACAGCGATCGCCGGGAATACCACCGGCACGCCGCCGGCCTCAGCCACACCCAGTCTCACCGCGTCCACGATTTTATCCAGATTCATATGCCCGGGGCACGATCTCGTTGTAGGAACTGACGATACCCACCATGGGCTTCTTCATCTCCTCTTTCGTAAACCCGAGTGCATTAAACAAACTTCTGTGGGGCGCCTGCTGGGTACCCGCTTTCACATTGTCGCTTCTCATCATTTTTCTCCTCTCTCACTCCGCTCGCGCCTGATTTCCTGCAAACCCTTAAGCTCAAAAAACCAGCCGCTTCGCGTCTGCCGCACTTCATGCTCCCTTTTTTTCGCTATCCTGTTTGGTGAAATCAAATGCTCACTCCGCTCGCGCCTGATTTCCTGCAAACAGGATAATTTGCCAGTTTTCGTATAGCTGTGTCATGTTTTCTTCTATATAAGCCCGCTTTGCTTCCACGTCTTCTCTGGTAAGATAGAATTTCCACTCTTCGGTGGAGCCCCTGTAACCGTAGGGCAGTCCCAGAAGGGCCTTATCCAGAAGGACGATATCCGCCTTCTCCAAATCTCTCGTAATCTGCTCTTCCCGGATGCCGTAGAGATACAAGAGCAGATACTCCTGATCGCAGTCCGTCACCGCCAGAATATCCGTATCTTCTATAACAATCTGTTCACAGGCATCCGCAATCAGCTCATCCCGGATGCTGTACGCTGCCATGTCCACCAGAACGAAAGCCCAGCAAACGCCCGCTGCGGCATAGACAAGAATCTTACAGCCCTTTCTGATCCTGTCACCTGCTCCACTCCTGAAACGGTCCTCCGAAACTTTCCCTAAAACCGCAATTATGTTCTCCGCCAGCCATCCAATCAGAAGCGCTGCCCACACGCCGAGAAAAGAAAACACTCTCTGGTAGGGGAGCTTACACTGTATCACAAGCGCCACGACGAGTAAAACCGCCGTCAGCACGAAATACCATTCCCAAAAAGCAGCTTTCCTTTTTCTGACCAGACATACCGACGCTGCCAAAAGCCCGAGCAACAGCAGGGCGCACATCCCATTGCCCTTAAGTCCGACTCCGGGTGAAAGCTGTGAGCCGAACAGCGTTTTCAGCCAGTGCCCGGCCTGTCCCCAAAATTCCTCTCTGTTCATACTCTGGATATAGGGCGTATCCAGCATATAACCGATGCCTTCCCGCAGCGCACGAAACGGCGCATGGAGAATAATATCAATATGTCCCGCCGTATAAAACGGCCCGCCCGGCGTCTTGGAAAGCAGATTGGAACCGATAGCCAGCCACAGAATGCCGTAAAGCCCTGCGACGCACACCGCACTGATCAGGGAGACGATAACCAGTTTGAAAAGCCGGTTATAATCCCTGTCCAGAAGAAGAATAAAACCCCCGATCAGGCAGATTGGCATCACCACATACAGACTGCTCGGAATCGCCCACAGGGCAATCACAAGCGCTGTCCCGAACACAATATAATTACATTTGCTATTTTTCTTTTCCGCCACGATGGCGTAAAGCGACGCAACCGCCGTCAGATAGCAAAACGTCACAAGCGCATAGCCCCTGCCCTGCACCGCAAGCTGGTTTACCATATACATGCCCGCAAACAGGAACACAGGGACGAGTGCGATTCCCTCCGTAAGGTATTTCCTGGAAATGCGGTACAGCAAAACCAGACTGCCCAGACTGCATAGATAGGATACACCACGCAGAGCCACCGGTGCACATCCAAATATCCCCAGACATGCCGACAGCGTGGAATATCCCACATGATTATTAGGGAGCGGCCAGTGAATCGCTGCATACACCGGCCCCCTGCTGATAAAATAATAATAAGTATACAGCTCGTCGTACCATGGCGTCAGGAGAAACATCCTTCTCCCGTAATAAACCGCCATCATGAGAAAAAACAGACAGAAAACCACGTCTTTCCTGCTTATCTCACGCTTTTTGCCGGTCACAAAATATGACCTTCCCTTCCCGCCAAAAACTTTCACAAAATAACTCATGCTATTATTTGATTCTCTCCACAATCAGGTCGCCCATTCTTTTACACCCCACCTGTTCGCAGCCTTCAGACATAATGTCTCCGGTGCGGTATCCGTCCCGAAGCACCTGCTTTACCGCGCTGTCAATGGCGTCCGCCTCTTTGTCCAGATCAAAACTGTAGCGCAGCATCATAGACGCCGAGAGAATCGTCGCTATGGGATTGGCCAGATCTTTACCCGCAATATCGGGCGCGGAACCGTGACTCGGCTCGTACAGGCCGAATTTCGTATCGTTTAAGGAAGCCGATGCCAGCATACCGATCGACCCGGTCACCATGCTCGCCTCATCGGACAAGATATCGCCAAACATGTTCTCTGTCAGAATTACGTCAAACTGAGCCGGGTCTTTGACAAGCTGCATCGCGCAGTTGTCCACCAGCATATGTTCCAGTGTCACGTCGGGATAATCCTTCGCCACCTCCTCTACGACCGCTCTCCACAGTCTGGAAGAATCCAGCACATTCGCCTTATCCACGCTGGTCACTTTCTTTTTTCG
>CARUOB010000019.1:0-10993 GCA_949076555.1 uncultured Lachnospiraceae bacterium | reverse complement strand
CCCGCCAGCTCCTCATATAAAACCGCGGGGCGGAGATTGGCGAAAAGATTTAACGCCTTGCGGATCGCTAAAAGCCCTGCCTCCGGACGTAAGTTAGGCGCAAGTTTATACCAGGGGGAAGTGGTCGTGTCACCGCCGATCGAACCCATCAGCACCGCATCCGCGCACCGCGCGGTCTCTACCGCCTCGTCCGTCAGCGGCACGCCGTGCACGTCGATGGACGCACCGCCCATCAGAATATCCGTATATTTCATGTCATGTCCGTATTTTGCCGCCACCGCATCCAGCGCTTTCTTTGCCTCCGCCACGATTTCCGGGCCGATTCCGTCGCCGGGTATGCATGTTATCTTTAACTCCATAGGTTCCTCCGTTCTGAGCCGTCCGCCGGACCGCGCCCGCATTCTTAATTTCAAAGCTGTCTTATCGCAAAATAATACTTATATATTTTAGACTATTCCCGGGCAAATTTCAACAGCAAAAAACCGGGCCGTTTCCGCGCCCGGTTTCTCTGAAACCGCTTTTTTGCTATTTTCTTATTCTGCTCTGAAGCTTTTCTCTGCGAGAACGTTGCCGTCTGCATCACAATATCTGATGCCGTAAGAAACAGTTCCTTTCTCTGCGCCGATCATGCTGTCAAGGGAACCTGCAACCCCGGAAAACGCACTTCCAAGCTGCTCCATACCCTCATTCAGCACATCCGCTGTACCTTCCGGCAGTTCTATGCCCTCCTTAAATGTAGCTACACAAACCACATCGTTTCCTTTGATCTCGATGGACATATCTACCTCATCGTCGCCCTGTGCTGCCGCCTGCTCCTGAAGCTGCTGCTCGGCAGTGGGATCTTCCTTTATAAAATCTTCCAATGTCTTCTGGCTGCTGCTCTCTTCTTCAGCCGGAGCCTCCTCCTCTGCGGGCGCCTCCTCTTCAGCAGGAGCTTCCTCCTCAGCCGGAGCCGCTTCCTCTGTCGCCGCACCCTTAGCCGCGTCATCGGAACCGCCGCAAGCGGTCGCAGACAGGCTAATCGCCATAAGTGTCGCACAAACCAATGCCTTTACCGTTCTTTTCTTCATGATAATCTCCTCCCTTGAAAACAATTTCTATGAATGATGTTCTCACTCAACCCATGATTCTACAACGTATATATGCCTTTGTCAATAGAATTATGAAAAAGAAATTCCTTCCATTTCCTATAAAAAATCGAGCGTCGGCACGCTCGATTCAGAGAATGCTTCGCATTCTCCTTGAATGTTATACACTATCGCAATTTCTTATTATTAAAAAAGGTCATGGCACTCAGCCATGACCCATTCCCTCTGCTTTCTGATCCTACTCCGTCTCTGCTTTTTCGATCTGCGCTACCGCCGACTTCTGCATCGGAATACGGCAGTTCTTATTGCTGCCGAACTCTACGATCACCGTGTCGTCGGTAATGTCGATCACAATGCCATAAAACCCGCTGTTCGTCAGTACGCAGTCGCCCACCGCCATTTCCGCCAGCATCGCCGCCATCCTTTTTTGTTCCTTCTTCTGCGGGCGAATCATAATAAAATACATAAACGCCACAATGATGACGATATAAATGACCATGATCAGACCGCCGCCGGAAGCAGCCGCAGCCGCATCAGCCGATAATAATAATCCCATACTGTTTCCTCCGTTATTTAATCAATAAAACACTACTGCATATCATACACAACTTAGAAAAGAAAAACAAGCCCCTTCCCGAAAATTTGTAACAGTTCAGTCTTCGGCTTCACCGCCGCTCTTCGTACCCTCTCCCTGCATCCCGGAAAGTTTATTCCTCTTGTATTCCGCAAAGCGCCCTGCATCCAGCGCATCCCGGATCTCCTCCATCATGGTATTATAAAAGTATAGATTATGCAGAACACAAAGCCGCATTCCCAGCATCTCCTTCGCCTTTAGCAGATGTCTGATATATGCCCTGGAGTAGCGTCTGCATGCCGGGCAGGGGCATCCTTCCTCAATCGGTCTGTCGTCCAGCTCATACTTCGCGTTAAAGAGGTTTATCTTTCCGCGGTTCGTATACAGATGGCCATGCCGCCCGTTTCTTGAAGGGTATACACAGTCAAAGAAGTCCACGCCCCGCTCCACGGCCTCCAGAATATTCGCAGGCGTCCCCACTCCCATTAGATAGGTGGGTTTATCTGTCGGCAGATAGGGCACCGTCTCCTCGATCACATGATACATCTGCTCGTGGCTCTCTCCCACCGCAAGGCCGCCAAGCGCATACCCGTCGCAGTCAAGATCCGCAATCCGCTTCGCGTGTTCGATACGGATGTCGTCGAAAACCGCCCCCTGGTTAATCCCGAATAGCAGTTGTTCTTTATTGATCGTATCATCCAGACCGTTCAGCCGTTCCACTTCCTTCTTACAGCGGACAAGCCATCTGGCGGTACGCGCCACGGAATCTTCCACATACTTTCTTTCCGCCATACTGGGCGGGCACTCGTCAAAAGCCATGGCAATCGTGGAGGCGAGATTACTCTGAATCTGCATACTCTCCTCCGGTCCCATAAAAATCTTACGGCCGTCTATATGGGAGTGAAAGTAGACCCCCTCCTCCTTAATCCGCCTGAGCCCTGCCAGTGAAAACACCTGAAAACCGCCGGAGTCCGTGAGAATCGGCTTATTCCATGACATAAACTTATGCAGGCCGCCCAGTTCTCTGATGATCCTGTCCCCCGGCCTCACATGCAAATGATACGTGTTTGACAGCTCTACCTGCGTGCCGATCTGCTCCAGATCCTCCGTGGACACCGCGCCTTTTATGGCCGCCACTGTCCCTACATTCATGAAGACAGGGGTCTGAACCGTGCCATGTACTGTGGTAAATTCGGCCCGCTTCGCCCTGCCTTCCTGCTTTAAAATTCGATACATCATACCTCTTTTCCGGGTTTCCCAAACCCGTCCCCATTCTATCTGCTGTGCTTTTTGTAGAAATAACTATAGATATCTATCCCAAAATTCTTCCAGACACAGTTCCTCAGCCTTCATGACCGCCGCCGCCTCACGGCCCACATAGCGGAAATGCCACGGTTCATACTCAATGCCGGTGATATGTTCCTTTCCGGAAGGATAACGCAGGATAAAACCATACTCATGACAGTGTGCCTCGAGCCACTCGCCCTCCTCCGTTTCCGCAAAACCCTGCAGCAGCGGAATGAAGGTATCTGAAGTAATATCAAGCGCCAATCCCACCTCGTGCTCGCTGCATCCGGGAACCGTAATGACTCTGGAAGTCGCCTTGTAAGCCTCCATATAAGATAAACCCTGTCTCATATAGGATTTGATTCTGTCGTTAAAATTATCTTCCTGATGATCGGATGTCCTGTATGGGGATCTGACCACCAGATTTAAGTCCTCCTGTTTCGCCGCCTGCATCATAAGCAACAAGTCTTCTATCACACGCTCGTCACAGCGCATACCTGATGTAAAGGTCCCAAGTTTAAAGTCATAATCCTCGGGAATGGGATGCTGCTTATTGATAAGCACAAGACGCCAGTCTGCGTTATCGAAAGCAAGTTCCGTTCCCGTCCCCTGCTCTGTCCCAGCCGGTTCCTCATACGAATCCATGTCATGATCATGACCATGGTGCTCCAGCAGATCGTCCAGCGTATAGGTCTCCGCGCCCACATCATGCTCCGCAGACACCACACTCCCCTCCTCCAGAATCTCCTCGACTACAGGATTTACCGGCTCAACCACCGCCAACGACACGTCAGAGGTTTCCACAATCGCGCTGTAAGTTTCCTGCGCGCCGGTAAACCCGGTGTGCTCCGCAAACACGGCGAAAGAAAAACTGCAGCTGCTCATAAAAAAGACAACCACAAAAAACATGCTGGCGTAACGCTTTCCGTTGGCTTGAAAATGCATACCCATATAATAGAACATAAGCGCCAAAAACATTCCCGCCAGACAGGGATATTTCAAGAGTCTGTTTTTTTTGGCTGCCCCGGTAAAGTATGTTAATATTTTTTGTCGAAATGTTTTTTCCATTTCAGCCCTCAAACCTTCTTCTCCTGCAATTCTGTCATATATCATAACACATAAAATTTATTTGTACACCCCTTTTTTATGTAAATCTGTCATATTTCTCGCTTTTTTTTACTTCTTTTCCCCCTTGATTTGATTTTTTGTCTCTCCTCTCCCTTCCCACATCCCGCTCACCGTTTTTTCCCGTTCTTTTTTTCCCTACGCCGCTCTTGCTTTTTAAACAAAATATGATATGCTGAATACGGGCAAAACCGTGTTTTTCTTCATGCCTACTATGCGTTATTCTTTTTTTCGCACACATAATAGGAGCGGCTGTCGCCCCGCTTGTATTTAATTGTACATTTTATATTTCATATGCAATTTAATTATGCAGGATATCCTGCATGCTGTTTTCAGAAAACTTCACACTATTTTAGAAAGGATCAGACAATGGCAGGTTCAACACTCGGAATTATCTATCGAATCACTACATGGGGAGAATCACACGGCGCCGGACTCGGCGTTGTCGTGGACGGCTGCCCCGCCGGATTACCACTTACAGTAAACGATATCCAGTCATATCTGGACAGAAGAAAGCCCGGCCAGAGCAAAATTACCACCCCCCGCAAGGAAGCGGACGCCGTGGAGATTCTCTCCGGCGTTTTTGAGGGAAAGACCACGGGAACGCCTATTTCCCTGCTGGTCAGGAACACCTCGCAGCGCTCCAAAGACTATTCGGAAATCGCGGCATGTTACCGCCCCGGCCACGCCGACTATACCTTTGATCAAAAATACGGGTTCCGCGACTACCGTGGAGGCGGAAGATCTTCCGGCAGAGAAACCATAGGCCGCGTGGCTGCAGGCGCCATCGCGGCAAAAGCCCTCTCCGAGTTCGGCATCCGCCTTACGGCCTACACAAAATCAATCGGTCCCATAATCATCGATCCGGCCGCCTTTGATCCGGCCGCTATCATGGAAACCCCTACCTCCATGCCTGACCGGGACGCCTCCGCACGCGCTGAAAAATATCTTTCGGACTGCATGAGCAATTACGACTCCGCCGGAGGTGTGATCGAATGCCTGATAGACGGCGTGCCGACAGGCCTGGGAGATCCCGTGTTTGAGAAGCTGGACGCCAATCTGGCAAAAGCGGTTATGTCCGTAGGCGCAGTCAAAGCCGTGGAAATCGGCGACGGTATCGAGGTTTCTACCCGCAGCGGCTCCTCCAACAACGACCCTTTTTGCATGAAGGACGGGCAGATCGTGAAAACCTCCAATCATGCCGGAGGCATACTCGGCGGCATCAGCGACGGCTCGCAGATTGTGCTGCGCGCCCACATAAAACCGACGCCCTCTATTTTCTCCCCGCAGGATACCGTAAACAGGCAGAAAGAGGAGGTGCGTATTTCCATCAAAGGCCGACACGATCCCGTGATCGTTCCAAGAGCCGTCGTGGTGGTAGAGTCCATGGCCGCCATTACTATATTGGATGCGCTTCTGGTAAATGCCGGAGCCAGAATGGATCATTTGAAAGCCATTTATAAAAATTAAACCAATAAGAAAAACAGGTCATATATTAAAATATCCTTTAATATATAGCCTGCTTTTTCCTTTTTCTTCTCCGCCGCAGATCAAATCTTCCAACTTAAGTAAACCACTCTGCCGCTGTCTTTTCTGTCGCAATATCACTTGGTAACATTTGCTATTTTCGTGGGATCACCCGTTATTCTCACGAATCACAACTTCACCCGAACATTCCATAACGGGTGCTTCCTCTATGATTTCTCCCACGCTGTCCACCGTAACCGTCCCCGATTTCGGATTTTTGATGGAAATGACATGCCCTTTTACATCCGCCTCCACATCCGAATACTCGAAAGACAAATCCGTATCCTCCATCGTGCAGTTGACGAGCTTTAAGTTCTTGCAGTAACATAATGGCTGGGTTCCGATGATCTTACAGTCAATCAAGGTGAGTCCGTCAGAAAACCATGCCAGATACTCCCCTTTCACCACGGAATTTCTGACTGTCACATTCTCACTGTGCCAAAAAGCATCCTTAGTATCCAGCACACAATCCGTAATCTCCAGATCTTTCATATACTGGAAGGAATACTTCCCTTTCATTATTACCCGCTCCAGCTTTACGTTCCTGCTGTCAAAAAACAGATACTCCGACTCGATCTGCGAATCTGTCAGCGTAATTCCTTCTGATTTCCATCCAAACTCCTGCGACACGATATGACAGTTCTCAAGCCGGAGCCGTTCGCACTCCCTGACCGCCTTGATGCCGCCCAGCGTGGAATTTCGTATCACGCCGTCCGACGCATACCAAATTGCCGCTCTCGTCAGTTCATCCATGGTTGAATGCTCCATGGCAAACTTTTTCACGTGCCACAGAGGGTATCGCAGAGAGAAGGTGCAGTCTGTCAGGTTCACGTCACGAGACTCTTTCAGAACCGACTCTCCATCCGCCGGGCCGGCAAAAACACAATTCTTTACGTCCGCTTCCCGCAAATTATATAACGCCCGTTCCTCATCGAACTGCCTGTCTGCAACTGTTGTTCTCATGTGGTTCCTCCTATTTATAATTATATATTCTTCATAGTGCGCATTCAAAAAACCTGCGGTTTTTCTCATCACGGATTTCGTCCTATGCATCCAGCCAAATAATCGCCCCGGTGCGCAAGCTCCCCGCTTCGCTCATACGGCTGGATGCGCACTACTCATTGTCTGCGCGGAGATAACTGCTTATGGCATATAATGTCTGCCCGTTATACTCTACCCGCGACCAGCCATAATCTTCATTGATTCCCGTTCTTGTGGCATACTCTCCGTTATGTAATACAGCAACCACCACGGCGTCCGGATTTGTCACACTGGGAAGCGTGCGCAGATTGACCTCAATCTTTGCCGTCACCTGCTCGTTTCTCTCAGCAAACTTCGTCTTAAGTCCGTCTCCGCTGCCCGCGCCTTCCTGCGTCTCTGTCTTCGGCGTCTGATAGCCAAGGTCTGTGGTCAAATAACTGCTCACCGCATAGACTGTCTGATCATTGTATGTAAGCCTTGACCAACCGCTGTCGCTTGTGCCCGTCCGCTTAACCGTCTCCCCGTTTTTCAGGATATACACTACCGTGCTGTCCTCCCCCTGACTTGGGATATTTCGCAGGTTGGTGGAGTCCTTTGCCGTCACTTCCTCCTCTACCGCCGTAAACGACATAAGTGCTTCCACATCCGCCTGCGCCTCCTCGGGTTTCTCCTCACTCTGCGCATCCGCCGTACCCTCGTAGCCAAAGTAGGCAATATTCACATCCACGGGCTGACTGATACCTGCAACCGTTCCCCGGTTCGTGTACTGCCACATGGCATGTACGCCGCCATAAGAAGACTTTTTTGTCTGGGGATACGGCGCCGAAGGATACTGAGATACCCAGATCCGGTAGTTTTTCTCAATTCGTGAAGTCTCCCACTTCGCATCGCCTGTCATTTCATGCATGGAGGAATAAAACATGGGCGTGTAACCCCTCTCATAAATTCTATTCAGAAAGGCAATGGCTATGTCTGTCCTCTGCACAGCGGACAAGCCGTACTGCGCACTTTCCACCCGCTCAAAACCTTCGCAGTCAAATGCCACCGGATACGTGATCTGATACTTGGCGATATAATCCGCCGTCCAGTCCGCCTCCGCTTTCGCTTCCTCCTCACTGACTGCCGTGGAAAAGAAATACGCCCCCAATTTAATACCATTTTTCTGCGCTTCCTGCATATTATAATGGGCGTTACTGTCAGCCACGATCTCCCGGCTTTCGTCCATGCGGTAACCCACGCGCACCATGGCAAAATCGATGCCAGAGGCCGCCACCTGCGCCCAGTCAATCGTCCCCTGATATCTCGCCACGTCGATTCCAAAGGTGATCTCGTCGGTCTCCGCCGCCGCTTCCGAGGAAAGAAGGGCGCTTACGTCCACCTCCGTGCCCTGTTCCGTGCTCATCGTCTCCGTCTCCGGATCTTGCTCTTCCCGCACAGGCTCTTCGCTCTCCCCCTCCGAGTCCGTTTCTCCTTCCGAAGAATCCGTCGCCTCCGCCTCCTGCGGGGCTTCTTCCCCTGCTCCCTGCAAAGCGGCATCCGATTCCTCCCGCTTCGAATCTCCCTCCGTCATCCGCTCTTCGGAAAGCGTTTCCATCACAGGCTGCGCCTCACCCTCATCGCCCCTGTTCCCACGAAACAGAAAGAAGGCAGCGCCCACAAAGAGCAAAGCCACAATCCCTATGACAGAAGGAAAAAGCACCCTGTGCACAAAGCGGAGCGTTCTCTCATCCAGCTCCTCGTCAAACAGGTCCTCCTCATCCTGATCTTCTGCCTCCTTTGGCAGTTCATATTCTTCATCATCCAGATCCACAAACTCCAGATCGTCATCTCTATGCGATTTCACAGCTCATCTCTCCTGTATATTCCCAATTCTTTTCTTCATTTTCCAGTGAGCGCCCCGCCACAGGCAGTTGTGTGTTTCGACATCCATAGTGTAAATACCACTCGCTATTTTATTAAAAACTCTCCAGCAGTTCCAGATAAAACTCGTAATAATCCTTTCTGTTCTCCTTCATAAACTGGATCGCAGACTTGGGATGCTGGTTTAAAAGTCCGGTCAGAAGGTAGGGCACATCATACCCCCATGACACGCCGGACTCTTTTAAGGGATTGATCTCCCTCTCTATAAAGCGAAGAATCGGATTGACATTGTACTTGGGGTTCTTCAAAAAGCCCAGAAGCAGCTCACTCGGGCAGTTTCCGCAGCCACGTCCCATGCCGTTTACCGTGGCGTCCAGATAGCTAACGCCCATGATGACAACCTCCGTCGTGTTGGCAAAAGCAAGCTGCTGGTTGTTGTGCGCGTGAATCCCAACCTTTTTCCCGTACTTTTCTGCCACTTCCAGATACTTGTCCGCAAGACGCCTCGCCTGCTCCGGGTACAGGGAACCGTAGCTGTCCACCAAATAGATCGTTCCCACACTGCTTGCGCCCAGCAGTTCAAGCGCCGCATCCAGATCCGTCTCGTTGGCTTTCGAGATGGCCATGATGTTGACGGTCGTCTCATACCCCTTCTTCGTGCAGTCCTCGATCAATTCCACGGCAGCCGGTATGGTATTGATATAAGTCGCCACCCGCACTAAGTCGATCGGACTGTCCTTTTTATTCAGGATATCTTTTCTGAAGTCGCACCGTCCCACGTCCGCCATCACGCCGATCTTCATATCCGTCTTATTGTCGCCAACAACAGCGCGTATGTCCTTGTCGTCGCAGAATTTCCACTTACCGAATTTATTTACGTCAAACATCTCTTTGGATGCCTTGTATCCGAACTCCATATAGTCCACGCCCGCCTTGATATTCGCGCGATACAGCCCTTTGACAAACTCATCCGTGAAACGGAAGTCGTTTACCAGTCCGCCGTCCCGCAGCGTGCAGTCCACCACCTTGATATCCGGCGCGTAGGACATGAGTGTTCTTCCCTTTGCTCTCTTTTCCATACTGACACCTCTCTTTCCATGATACAGCCTGTTTCATGTCTTCCAGACAGCGCTTTCCTATCTCCCGCACTTCGCAGTGCTTCCCGGTCATTCACCTGTCTCCCTGCGGCAGTTAAGCGAGAATCTTTTTGAAGCTCTTCTTTCCCTTCTTCACGATAAATTCTTCGGCCGCGATATCTTCCTTCGTGTAGCAGGTCTTTAAATCCGTCACCTTCTCTCCCTTTACGGTGACACCGCCCTGCTCCACTGCCCTGCGGGCCTCCGAGCGGGACGCCGCCAGACCGGCCGCCACAAGAATGCCCTGAATGTCTACTTTTCCGTCCTTATAATCCGCCTCTGTCAAGGTCACTGTGGGCATATTTTCCGAACTTCCGCCACCTGCAAAGAGCGCCTTTGAGGCCTCCTTTGCCTTCCCGGCCTCCTCCTCTCCGTGTACCAGATTGGTCAGCTCGTAAGCCAGAATATCCTTCGCCTCATTCAGCTGGCTGCCCTCCCAGCCGTCCATTTCCTCGATCTGCGAAAGCGGCAGGAAGGTAAGCATCCGCAGACACTTGAGCACGTCCGCGTCATCCACGTTGCGCCAGTACTGGTAAAATTCAAAAGGACTGGTCTTCTCAGGGTCAAGCCACACCGCGCCCTTCTGTGTCTTGCCCATCTTTTTCCCCTCAGAATTCATAAGCAGGGTGATGGTCATGGCGTAAGCGTCTTTCGAGAGCTTTCTGCGGATCAGATCTGTGCCGCCCAGCATATTGCTCCACTGGTCATCCCCGCCAAACTGCATGTTGCAGCCGTATCTCTTGTAAAGCTCCAAAAAGTCGTAGCTTTGCATAATCATATAGTTAAATTCAAGGAAGCTCAGTCCCTTTTCCATTCTCTGCTTATAACACTCCGCACGGAGCATATTGTTTACGGAAAAGCACGCCCCCACGTCCCTGATAAACTCCACATAATTTAAATCCAGCAGCCAGTCCGCATTGTTCACCATCATCGCCTTTCCCTCGGAAAAGTCGATAAAGCGGCTCATCTGCTTCTTAAAGCACTCGCAGTTGTGCTCGATGGTCTCCTTCGTCATCATGGAACGCATATCCGTCCGCCCGGAAGGGTCACCGATCATGGCCGTTCCGCCGCCGATCAGGGCAATCGGCTTATTGCCTGCCTCCTGCAGTCTCTTCATCAGACATAATGCCATGAAGTGCCCCACGTGCAGGCTGTCCGCCGTGGGATCGAAACCGATATAAAAGGTCGCCTTTCCGTTGTTGATCAGGTCCCGGATCTCCTCCGCGTTTGTGAGCTGTGCGAGAAGTCCTCTCGCCTGTAATTCCTCGTAAATTCCCATTTTAATTTTCTCCCTTCTACTGTCTCTTCTTCTGACTCCGCCCCGTGCTTCCTCATGCATAAGCAGATCGAGATGCTTCGCATCTCTCACTCGCGTTGCTCGTCATAAGATATCCTACGCATGTGCTCATGCAAGC
>CARUOB010000018.1:15129-46335 GCA_949076555.1 uncultured Lachnospiraceae bacterium | reverse complement strand
GGGAAGAAGCGTCCCCGGCACGGTCTCGCTCCCGTCCTGTTTTGTGACCGCGCTTTTTCCGTCACAGAGAACATAGCGGATATTGTACTCGGAAAGCACCTTGTACGTCGCTTTCTCCGTCTCAATCAGAAGCTCCTGCGCAATCCCGCCCGCACCTCTTTTCTCTATCGCAATCCTCTTAATTTCCCCGGACTTCCCGATCGGCTCCGACACATAATAATCCCCCTCCGCCTTCGTCAATACAAAAGCCGGCGCGCTGGCGTACCGCTCCTTCAGCCGTGCCAACAGCCTTTTTTCATCCAATTCTTCCACATGGTAACTCCATCGGTACCACGGTTCATCTTTCTCAAAGTCCGTTTCATGTACCGTAGTGATAAACTGGCGAAATACCGCCTCGTCCCGCAGGGATTCCGCGTCAAATCCATCTGTCTGCCGCGCGCCTGGCTGTTCTGCGCCTTCCGCTCCATTCTGCGCATCCGGCTTCCAATCACCTGTCCGTTCCTCGCCGTCCGCACTTGATCCGTCGTCTGCGTCTTTCGATTCCTGCTCCGCTCTCTCCTCCCTGTGTACGCCGCTCACGCGCACGCCCCGCAGATAAGGCACTTCCTCCCCGTTCCCTCCCTGCCAGCTCACCACGTCCGTCCCTGTCCCGCAGGATGTAGAATAATAATAATTACCCGCAGCCTCCCCCTCATAAGTGAGCAGCACCCCTCCCGTCTCTTTCACAGCCGTGGTGGAAGCCGCATGTTCCTCGATATTGTGATAAACCTGATACGCTGTGGTATCGTCCACATGGGCGCCAAGCTCCGGGATGCCCGCCCGCAGAATGTAGCGGTACGCGTAGGTTCTGGCGCACACCGCCTGCGCCTTAAGCGCCTCCTGCGGATAGGACGCCGGCATCTCGCTCGGCACCACCGCGTAGAGATATTCCTCCAACGGCAGTTCATTGATCAGCGCTATACCCTCTTCCATCCTGAGACATTCAATCGAACCGCGATAATCGGAATCCGCTCTCGTACTTCCCTCCATCTCCACCGTAACCTTGTCCGTGAGATTTGCGCTTCGATACGTTCTGCGCTCCCCGACGGTCATCTGGTCTTTGCGTATCCGATACTCTTCACCGTCCACAGAAATACCCACCGTCTCATGGAAATTACTGCCCGCCACCGTATTTTTTAACAGCACCCGAATCTGATCCGCCCCTGCCTCTTCCGAAACAAGACAGGCATACACCATCCCCCTGTCAACGACAAAATCCATATCCGCGCACCCGACACGCAGCTCGGCACGTTCCAGAGTTTTCAGACTGCCGTACAGTTTATAGACCTCCATCTCCTCCGCGATCTGATAAACGCCATAGTCCTCAATCTCCAATTCCTGTTCGGAAGCGCGAAGAAGTTTTCCGTGAATTTTTTCCCTGCGCTCCTTTGCCGCCACAATACGCCCGTCCCTGAAAGTCAGATCCGCAATCTGTTCCCGCTCCGGCGGCTCTTTTCGCACCTCCTCGGAAAGCGCCGCCCTGAATGCGGTCTGATGATAAAAACAATCCAATGTACCGTCTTTGTTCTCCATCACCCAGACACTTCCCAGATAATGATCCTCCGGCAGCACCTCCACGATCGTGAGCAGCGTATTTCCCTTCATATAAACCTTTAACTCCTGCAGCTCGCTCCCCTCAAAAGCTGTCGAAACATACGGACACGGTCCCTGCACCGCACCATTCTCCGTGTAAGCCTGCGCCTTCTCCTGATCTGTTTTCAACACAAAAACCGTTGTCTCCCAGACAGACGATTCTGTATCAAGATAAGCCAGAAAAATACGGAAGGTACGATACCAGTCCTCTTTTAAGAGCTCCTGCTCCGGCTTATAGTTGTCACTGTAATCGGGAAGCCCCCATTCCTCAGCCGACAGACTTTCACACAATGCCAGATATTGCCCATATGTAAAATATATACCTTCCTCTTCCCCAGCCATTTCCGTGCCGGTCTGCGGCTGTCCTTTGCCGTCCGAAGACGGTATCGAAAAATTCACTCCCAGCGCGTCTAACAAAATCGCCACATCCTCAACTGTAATCCGCTCTCCCTCCGACTGCAAAGGCTTTTTCTCCTGTGCCTGCCTTCTCCCCAGAAAAAGACAGACGATAAATAAAAGACCGAAAAAGATAAGCGCCAGCTTCGCAAGCTGTTTTCCGTCAAACTGCATATCCCAGTCCTTCCCATGTCCTCCTCTATTTCTATGCGCGCGGAAGCCAAAATATTTATCAATTGAGTAAGGAAGATTCTACTTTCTCTGCACGAGGCTGCGCATAAAAAGCTCCGCGGTTAAATTTCTCCCATTCTCCCGCGAAGCCTTCTTTATCCGTCAGTTTTACTCACCATCCGCGTCAGCGCAGCTATTTTTCTTCCCCCGCAGACGGATATTCATTGCACAGCAGCCTGTACGGCGCCTCGTCCTCCTCGATCTCAGGGAACCTCCCTGCCGGCTCGTAAAACCGATTGTCGGTATTGTCATCATTGCACTGGGACACCTCGCCGATCAGTATACTCCCCGTTCCCGGCACCGCGTGAAACTCGTGGTACTGGTGCGGCCAAACTCACTCTTGCGCACATTGCCGCATCCGCCAAAATCAATGAACGGGAAGCGCTGCGCTCCCCTCGCCTACCGCAGTGTGAGAAAATAGCGCCATCTCCCCTAAACGCTTCGCTTTCTTAGAGCATGGACGCCCGAAGTTCTGCCCCACTCTTTGCACTCAGATAAGCAGGCGGAATATCAAATACGGTCTTTGCACCTGTCTGCCCTTCCTGGGAAAGGCGGTAAGCCGCCCTCGCATAGGCGATAATCACACTGGAAGTAAACTCCGGGTTGGAATCCAGTTTCAGGCTGTATTCAATCAGATGGCTGTTCTCCTCCTCCCAGCCGGTTTTTCCGCTTCGCAGTACAAAACCGCCGTGCGGAATGCCGCTGTGATCCCTGAGAAGTTCCTCCTCGCTGATAAAATGTACCGTGGTGTCATAATCCGCAAAATAATTCGGCATGGTCTTGATTTCCTGCTCCACTTTCGCAGCGTCTGCCCCCTCTTCCAGAACGACAAAACACTCCCTGGTATGTTTTTCCCTTGTGGAAAGCTCGGGATTCTTCCCATCCCTCACCGAAGCAAGCGCCGCCTCCACAGGAATCGTATACTGTTTGGCGTTTTTGACACCTTCAATCCGGCGAATCGCATCAGAGTGTCCCTGACTGACGCCCTTCCCCCAGAACGTATAGTCCTTACCGTTCGGCAAAATGGCGCTGGCATACATCCTGTTTAATGAAAACATCCCCGGATCCCAGCCCACGGAAATAATGCCGACTTTTCCAGACGCTTTCGCAGCTGCGTCCACGTTTTCAAAATGCTTTGGTATGTTGGCATGGGTATCGAAGCTGTCCACCACGTTAAACAGTTTCGCAAATGCCGGCGTCTGCTCCGGCAGATCCGTCGCGCTGCCCCCGCAGAGGATAAGCACATCAATTTTATCCTTCCATTCCGCCGCATCAGACACATGGCAGACCGCTGCACTCTTCGTAAGGATGGACACCTGTCCCGGCTCCCTTCTCGTAAACACTGCTACAAGTTCCATGTCGGGATTCTGTTTCACGGCGCACTCAACCCCGCGTCCCAGATTTCCATAACCTAAGATTCCGATTTTTATACTCATTCTACTCATACCTCCATACTTGCAAAAGCAGCCGCACATGACGACTGCTTTTCCATCTTTTGTATATTCCCCCAAAATGCCGGATCTTGTATTTTGACTCCTAGCAACGCTAGGTGGGTAACCGCAACCATACTTCTGTCTTCCACTGCGTAATGCCCAAAGGCTGGAGGCCTGACATCTATATGACAATGTAGGAATCCCGTTTAAAGTATCTGTAGGTTCAAAATAACAAGACTTATCGTGCATTTCAGGTTACATCTATTATATCCGAATTGACCGCGAAATACAACAGAATTTTTTACCAGAACAACTATAATCTTTTAATCCAATAAATATCCGGCTTTATTAAGAGCATTCCAAATAGCTAGGATTCTGACAATAAACGCCCGTTCAAAAATCCGATATTTTATCACTGATAAACGAGAAAAATCTTCATAAGTTCTTCTGTCTAGTTCCCAAGTTCTGCACAATCCTCGATCATTATACCATATAATCCACCAATGTCTGTAAAGCTGGGAATTGCATATTTACATTCTGTTATTGTATCGAAATTACCCTCAAGTATCTCATCCCGCTCTATTGCCGTTTTGCATCTCTCTGAACTTACAAGGCTCTCAAACACAAGGAGGTAGAATGCCGCTGCGTTACCAGTTTTGCATCTCTCTGAACTTACAAGGCTCTCAAACGCAATGAGCGGTGGAGAGGCGGAGGCGCAGGTTTTGCATCTCTCTGAACTTACAAGGCTCTCAAACGAAAAGTCCGTCTTCCGTATACGCCAGATTGTTTTGCATCTCTCTGAACTTACAAGGCTCTCAAACTGGCATCTTCTCTGTCCGAGTATTTACTGGGTTTTGCATCTCTCTGAACTTACAAGGCTCTCAAACGTTTATGGACTTACTGGCATTGAAATTAAGGTTTTGCATCTCTCTGAACTTACAAGGCTCTCAAACATATTTGACATGTAATCTGTCTCTCTTGTAGTTTTGCATCTCTCTGAACTTACAAGGCTCTCAAACTAAATTTTCTGCCGGAACATATAAACGCGGGTTTTGCATCTCTCTGAACTTACAAGGCTCTCAAACCGCTGTGCCGATAATGGACGCTAACTGTTGTTTTGCATCTCTCTGAACTTACAAGGCTCTCAAACCTCAAATTCACAATTTTAAGGTTCTCACCGAGCTTATGTATTGACATACATTGTAAGTCACTCTACATTAATTATACACATATCCTTATCTAAAATACAAATACTTTCACCCTCCAATTTCCCTTTCTCTGAATTTTCCAATAATATCAGACTCATCTTTTCATAAAACGCAAATTTATACAATTCCATCAACTCAGTCCGCGTTAAATATAATTTTAAATTCACAGCAAAGATAACCTTAATTGCGCAGAACTGCCTCAACGCCTTCATATAATTTACTATCTTTTCAACCAGCGTATCACCCTGATTAACAACCTCAACATGACACATCTTTAATAATCCTGGCATGCTTCCTTCTACATCAAAATCCAGCGGATATGGAACCTTTTGCAACAATTCTTCCAAATATAAGATAATCTGCCCTTGCAAGTATACAGTCCGTTCAACAAACGACTCATTCATAATAACAGACAATTCCTGAAACAATTTTTGCTGGATTCTCTTTTCATTGCAGTCTACCCTAAATGGATTTACAATCATATCTGCATTTTTACTGATTGTTTTAATCACATCCTGCTCTGATAGTATAAACGTTCCCGGCTCCCCCTCTATCTGACACATCAATTCCTCTATCACACGGGAAAATATATCTGGCGCTTCTACCACTAAAACGTTCACCATATTCTCCCTTATTTCCATGTCAATACCATATTTAGCGGATACCAATCTCATAAAACAACCAGCCTTTCATCGCTGTCCAAAACCTCTGAAGAGGATTCACCCACAATATACTCCATCTTGGCAAACTGTTTCTCTGTCACCTTTAGCATCTGTACTAATCCATCTCCTGGTTTATTCTTTTTGACATTATCAATAATGATCTCCGCTGCTGTTGAATTCTGTGCCAGTTTACAGTACACGGATTCCTGCATCATCATAAAACCGCTTCTAATCAAAAACTTACGAAATTGTCTGTAATCCCGCCGCTCTTTTTCTGTAAGCACCGGCAGATCGAAAAAAACTAGAATTCTCATATATCTATAACTCACTTTTATAAAATTTAATCAACGATACATCGTTATCCAGGAGTGCATCAAATACACTCCTGCAATAAATCTTGATTGCATTGTTGACATACTCCTTTCTCTCTGCAATAATAACTTCCTGCTGCAGAATGCTAAGAACCTCCATTTTTTCTGCATGCTCAAATTGCTGTGGTTCCAACATTTTCACTTTGTGATCCACGATCGGACGGAAAGGTTCCATCAGATCAGATCCCAGATTAAATGGATTGAACATATTATCGTGAAATAATCCTATTTGTGTGATATACCCGTTCGCTGCGATCTCCCTGTTAAATGCAGACAGAATAATACCGTATCCATAATTTAATGCCGCATTGATACTGTTATCCTCCGTTCTTGTAAAATCCATCCCAAACAAAGCGTTAAAATATACTTTTGCAGCATGTCCTTCCCTGTTTGTCGTATCTCCATACGCAATCTCTTCTATATATTGATACAGCATCTCACTTTCTTTTTTCTTCCACGATGTCAATACCTCCGCCTGTTTTCGAATTTTATCCGTCACTATTTCCGTCCAGACTGTCCTTTTTATTTCACTCCCCCATCCCATCTGATTCCGCACTTTAACGCTTGTATCATGGCTCCCATAATAGGAAACTAATTCGGAGGACGGATTCCTTTTCTCATCACAAAAAATCACTTTAATTTTCTTTTTGGTCAGTTCGCATAGTAATGCCGCCGTCAAAGAGACAGCCGTTGATTCAACGATAAGCATATAAATCTCGCTGATATGTACTCTTACGGTCTCTTCCCTGCGCACCACTAGATATCCCATCTGATAATCAAGCTTGGCGCTGTTTGACACTACTACCGTTCTCCAGCTCATACAGTCAGCAAATCAATACGGTTCTCATACACTCCCGTAACCGATTGATTCACCAGTACAAATTCTTGCGCACCTGTGATTTTTTTACTAATTCGCATAACTCCAGTTCCAGTATCTCCGCCAATCAATGCCAGATTTGCCGATGTCACTCCAATCCTTGTCAGATTCAAGATCTCCAGAAGAACTTTCCCCTGTTCCAAGCATGTCAATTTTTCAAACATTTGTTTCCCTTTCCCTAATTTTTCTCCCATTGGATTCGGTTTCCTTCTAAAGATTCCTTCACTATGCTTACCACACAAAATATCATATAACTCTTCATTTTTCTTAATCGCAATTTTTTCTGCCTTCTCTCCTTTTTCTAAATCTTTTATATAGTCCAGCCACTTTTGTTCCAGACAGACAGGTATTGCATTCCTCACATAAATCTGATTCCCTGTTTTTCCTGAAAGATGCATATAATATCCATCTTTTTTAATCAATGACTGCATTTTTATTTTTTTCATGCGAATAGAAGGGTTGGTTAATCCCAACTCTTTCTCGCAATATTCCTGCAATAAATGAGGATTTTTTTCTATCCTTTCTTTCCATAATACGGGAACGGTCTCCAATGTCCTTATCCGTTTACCATCTTTCCCATGTTCCACCAGAATATAATAGGCTGTGGAAACGCTGTTAAAGCCGCCATACTTTGTCACGTCATGCATCCGTGTATCTTTCTCTTTCAAAGGAATGTATCCTACGCCGGAAGCCTTCTTTGCACTATACAGCGTCTGGTCCGCAATTCCGCCATGCCCTTCAAAACTTAATCTTGTAAGCAGCGGCGTATTTTTTTCCATCATTTTTCGGACTGTCACTATGGTTCCGTTCTCCTGCTTGCCTTGCCCGGCAATCCATGCCGTCTCTTTTCCTCTGATGACATCCCAGTCAAACATTCTACTCAAATTATAATTGTATTTTTTGCCATCCTTCGCATACTCCCTCTGTATAAAATGCAAAGGATTCTGTGTGAATTTCACATAATATACGTTCCCCACCACAATATTGAGATACGCATCCTGTGCGTGGTGAAAATCATTTACCGCTCTTGTCTTTAAAAATCCTCTGCTCTTCCTGAACTCTGATACATTAGATGCTTTTGCATAAACAATCTTCGTATCTGGCAGGGCATTTTGCAATATGGCTGTCACTCCTTTCGCCCCCTGACTCGTCTCTACCAGCTGTCTTGCTATAAAACCGGCTTTCTGTTCGTCAGTAAAAGGATTTCTTCCCGTCAGACGCTTCAGCTTTTCGTCCGATATCAAATGCTGACGATGAAGTTCTTTCCACATAGCAAGCTGTGAAGTGTAGATCTCATGTTCCAAGGGATAACTGTCACTCTTATGTGCGTTTAATTCCTTTTCCACTAACACCAGATTATTAGACAGATTATCATCTTTCACAAAGTGTCTCGGATAAATATGATCAATATCATAAATATTATCATTGAAAAGATCGTCTAAATCTATCGGTTTCCCCGTATACATTGAGCGGCCCTTTTGCGTCAGGTACAAAAACATTTTTTTACTTCTTAGTGTCCCCTTTTCATCCGCTTCCGCGATTATACTTTTCCAGTCGTGTTCTTCATCCTTTATATTCTTATACAAATCCAAAAATTGCTGCTTTCTTGACGCCTTTCTGCTTTTCACCTTTTCCTCTTCTCTTGTCATCTCCACAAACAGGCGTTCTGGTACACCGCCCATAATCTTTTCCACCTCTTTGATAACGGAAAGCGTCTGCCATACCATTCTTTTTACAGGCGCGGAAAAATACATCTCGTCTAAATCCTCTATTCGGATTTCCGCCAATGTCTTATATGAACCTTCCTGATATTTTTCCAATTCTTCCCCGTAAGTATAATTATCTTTCGCCAGCAGTTCCATCAGATTGTCATTGGTTTCCCATAACATACTGATCAGCGGAAGAATCTCTCCTGTCCTCTTACCGCACCCCTGCATTTCCAAAAATGTTTTTGATAATCTCCCCCAGTCTTTAAACTTTAATCCCAAAATCCTTTTAATCTGGTCTTTGTTAAGCCTTGTCCCATACTTTTCCTCCATCTGTTCCCGCAAAAATTTCTTGGCGTCACCATAAACAGTACACCAGAACACAATGTCCTCCACCATATTACGACCGGCATCCGTATCCAGTTCTTCGCCCAATATATTTATAAATTTACCGTACGTTGCCAGATAACTGCTAATCGTACTATCAATTCCCGTAAGCTGCTCAATTTCACCTTCCCCAAGCATTCCTCTTCCCAGAAGATACTGATATATCTGCTTGTGTGTCACCTTCTTTCCCCGCTTAAAAAGATCATTATAAATGTCCTGCTTAACCTTTACGGAAATTTTCTCCCCATACACCCGTATATTATTAATCTCATTTAAGACACAGAACTTTTCATATAATAAAGAGCCTTTTGGCAGCACATATTCTCCATTCATATAGGTACAGCATCTTACCATTTTTGTAATAAACTTTTCCGCCGTTTTTTTGATGTCTACCTTTTCTTCCAAATTCCAGGGCAAGATCTGCCCCTGCTCCCTGCGCACCACCCATCCATTGCCGCCGTCAGACTCACTATGCCCGCTTAACGGCCCGAGATAGTACGGTATCTGAAAGGAAAACAATCTGATAATTCTCTCGGCAACTGTCAGCCCCGACTCATCTACATCCTTTAAAAAGGGTAAATATCCTTGCGCATTTTCCAAAATCTTCTTCAATTCAGACAAGTGCACCTGATTAGGAATCACACCGTTTGATGCTGTCAGCTGCTTTGGAAGAAAAGTCTCTTTCTCTATCTCCGCTTTGACATACTGCACCATTTCATCCTCAAGCGGCATTTGGTTCACCAGTTTACTAACCGCCTTATACAAATTTTCCTGCGTTCTTCCCTTCATATCCCGACGTTTACTCGTTTTCACATTTGTGGAATTAACATAAGCGCTATAAGTTCCGTCCTCCGATGATCTGAAGAAATAATCATACGCCTCTTTACTGCAATATTCTTTCATCAACCCTTTCAAGATTTTTAAATCTGAACCATGTTTTTCGTATTGCGCTACTCTCGCTTCTGACAAATAGGCAACCCCTTTCATAATACCTGCCAGCGAACCAGTATCATATATTTCTTTCATGGTCTGAATCAGTTCAAACTTCTCATCACCCAAAACCTCTAAAATTTCCTGTGACTTTTCCTCGTATCCTGCGTTGGAAAAACAGACTGCAACTTTTTTATCCGTTTCAATTTCTGCCCTTTCACCATATAACACCTTCAAATCTACATTCAACCCGCAAATACAATTGATCATCGCCTTTTTCTGTTTCTCTTTCGATGTCACCCCCAGAACCTCCGCTAATTTCTCAGCCTTTCCTTTTCTGGAGCAATCCCGCTCGCTCAAAACCTCTTCTATCATACGGCAGTCATCCGGCATGGGAAACGAAATATCCAATAAGTCTGAAGTGAGATCACAAAAATCACCATATATCTCAGACATTTTTCTTTCTCCTGACACATCTCCGATGGAACCGTTCAAAAAATGTCCTCTGTGTTTAAACATATTCAATATGGCAAGATATACAAGCCGTACATCATGTTCCTGATCAGATTCCAATAACTCTTTTCTCAGATGAAAAATCGTCGGATATTGAGAAAAATATTCTTTATCTGTATAATCAGGATCATGGAATATTCCGTTTTTATCACGCACCGCTTCTTCCTTATCAGCATAATGATACTTACTGTTTTCCAGACGCTGATAAAAACAGGAATCCACCTGCATAATCGCATCGTGAAAATACTCTTTTAACAAACCTATTCTTACTGTCTCACGCTGCCTTCTTCGTCTGGCTATTCTGTGTGTTCTCCTGTCTACCGCAGTCTGTGCTTCATCAAACTCCCGAATCCCCCACAAATCCTTTCCTCTTGCTCTGAGCAAATGATAATTTTCATCCGTTACCGCCCATCCAACCGACGAAGTCCCCATATCCAGTCCAAGAAAATACCCTCTGTTTTCCATGTTCGCCAATCACCCTCCAATTAATTTCTTGACTTTCCCTAAACATAATGATATCTTTAAATAGAACTTACAAGACGAGTGCAAATAAGGTTTATCCGAAATCGTCAAATGACTCTACATGGTGTAGAAAAAAGAGCTTGCATGCAAGCTCTTTTTCAATGCACAACAACAGTATACTACATTTCGTCTACATCATCAATCCAAAACAACTTCGCGTGTCACTTTACTACTTACCACTCTTTATCTGTTGCTCTCCTTCTCCCGATACATCATTTCATCAGCTCTGTGGAATAAGTGATGGAATGTTTCCTTCCCTGTCTGCGAATAAGCGGCTCCCACGCTGGCGGAAATTTTTTGGAAATTTTCATGTTTCACGTATTCCCCGTCAAGCCGTTCCTTGATCATTTTCCTCGTCTGCTCAACTTCCTCCTCCGTATGTGCTCCGGTTATCACCACCAGAAACTCATCGCCTCCCATGCGTGCAATCAGACTTTCCGGCAAACATTCCTGAAGCGTCTTTGCCGTGAGAACCAGCGCCTTGTCACCTTCATGGTGCCCGTAGATATCATTGACGCTCTTAAAGTGATCCAGATCAATGCAGAACACCGCCAGATGACCATCCTCCTGTTTGTCGATAAACTCATACACATACCGTCTGTTAAACAGACCTGTGAGGAAGTCCGTATTCGCGTTCTTAATCATCATCTGCTCATAGAGCCGTTCCTGCGTCACATCAATCGCAACGCCCACGGTTCCCATAACGCTGCCGTCCAGATCAAGCAGAGGCGACTTATAGGTTTTCAGCTCTCGCATACTGTCCCCGATTTTTACCGTCTCATCGAAAATACAGGTCTCCCGCTTCTCCATCACCTCGTACTCCGATTCCATACAGATAAATTCACCTTTGGCATACTCCTCCGGGTCAATATCCCAGATATAGTAATGTCCCCGTCCCTCGATCTGCTCCATCGTCTTATTGACCGCCTTGCAGAACGCCTCATTGACTTTCATGTGCGCGCCCTCTTTGTCCTTGTACCAGATCAAATGTGGCACGCTGTTGATCGTTGTGTCAAGGTAACTCTGTGTCTGCCAGAAGTCCTTGCCCATTTTATAAGTCTTCTGCCAGCGGGTCAGGCGAAACTGGAACTCCGCCTCCGTCAAAGGCGTCACCCAGATATCTGTAATTTCCTCCGCATCATCTTTTGTGGTCAGAAGAGCAGTCTGCTCCTGATCCGCCAGCACAATCAGCTCCGCGTCTTTCCGCTTATGGGAAAGCAGAAACGCAAGCGTCTCTGCCGCATCCACCTGCCGCATATCCGCCAGAATCACATCCGCCCTGCCGGTCAGTGCTTCCTCTGCGCGGACGCTCTTGTGAAATTCATGTGAAAAGCGAAGAAACTGCGGCATCTGTTTCAACATTTCAAATAACTCATCCTGTTCTGTAATCAAATAAAAACAAATTTCGCAATGATACATATCCTTCCCCCATCCCCCAGATCGTTTTCAAACTCCACTGTCTCCTACCCGTTTACCGCTTATCCGGCATTTAAAATTTTGTCAATCTCTGCAAGCAGTTTCTCCTTCACAGGCGGCTTTAACATATATCCTGCCGGCTTTAGTTTCAGCACCGCCTCGATATGTATGTTCTTTTCCAGTTCATCCGGGTAAGCATACTCCCGCAGCTGCCCCATCAGTTCATCGGCACGGTCAATGTCCATCTCCTGCTTACTGATACGCACCATCTCCAAAAGCGCCTGTATCACCGAAGGATCGCTAATTTCCTTCCTCTACTCAGTCCCAATGCCAAAGACTCCCTGTAGCTTCTGGCGGTAACTGCGCCACTCCTCCAGAAAAATATCCGTCATGGATGTGACCGTATCTATTTTACCATCTTTTGCCGCAGATTCCAAGACTTTAGCCATACGTGACAATGTCACAATTCCGACAGTAGCCGCAAGGCTCTTCATCTATTCACAAAACCGCAATTACGATATGTAATGTCCCACTTTGCCCGGCATTCCGAATTCCGCGATACAAAAAATGTATCCGAAAATCAGCTGATTCCCGGATACACTCTTACTGCCTTTATAAAATTGCCTGTATCAATTACAGAGCGTTCACCAGCTTCTCAAGTGCTGCCAGCGCCTCGTCAGGAAGCTTATCATAACCTTCCTTCTTCTCAGCAAAGCCCTTAACTGCATCCACACGGGTCTGCAGAGCGCTCTTTAACTGTGCCTTGTAATCAGCATCATTCAAATCAGGTGTGAAGTCGCCTGTCTTGCCGCTCCAGTCGTTCATGATCTCGATATCCTCGAAAGGACCCCACTGCTCGAATTTCGCCTTGCCCTCAACGATGGTCTCAAGGATGCCAAGCGTATCTTCCTTCTGGCACTTGTGGCCCATGAAGTCACCGGTATTCACGATGTAGCAGTCTACGTTCTTCTCCTCAACCAGCTTCTTGAACTTCTCATAGTCGTTAACCAGAGGATAAGTTCTGAACGGGTTAGCATAAGGTACGATACGAATTGCATTCAGGTCGGTGCCTGCCGCAACACGCTCCGCCGTGGAAGTCTTGGTAGCCAGCGTAGCGCCCATAACGGATGCAAGCGCGGAACCTTTCAGCTTAACGATCGGCGGAATGGTAGGATCCTTCATAATCCAGAAGATCGCATTTACAGGTGCATCGATCTTATCTACACGGTTAGGAGACCATAATTTGGACTTGATCGCACGGCCATTACCGTTTCTGATATCCTCGGTTACGAGCTGGATCTTGCCCTCGCTGTCCATGGTGCAGGAGCAGTTCTGTGCGGCTAACAGATACTCGTTGTCCGGGCAGCCAGTCGGGTAATCTGCCGTCTTATCGAAATAAGTAGGCTCCAGAGCGATGGATGCGCAGGTATCACTGTTGATGATGAACGCGTCATCGTGAAGCACCTTAATACCGCCGAACGCATCGTATTTGCCATCATGCTTTGCATGGGTCAGGGTGGACTTACCGGAACCTGACAGACCATAAACGGAAGCAACGAACTTCTTGCCGCCCTCTAAGGAGTACTCTTTCTGTCCGCCGTGGCAGGATGCATAACCGTTTCTGTTAGCAAGAGCCCATGCCATGGTCAGAGTACCCTTCTTGTGCTCACCAAAGTATTTCATACCGAGGATTGCAGCGCAGTTCTGGTTCGTATCGAAGTAGCACAGAGTCAGCGGATCGCTTAAGCAGCTATAATCCACATCGGGAGCCTCGTGGGGTGCCCACTGGGGATCAGAGAAAATATAGATATCAGGCTCATTGCCACCGCCGATCGGCTGGGATTTCTTGTACATCTTTACGTACTCGTCGGACATATACTGGAAGTTAATCATCCAGTTGTAAAGCAGATTCTCCTCTCCTTCCGGAATCAGAAGGTGAGCCTTTGCCATAAACTCAGTATCAAGACCTACAAAGCACTCTGCATGATACATGGTTTTCCAGCGAGTCTCATAGATCGCGTCCATAACCACTTTATCCAGCTTCGTTTCATCCACACCGGGCTCGCCCTTAATACGGCGTGCTGCCGCATAACGGCCGGTTACCGCGCCGTCGTTGAATAACAGAACCTTTGCATCTGCAGGAAGACCGAAAGTCTCGCCGTCCTTAATCGGCATATCAGTCACCACGGTACCGGGTGAATTCTTTGCCAGCTCATATGCCTCTCTCAAGGTGTTAACCTTAACTACGTTGTTCCCGTAGAATGCCGCCTCAATAATGGAACGGGTTTTGGAAAAACCAACCTTGCCGGCGCCAATCTCGGAAATGGGATAATACGCTTTTGTTGCCATTTTACGTTCTCCTCCTTAAAAATTGTATTGGTTCACGGAATGTCGGAAAAATGACTCTCCGAAATCCCGAATGTCCCTCACATGTACCTCAGTCCGTACACCTTTAACATTATCTCAGACCACCTTTAAAAAGTCAATAGAGCAAAATTGAGCTCCACACGCCTTTTCACTGAAAATCAGAATAACGCCATCGTGGACTTTTTCTTCTCATCCATCTGCCGTCTCAGCATAGCCATCCGGTACTGTCCGAATACATCATCCTGCTTTTTCTTAGAAATCGCTTTCGGGAAATCCAGATCCTCCAGACGGCTTCTGGCAGAAAGCTGGTTGAGCGCCGCAGATTGATTAAAATTGCGCGTATACTCCAGAGCGTTTGTGGCCGCTCCCAGATTACTCCTGCGCTGGGAAACCATATCCAGAGCCTTATCTATGGCATCCAGACTGAAGTCCTTCGATGTGACGTCCAGATCGGCGATGCCAAGCGCTTCCAGCGTGGAATTTTCCATCTGGATATGCATACTGCCGCCGTTTGGCGAAGTGGCAACCGCCATGTCCGCCATACTGCCGTCTAAAAGTTTCTGCTCGTTAAAGCTGGTATCCCTTGCCAGTCCTTCAATCCCCTGCTTGAGCTGGTCAATCTCCTTCTGATAAATCTGTTTATCCGCGCCGGAATTGATGCCGTTCATGGATCTCACGGCAAGCTCCCTGATTCTCTGCAAATAGTCCGACATACCGCCCAGAGCGCTCTCAGCCACGTTGGACGCGCCAATCGCCATTCCCGCATTATTCGCGCCAACCTGATACCCGGTTTCCTGCGTTTTCATCCGCTGCGCAAGGGCATACCCCGCCGGGTCATCCTTCGCCGAATTGATCCGCTTTCCGCTGGAAAGACGGGTATATGACTTAAAAAGATCTCTTTGAGATGATACCGCACCTACGTTCATATGCACGCTCCTTTCTCTAAAAAACTGCCCATGTTTCTTATATTATACTTCTTACAGCCCGAAAAAACAAACAGAAAATAGGAAATATTTCCCTTACTGCCTAAATTTCACACGCCCCGGAAAGAAAAGTACGCATTGTTGTCTGGTACTATTTTACTATTTCGTACGTAAATTTTGTTAACATAATATTAAATATTTGTTAAATTACTAATTTTTCTTGTTTCTACCACATTTTTCATGGTATGATAATAAAGTCGGTGCAAGGGTGAACCGTCCCCCTGCACTATTTTTGTCACAAAGTTACATCAGTTTTTGAAGAAGGAGGTACATAAATGGAACAGAACAGCTTTTCTGAAATTACCCCTGAAATTGTGCGGCTTGCCAATATGAGCGAACAGGCCGGCATTATCGATACGGAACTTTTCACAAAATATGACGTAAAGCGCGGCTTGAGAGATTTGAACGGTAAGGGTGTGCTGGCCGGTTTGACAAACATTTCCGATGTGCGCGCCAACAAAATCGTGGACGGCGTACAGGTGCCCACACGCGGCAAGCTCTTTTATCGGGGATATAATGTACAGGATTTGGTAAACGGATTTTCCGCGGACGGCCGGTTCGGCTTCGAGGAAATCACTTATCTTCTTCTGTTTGATAAACTGCCAAACACGGAGGAACTGGCAGAATTCACAAAACTGTTAAACAGCTACCGTTCCCTGCCCACCAGTTTTGTGCGCGATATCATTATGAAAGCGCCCAGCAATGATATGATGAACACCTTGGCCAGATGTGTACTGACACTCTACTCCTACGACGACAGAGCCGACGACACCTCCCTTCCCAACGTGCTCAGACAGTGCTTACAATTAATCGCACTTTTCCCGATGCTTTCCATCTACGGTTATCAGGCATACAACCATTACCACAACGGAGAAAGTCTATACATCCACCAGCCCCAGCCGCATCTTTCCAATGCGGAGAACATTTTGCATATTCTTCGTCCGGACAATAAATACACGCCTCTGGAGGCAAGGGTTCTGGATATCGCCCTGATCCTGCATATGGAGCACGGCGGCGGTAACAACTCTTCTTTCACCACCCATGTGGTTACCTCCTCTCTGACCGATACATACTCTGTCATCGCAGCGGCCATCGGCTCTTTGAAAGGCCCCCGTCACGGCGGCGCCAATATCAAAGTGGTGAAAATGTTTGAAGAGATGAAGCGGGAGGTCTCCGACTGGAGCAATGAAGGACAGGTAGCGGACTATTTGAAAAAACTGCTGCACAAAGAAGCCTTTGACCATGCAGGCCTGATCTACGGCGTAGGACATGCGGTATACTCAAAGTCCGATCCCCGTGCAGTGATATTCAAGTCCTTTGTGGAACGGCTTTCCAATGAAAAGGGATTACACGACGAATTTGCCCTCTATAATCTGGTAGAGCGTCTGTCCCCTGAACTGATTGCGGAAGAACGCCCCATCTACAAGGGTGTCAATGTCAACGTGGACTTTTATTCCGGCTTCGTGTACAGTATGCTGAATCTGCCGATGGAATTATATACACCGATCTTCGCCATCGCCAGAATCGTTGGCTGGAGCGCCCACCGCATGGAGGAGCTGGCCAACAACGGCAAGATCATCCGTCCCGCCTACAAGACCATCTGCGTGGACAGAGATTACCAGAATCTTCTTGATAGAAACGCCTGAAAAAAAAGAGCATTGTGCAAAACCCAAAACCGCACAATGCTCTTTTGTATTAATTTAACGGATCAAAGCACAAACAACTGCCCCAGACAATGGTTCTCCATGTTACACTTTATTCTGACCGCGATGTCCGACAATCCGCCGCCCAGATACGCAAGCAAACAGTCGTCATTGTCATAATACGCTGCAATCAGCCGTTCCAATGTTTTCAGCAGATACGACATGATCTGCTCTTCCGTCTTGTCCGACAAAATTTCTTCCAGACTTTCCAGCTCCTCCTGATCAAATCCCGTCTCCTGAAGCGGCTTGTCAAGCATCATATGGCCCATCATATTCTGTAAGACGATCTCACATACATTTTCCAGCATATACTCATAATCCCTATTGTATTTCCGAAGGATTTTCACCACATACTTATCGTCCATTCTTTGCAGGAATTTCTGTTCCAGCCGGATGTCCCGCATATAGCAGAGCACCAGATCGATACCTGATAAACTGCCGTAATTTCGCAAAACCGGATAATCAAGGGTCAAAAGTGTCTCCTGCGGCGCATACTTAAAATCATAGCTTTTAAGAAACGCCGGTATTCCCTTTCTGACCGTGTCTTTCAGACACATAGATCCATAATCCCTGAAATCCGGAATAAGCCCGTTATATAGTTTCTGCAGTTCCATGAGCTTATCCTGAACGACTTTCCTGCCGTGCTCATACGCCTCCCTCGCCGGAATCATCTTTGCCGCAAGCGCATTGCTCTCCTGTTGTCCGTCTTCATTGATACAGTACATGACCGCCTCCAAAAGCATCTGCGCCTTTTCATAAGTGACGGATGAGTGGTCACAGCCGGTATATTTCCACGCAAGTTCCGATACAATCGGCATAATCTCTTCCATCGGATAATTGTATTTCTCTATCAGACCCACCTCCAGACTAAAACTTCAAACAGTATCTCATGACAGACGTCAAACCTTAAAACAAATCCATCAACGCTTCCAGATACAGTCCTCTGTCCCATCGCTTCACGATATCGACCTCCTCGAACGCACCCCGTCCCTCCTTCTCCTGATAGCCTGCATATCCGGCGCGGATGGCCTGCGCAAAGAGATCCAGGCAGGTTCCCTCCAGATAGTCAAAGTCACCCCGGCACACATTTTCAAACTGTTCCCGCATAAACTCCAGAAGCTCGTCATCCGTGATCTCATCCAGCATTTCATTCTTATACTGAAAAAAGATCTCCTGCAGACGGGCCATGCTTTCACAGTAATTGTCCTGATAGATATAGGACGAGTCACAGAACGCGTAAATAATCTTTGGCAGAATGCCCGGCCCGAACTCAACCCTTTTCTCCTCTCTCAGCACATCGGCCCTCACTTCCGCAAGATGCGCTGCGTCCTCCTCCCGCAAGACCAGGCCATATTTCTGCGTATACTGGTTCGTTTCAAGAACCTGCGTCATTAGTGCCTGCTTTGCCATTTCTTCCATCCAGTTTTTTTGATCCATGCGCCATCTCCTTCCCTGCAAATCCCATCGTTCCCGTATACTGCCTAAGTATAGGAGACAGCGGATCGCTTTACAAGTCTTGAAAAAATGGGGATTTTGCTGTATAATAAAAGAGTAAGGGAGGCACTGCATCAAACAATGTTTCCCTTACTTTTTATTCTTTCGCTTATTCTTCTTTTTATGTTTCTTATGCTTTCCCTGTAGAACGCCCTACTCGATCCCGAGAAATTGTTTCACGACCGCTTTCATCTCCGTCTTGTCGCACACATGATCGTGCAGAACCGGTGCCGTGCGTATCTCATCAATAGCCTTCGGCACAGTCACATTCCCGATTTTAGACAGCTCATCTACAAGCTCAAAATCGCCCATAGCGTCATACTTCGGGTCGATGGCGTTCATAACGCTTCTTGTGAACTTAAAGGGACTCGCCGTGGAGGCGATCACCGTCTTCGTCTTATCCTGCGTGTCAGCCGCATACTTCTTATAGACCGCGCTGGCAACCGCCGTATGGGTATCAAGCACATAGCCTGTATTTTCATACATGGCCCTGATTCTGTCCGCCGTCTCCGCTTCATCCGCAAAATTACCGTAAAAGTCGGCGAGCTGCTCTCTCATTTCCGGGGTAATCTCATAACTTCCCTGCTCGGACAGGCTCTTCATCATAGCGGCATTCTTCTCCGGGTCACTTCCCGCGATACGGTAGATCAGCCTCTCCAAATTACTGGAAATCAGAATATCCATGGAGGGGGAGGTCGTCAGCTTAAACTCCCGGTTCCTGTCGTAATTTCCCGTCTGGAAGAAATCATAGAGCACCTTATTTTCATTGGACGCACAGATCAGTTTATGGATCGGCACACCCATATGTTTCGCGTAGAAAGCCGCCAGAATGTTTCCGAAATTACCTGTGGGAACCACCACATTGATCTGTTCCCCGTCCTGAATCTTTTCTTCTTTTAAGAGCTGTGCATACGCATACACATAATAGACCACCTGGGGCACCAGACGGCCAATATTGATGGAATTGGCTGAGGAAAACTGTAAACCGTGTCCGGCCATCTCTTCCGCCAGTTCTTTATCGTTAAAAAGCATTTTCACGCCTGTCTGGGCATCGTCGAAATTGCCGTGGATGCCTACCACAAAGGTGTTGTCCCCCTTCTGGGTCACCATCTGTTTCTCCTGAATCGGGCTGACCCCGTTCTTCGGATAAAACACGATGATCTTCGTACCCGACACATCCGCAAAACCCGCCAGAGCCGCCTTCCCCGTATCGCCCGAGGTAGCCGTCAAAATCACGATCTCATTCTCCACGTGATTCTTCTTGGCGGAAGCAATCATCAGATGGGGCAGAATCGACAGCGCCATATCCTTAAACGCGATGGTCGCCCCGTGGAACAACTCCAGATAATAAGCGCCCTCCGCCTCCACAAGAGGCGCAATTACTTCCGTGTCAAACTTGGAGTCATATGCACGGGCAATACAGGTTTTGAGTTCTTCCTCCGTAAAATCCGTCAGGAAAAGCTTCATCACCTCATAGGCCGTCTCCTGATAGCTTTTGTCCGCAAGCTCCCTCATGGTGCAGGAAAGCGCCGGGATATGATCCGGCACAAACAATCCGCCGTCCTCCGACAGACCTTTTAAAATCGCCTGTGACGCCGTAATTTTTTCCCTGCCGTCTCTGGTGCTGCTGTATAATACTTCCATTCTTTTTTCCATACCTTTCTTCTTTAAGTTTAAGGTACGGTGCTCTGCTCGAAAAACCTTCGGTTTTCCTCGCTCACGGGCTGTCTACGCTCCGCTTCGGTCCGTGCTAAACAAGCGCCACCGGCGCTTAGCACCCCTATGCATCCATTCGGTTAAACGCTTCGGTGAGCAAGCTCCCCTCCCCGTTTCCCCTCTGTCTGCGCACCGCTTACTGCCAACTTGAATAGTATCACACTTTCAAGGTCTGCGCAACAATCCTTACTGGAAGAATTCATGGTGTCCGTAGGAAAAAAGTCTGGTCAGTTTTCTGTCAAACCATTTGAGCTTGTCGGAATCGGCCTTTTCGCGGGCACAGAAATACAACGCTCCCTGAGAAATGTCTTCTCCGTACAGGGCGCGCTCCACCGCCGCCACCGTGTCTTCGCTGACGCGGACATTCTGATATCTGCCGTCCACGGTGGGGGAAAACTGGGCGATCCCCTGCTCCTTCTGCATGACCACCTGAAATACCGTATCCGGAAACAGCTCGTTGTTCACTCTGTTTAAGACCACATTGGCCACCAGAAGTTTGCCGTTCTGATCCTCTCCGCCTGCCTCCGCCTCCACAATCCGAAGAAGCGCATCATAGTCCTTGTCCGACAATTGATACTTCTTCGTCTGTTCCAATACTTCGTAATCTACCACGCGCTGTCCGGAAGATACGCTCTCAAGCATCTCTACAAAACTTTTCTTATCTTCCTCCATCGACGTGTCCAGATATTCCATACGGAAAGCAGGCTTGGCCGATATCCGGTCAATCTTCAGCTCCCTGACGCAGAGCCATGACGATAATATGGTCATCCCCGCCAAAAAGAAGCCGGTAATATATTTCCTGTACATCTTTTCCTCCATAGTCAAAGCGGTTTACTGTTAGAAACACTGTGACTCATTTGGCTGCTATCATATTCTATGCAGAAAACAGGAAAAATATTTCTGAATTTGTTTTTTTTCTCAAAAATGGTACAATTACTTAAAAGGAGGCGCGACCCATGAATCAGCCATTACAGGGCGTATATACGGCAAAAAAGAAGGACGGAAGCCAATACTATCGCGCTTCATTAACTTATCGCAATAAACATATCAGCCTCGGCAGCCACAACGATATGAAAAAAGCGCATGAGATCTACTGCACAGGCTCTGCGCTCTTAACTGATTCTTCCATCCGGCTTGAGGACTATCGCGAAGACTCTCCTCTCGCTTTTGCCAAATGGGTCTGTCTGATTAATTTCCGGGACAACGGGCTTTATTTTTCCTCGCCCATTTACATCCGTCCCCGCTTTTTTTACTACTATTTTTCTCCCACAGAATTTTTTATCTTCGACAAAGACGATCTGTTCTATTATTCCTCCCGCAGAATTTCCAGACGGGGCGGTCACTATTTCGTGGCAGACTACGGCATGCAGATCAACATTATGAGCCGCTACGGCATCAAAAACTACGCCGTGGAAGGACGGGACTACCGTTTCATAAACGGCAATCAGAATGATCTGCGCTATGAAAACATTGAAATTATAAATCGGTTTCACGGCGTTAATGCCGTACAGGAAAAGGGCCGCACCAAATACCTTGTGAAGATCCATGTGAAGGGCAATGTGACGGTAGGCACTTACGACACGGAGATTGAAGCCGCCGTCGCCTACAACAAAGCCATCGACCTGCTAAAAAAAGCCGGTATAGACAAAGCCTATTCCCCCAACTACATGGAGGGAATGTCTCCCGATGTCTACACCGACTTATACCATTCCGTTCAGGTTTCTCAAAGCCTCCTGAATTACTGCTACCGCTCCGAATAACTGACGAAACAGATATTTAAATCCGCGCCGCCGTCTATGCCGTTCAGCACGCCGTCCGTATTATACTGCCACATGGCATAGCGGTAAGGATAATCCGGAATCTCCTCCTCCTGAGAAAGCCACACGTCATAATCCTGCAGCTTTGTCAGATCCACTTCTTTGATCAGCCACTCCTTATCCCCATAAATCATGGGCACGTAACCCGCCGCCCTGACCGCGTCCAAAAAGCTCACCGTAACCGCCGTCTTATCCTCCCTGCCAAGCCCCTCAATCCTAGACTTATCGTTTGATACAAAGCCCATATTAAAAGCAACCGGATACTTCACATGTGCCCTGTAAGGCTCCAAATTCTGTACCACAAAATTCGCCTCCTGAACCGCCTCGTCCTGAGAGACAGCCTGCGAATAGAAATAGATTCCCACATCGAGCTGGGCTTCGATCGCCCCCTCGATATTCTCCTTAAAATTTTCATCCAGCGTGATCTGTCCGGTCGTGTAGCCGCGGCTGCCCAGACGGATCATCACATAATCCACCCCGGCCGCTTTCAGGCTCGGAAAATAAACCTTCCCCGTATGCTTGGAAATATCTACGCCTACATAGGAAGTTTTTCTGCCGTTCTCCATATACCGCTTGAGACCGGCTTTATCCTCCATCTTCGTAAAATCATACGTATTTTTCGTCAGATAAGGACTGATCAGCACCCATTCCTCCGTGCCGTCCCTGTTTGTGATCAGGGTATGCTTCCCGTCCGTGGCCGGATCGTTTAACAGTTCCTCTTCCTTCTGCCGTTCATTCTCTTTTTCCCGTTCCGCCTTCTCGGTATAAGGATTTTTAGACGCCACATTACCCGTTTCGTCCGCTTCAGACTCCTCTTCCTCCGTCTCTTCCGGATACATATCCCAAAAATCCAAATCCTCCGCGCGAAGTTTCGGCTTCATTTCCTCCGCCTGCGCCGCCGCAAGCTCCTCCTGCCTTATCTCTTCCTCTTTCTGCTCCCGTACCTCCTGCAGATACTCGCTGCCACTGCGCTTGTTGTCGTTTCCTTTGAACACTGCAAACAGGACAATCAGGACGAAGGCGGACACCCCGATCACCATATAGATCATGGAAGAGCCTGCGCCGCCCCGTACTTCCTCTTCACCCGGTAACTTCATATATCCTTCATTCCTTTCTAAGCATAGAAACACCACTGTATTTTCTTCCGAAGATATGATACCATGATATCTGGGAAATGGCAACTTTCCCGCATTCTTCTTCAACGCTTTGATGACCGCGGTCATACAATCCGGGTCCCGGAGGTACCTGCCCATGAAAGATTCCATTCGCGAAAGTCTCAGCTACTGGGGCTTATATATGAAAATGCTACGAGTGAAAAAAGAAATCAGACCGCAGGCCGTATCATTCGGCAGTGACAGCCATCAATATTTTTTATACTATGAGCCGCAGACCAGAACCACGGATAAAATAATCATCTGGGTACACGGCGGCGGTTGGAATGCCGGATCTCCGAAGCTGTTTGATTTTGTCGGACAGTGCGTCGCCAAAAACGGCTGCCGCTTCGTTTCTCTCGGATACAGACTATCGCCTAAAAACAAATATCCCTGCCAGATCGAAGACGTGTGCCACGGCTATCAGGCAGCCATCACTTTTTTGAACCAAAAAGGAATCAACGCCTCAAAGATCGTGATCTCCGGTCCTTCTGCCGGTGCGCATTTGTCCTCCATCCTCTGTTACAGTAAGAAAATACAGGAAACCTATGACATTGATATCTCCCCTGTGATCGGGTTTATCGGCGTGGGCGGTCCCTACCGTTTCTCAGGAAAAGATTCTCTATCCGTAAGGCTTCTTCTGAATCAGTTGTTTGCAAAAGGGTATGACAGGGCGCAGGGAGAACCCTGTTCTCTTATAGAAAAAAGTGATATCCCGATGCTGTTAATCCAAAGCAGACACGACGGACTGATCTCCTATTCCTGTGCGGAGGATTTTTATAAAAAAGCCCGAAGCCTTGCAATTCCATGCGAACTCTATTCTGTGACAGATAAGCGCAACACGCACTCATGGTATACGGCGGGGATGTTTCTGGAAACGCGGGAGACGAATCAGGGCCTGGATCGTTTTTTTACATGGATTGAAACTATATAGTCAACTCATAATGAGAAATTGCAACAGGCAAAATTATGATGTGGGAAAGTAAAACAGATGAAACTATGTTACAAAGAAAAACAGAAAATATCTGACATATGGCTTATCACCGTCCTTACGGCCGCAATTTTGCTTATTCCAATCGCACTGACCGGATGCGCCGGAAACACGGAGCCGATCTCCCGGACGGGCTTTTATTTCGATACCGTCATTCAAATCACTCTGTATGATACGACAGAGGAAGAGATTTTAGACGGCTGCTTTGATCTGGCAGAAAAATATGAGAATCTTTTCAGCGCCACAAAGGAAGGCTCGGATGTGTGGAACATCAATCACGCTGGCGGTAAGACCGTCACCGTATCGGAGGAGACGGCTTCCCTTCTTGTAATAGCGGCAGACTACGCTAACACGACGGAAGGCGTTATCGATCCCACCATCCGCCCGTTGAGTGAACTGTGGCACTTCGGCTCCGACGGCGAAGCGCATGTGCCGGAGGATACCGAGATCCAAGAAGCGCTCTCCCATGTCTCCTACGATGCCATCTGTTTCGGTGTCGCCCCCTCGGACGAAACCGGAGAGTCCGTCTACCGCACCGTCACCCTGACTGACAAGGATGCCGCCGTCGATCTCGGCTTCATCGCCAAGGGCTATATCGCGGACAAGATGAAGGAATATCTGCTCGCACAGAACGTAAAAAGCGCCTGCATCAGTCTGGGCGGCAATGTGCTGGCCATCGGCGAAAAGCCGGACGGCTCTCCTTTCCGCGTCGGCGTTCAGGAGCCTTTTGCCGCGTCCGGAAAGTCTCTTGACACTGTGGAGATCCGCGATACCTCCGTGGTGACATCCGGCATCTACGAGAGGTGTTTCTACGAGAACGACGTGCTCTACCACCACGTTCTTGACACCGCCACCGGCTATCCTGTGGAGAACGAGCTGGCCGGAGTGACCATTATATGTCCTTCCTCCGTAAAGGCGGACGCCCTTTCCACCGCCTGCCTTTGTCTCGGGCTGGAAAAAGGGCGGCAGTTTCTCGACGGAGAAAAGGATGTGGCCTATCTTTTGGTTACGAGGGACGGCGCACAGTACCGCTCGGAAAATTTCCCTTGAACCTGCTGCACTTGCTCTTTGCAGCATACTGCGGCTGAATGCAGGACAAATGATACCCAGACGCTCAGACGGCCTCACCTGCGCATCCGCCTCGACCACCCTCTCACAGCAGGCGGCATACACAAAATCCCGATCGCAAGCGGCACCCAGATCAGCAGATAGGGCGACCAGATATACTGTCCAAATATCCGAAATGTATTTGTCCGGAAAATATCTGCCCCGCTTCCCACCAAAGGCAGCAGATCAAATACCTTTTCTAACAGGAAAGGCACACGGTTTCTGAGCGCCATAGGCACATATACCACCGAAAGACTGAGGAGAAGCGCCAGCACATGATTCTTACAGCGCGCCGAGAACAGCATCGAAACGCCCGCAAAGCCCCATGCACCGAGCAGGGTGAAGGCATACTCGTAAATTTCCGCCTGCAGCATATTCATGGGTGCAATTGCGATCATTTTAACCGTCTGTATGGGCATATCCCACCCTTCCGTCCCCAGAAATACAAGCTGTGAACCGATCATCCCCGCGGCTGTCAGGGCAAATAATTCCAACGTAAACGAAAGCCCTGTGAACACCTTTGCACACGCAAGTTTCCGCCATCCGTATTTTGTCGTCAAAAGAAGCGGGCTTGTATTGTCATGCCACTCTCCGGCAAACAGGGAGGAAAGAACGATTGCCAGAAACAACGCTATCACGCTTCCCAGACCGGATACCGCATTTCCCAGAAGGTTCGACCACCCTTCCACCCATTTCCATGAAAAAGGCGTCTTCACCTTTTCGTTGATACGCAGTAAATAGTCCCGCTCCGCCCCTGTCTGTCCGCTGATATCGAGAAAGGTCTCTATCGCCTGTTCCCTTCTCTCATAAATCCCCGTAAGTTTTTCCGGCTCCACATAGCAGCTCATAATCCTAACGGCAAACATGTCCGGTCTCTCCAACTCCGGATAAAGTGTCTTAAGCATACTGTTTACCGTCTCCCATCCCGTGTTCTGGTATTGTTTCAGTAGTTCCCTGTTTTTAACCCCCTGCTTACTTTCTTCTTCCACCACCGCCGCATTGAGACGCTGATAATCCCTGACCCATTCCTGCAATGTCTCGTCTGTCAGTTCTCCGTATTTATGAAAATAAGCCTGACAGTCCTTTATATTCTCATACCCGTCAAAGTCTCTGCTGCCCGTCCCATAATCTTTTCTGCTTCCGAAAGTGAGCCACTGACAGACCAGAACGCTCCCGAATATCACGCAGTAGAAAAAACATAACAGGACACAGACCCGGGTGCTGTTTTTCCGCCATAGTTTTTTATGTTCCAGTTTGAATAATTCCATCCCCAATTCCTCCCGTTTTTCTGTATCTGTCTTCACAAGCGGCTCGAGGCGCTTTTTATTTCCGCCTGCGTTTTTTACTCCACCCCTGTCTTCTTATCTCAAATATTCACGCATAGAATACAGGTACAAATCCTCCAGCCCCGCTTCACAAGACACCGCCTCCTCTGTAGGCTTATCATCCGACAGTATGCGCAGCACCACCTGCTCCCCCTCATGCCGCAGATTGGCGACCGCCGCCTTCTCCTGCCAGATTTTTGCTTCCGCCGGGGATACGGTCAGTTCCCACACCTTCCCTGCCGCTTTTTTCGTCAGTTCCGAAACCGTCCCCTGTGTCAGCACCTTTCCCCTTTTCATCACCAGCACCTCGTCCGCGATGGCTTCGATATCCGACACGATATGAGTGGAGAGAAGGACGATCCGATCCCCTGCATAGTCGGAGATCAGATTGCGGAAACGCACCCTTTCTTTTGGATCAAGCCCTGCCGTCGGCTCGTCCAGAATCAGCAGCTTCGGATAATTCAGAAGCGCCTGCGCGATCCCCACCCGCTGCTTCATGCCACCCGAAAAAGTTTTCATTTTCTTTCCGGCCACATCACTCAGACCAACGACTTCCAGAAGCTCCTGCACGCGCTTTTGAGCCACATCCCCTGGAATGCCTTTGAGCGCCGCCATATATAACAAAAACTCCTTTGCCGTATAGTTCGGATAATAGCCGGACTCCTGCGGCAGATATCCAAGGATATCCCTGTATTCGGCACCCATGGATACGATCTCCCTGCCATCCAGAAACACCTCCCCTGATGTGGATTCCAGAATGGCGCACAGCATACGCATAAACGTCGTCTTCCCCGCGCCGTTTTCACCAAGCAGACCGTATACTCCCGGTTTCAGAACCGTGCTTACACAGTCCACCGCTATTTTACTGCCATACTGTTTCGTCAGACGATCAACCGATAATTCCATATAATTTTCCCTCCCTCTTGTTCTCGATAATAAATCTTATTTCCCTCCAAAAAAATCCGGCAAAGGCAATAAACAGCACAATCCACACGCCCACCGCGGATGTTTCATAGACCTGCGGCATCTTATTTGCCGATATCCCCCAGACCAGACAATAGCATATCGTCGCCACCGCGCATACCGGCAGTCTCTCTTTCCGCCGCAGTCTGATCAGCCGCAGGATGGTCGTCATGCAGACCAGGTACGGCACCAGACCGTACAAAATGATCTGCCCGATTTCCTCACCCGATTGCCGCCTGTACATAACCAGACCGAAAACCACTGTAATTCCTATCAGATTCACCGCGCCCGCAAGAATCAGTTTTGCAAGTATGATCTCCGCGCCGGAAGCCCTTGTCACCGCCTCCATTTCGCCCATTTTGTAAAACTGGCTGCGAAGCAGCACCGGCATAACAGCCAGCGCAAACAGCGGTGTAAATGCAGGAACGTAATGCATTACATCCTCTATTGCGCCAATCTGCATACAGATCAGAAATAATACCCCCGCCTGCAGTCCGAAAATCAAAAGCCCTTCAAACCGGAAAACATCCGACAAAAACTGCCAGAAGCCCGTCCTCTCTTCCTCCCTGCAATCCCCATACCGACGCATCGCTTCCATACAGCGCGCCACGGTTTCCGCCTCTTTTTCGGGTTTTATTTCTTCACCCCGTCCAAAAGAATCCCGCAGATATCTTTCCAATTCCCTGCTATTCATCCCCAATCTCCCTCCTCATCAGCCGCAGTCCGTTCCTGACCCGGCTCTGCGCCGTGCGCATACTGCACCCCATCACTTTCGCAATTTCCGCAAATCCGAGATTCTGTCCAAAACGGAGGATAACCGCCTCCCTCTGCTCCGCAGACAAAACGCCAAGCAAACGCCTGATATCCTCCCGATGCTCCACCTGCGCAATCCCGCTTCGTCCGTCTGCGATATCTCCCACAGTCTCCAACGAATAGAAGGACAGTTTTCTGCTCTCATCAATACACAGACGGTTTGCGATGGTATACAGATAGGATTTGAATTTATTTCTGCCATGGTATTTGGGCAGACTCCGAAACAGTTTCAAAAAGGTCTCCTGCGTCAGATCCTCCGCCCTTTCCGGTGCGGAACAATGCCAGCCGCAGTATCGCAAGATAGCGCCGTAATAGCGGTCAATCAACTCTTTCGCCGCTGCTTCGTCGCCGCATTTGATTTTTTCTACCAGCTCATCGTCGCTCACACTGCCCCGCCTCCCCTCCTGTCAGATTGATCTGTATCTCATTTTACGGAACTGTAATTCCTGCGATGCAGCCTGCCGAAATCCACATCTGTATATTATAACGGTACAAGTTTATAAAAGGATCAAAAATTCCAAAAAATAAAAGACAAAGGATTTTCCTCTGCCTTTTCTCAAGCTTTACCGTCAAATTGTTTCTATTGCCAGTCAATCCATTCCACATCTTCCCCCTCGTAAGCCGCAATATCCGCCCCGTCCTCTTGCGTAAAACGTCTGGCTTCCACAGGCTGTCCATCTGTCGTATAACTATAAAATGTCTTTTCAAAGCCGTCATAATTCCGAACCTCCCAGACCATCCCATAATCGTACACGCCAAATGCGATATTTTTTGTATGTGTCTCAAATACATCGAAACAGACAAGTTCATTATCACATATCCCCACAATATACATCAGTTCGCTTAGGTTGGAACTTATTTTGAAAATAAGCTCCGGCTTATCATCGACGTTTACATCCACATAAGCATATTCCTTCCACGCATTTTCAAATTCGCTTTCATACCCTTCATCATCCATAACAGTCAGTTCCATGCCTTCCACATATGGGTTTGCCACGCTGATTTCATTCTTTAGAAAAGCTTCATACAGTGGATTTCCGTCATCTGACACTTCCTCTGTCTGCTCCTGCGAATCCGGTATCATTTCCTGATCATCGGATGCTTCCTGCCTCTCCTTTTCCGCACTCTCCGTATGACCGCTGTTTTCCCTCTTTTCCGGCGCGTCGTCTTTCGGAGCTGCCGGCTGCTCTTCCCCAGCGCTTTCTGCCGAATCCTGATCTGCCGGATCCGCAGTTTCCGTTTCCCGCACCTCACCAGCGTCGTCAATCCTTTCAATGATAAGACGCTCCTCCTTCTGCTTCTCTTCCGCACTCTCTGTCTGACCGCACGCGCATAGCACAAGGATGACCACGCCTGCCGCCATTGCCATTTGCTGTTTTTTCATAAGTTATTTCTTCCCTTCTTCTAAAACCGCTATGCCTCACGAAAATCACACATTTTAGCCGGTTCCTTAAGATATCATAGCAAAAAAAATATCGGCAGACAATTATTTCCTCCAAACCTGCCCTTTTGTCCTTCATATGCGGTCGAAAATCTCAAGTAACGGAAAAGAGGAGCGTGAAATGTCACGCTCCCCGATTTCAGGATATACTGCCCGCACCGCCCATCAGCCTCGTCATTTCCTCGATCCGTTCAATCGGAAACGGCGATGACGTAAGCGGTTTCATTGCAATGGACATCAGCTTCATGGGATTATCGTCCGCCGCAATCCGGTTTGAGCTCATTTCACCGCACTGTCGGCACCGATGTATGATCGCCCACTCCCCGTTTTTTCTGACCCAGACCGCCACAGGCTCCATATAACCGCCGCAGTCCGAAGCCCGATCCCCCGGCTCCACATCTACATGCAGACTTGTCAGGCAGTTCGGGCAGTGATTTCTGTGTCTGCTGCCCGCACCGTCCGGCACCACCTGGCGCCCGCATACCTTGCACACAAAACTTTCATTGCAGGCGTGATTTTTGTAATATCCCTTTTCAAATGTCTTTCTTTTATTTTCCCTATTCAATTGTATTCCCTCCTAATCGAATCCATATTGCTCCATAGGAGGTGTCACTTGCATTTCCCTGAGAATCCTCTGTATGCTCTTTTCTGTCAGATAATACCGCTGCGCCAGTTCTTTCGTGGAAATCCCCTTCTGATGCTGGTCAAAAATCTGTTCGTTTCTGACCCGCAGTTTCTCATTCACACCCGTTGAAGACCCCCATCTTCTTCTGCATTCCTTTTTCTTAGGCACATAGATCGCCTCACCGCTCACATACGTCTGCAGGATCTCAAGAATATTTTCCGGCAGAATATCGTCCGCCCGTTTATAGCTCATAGCCGCCTCCTAATCGTTTACTTTAGGAAACGCAATGGCTATCACAATTTAAATTTGAAATGTCATAGCCATTGCTATGATACCGCAGTCTCCTTCATCAAACACCTCACTCCTTTTCCTGCTCCCATACGGAAAATGTCCGTCTTTTAAAACTTCATACGATCTTATTTTACA
>CARUOB010000018.1:11825-15119 GCA_949076555.1 uncultured Lachnospiraceae bacterium | reverse complement strand
TGCTGACTTAAGAAAATACAACCTCATAAAAAGTTCCAAAAATTTTTATTCCATTAATTCTTTCGCCGCCTGATAAGCCTCCACGGTCGTGCCAAGCCCCTCGCAGGCTCTCTCCAAATCCACATGAAAACTCTCCATCGCATGATTCACATTAGAAACCAAAGTACGGGCAGTCTCCTTCTGTGCCTGCTCCATGCCTTTTCTTCGTCCACGCTCCTCAGCCCAGTTTAACCGCTGGTAATAATCATCACGTGCCTCCGACTGCATCCTCGCTTTTTCATCTGCAGTCAATTCCTTATAAGTAAATACACATTCCTTAATGGATTCGTCCTTTTCCGCCAACATCCGCATCTCCTCCCATGTCTCCGCCTTGAATAGCCGCGCCCAATCATAGATCTCCGATCTGATCTGTTCGTCCACTTCCCTTTCCAGTTGATTTAATTGTAACACACGGATTGACATTTTGTCACTATATTTATGTGCGGTATTATGGCACCCTCCTCTTCAGTTTACGGTTACTAGCACGGTGACTGCTGTGCTGCGTATCTTTCCAAACTGTCGTCTCTTATACACTGACATTCCCCGCCAGCACGTTCCTGTAATCCTCCAGATTTTTCGCAAGAAGCGACGGCGTGTCCAGACTGTAGGGGCATCTGCCTTTACACTGTCCACAGTGCAGACATGCGTCAATTTTTCCCATCTTCTCCTGCCATACCTCCCCCAGATAGTCTGCTGAGGGCGCACGGCGGATCATCAGGGACATCCTTGCACACATGCTGATCTCAATCCCTGCCGGACATGGCATGCAGTAACCGCAGCCCCGGCAAAACTCGCCTAAAAGTTCCGCCCTGTCCTTGTCGATCAACACCTTGATCTCTTCCGTCATAGCTGGCGGATTGTCTATGTAAGAGAGAAATTCGTCAAGCTCTGCCTCCCTCTGCACGCCCCAGATTGGCAGCACGTTGTCATACTGCGCCAGATACGCGTAAGCCGCCGCCGAGTTTGTGATCAGCCCGCCGGAAAGAGCTTTCATGGCGATAAATCCCATGTCCGCCGCCTTACACTTCTCCACCAGTTCGATATCCTTGTCCGTAGCCAGATAACAGAAGGGGAACTGCAAGGTCTCGTAGAGTCCGCTGTCAACAGCCTCATGCGCCACTGTGAGACGGTGGTTCGTGATACCGATATGCCGGATCTTGCCCTGCGCTTTCGCCTGCAAAGCCGCGTCGTACAATCCGCTCTCATCCCCGGGTTTTGGGCAGAAAGCCGGATTGTGGAACTGATAAATATCAATATAATCCGTTTTCAAGGTGGTAAGGCTGGTCTCTAAATCCTTCCAAAACCCTTCTGCGTTCTGGGCCGCCGTTTTGGTGGCGATAATTACCTTCTCCCGCATGCCCTCAAAGGCAAGTCCTACCTTGTGTTCGCTGTCCGAATATGCCCGCGCCGTGTCAAAAAAAGTCATACCGTTCTCATAAGCCTTGCGCAGAAGTTTCACCGCCTCATCGTCCCCGATCCGCTGAATCGGCAGCGCGCCAAACGCGTTCTTATTTGTCTCAATCCCTGTCTTGCCCAGTCTCACTGTCTGCATTCTAACCTCCGTTCTGGAGCGTTTACGCGACAGGGCGACGCAAATCTCAAATTTGCGTCTGCCATCAAACAAATTTGTGACGCTCCGGCACAAATTTGCGTTTGAAAAATCAGCACATCAGTGTGATTTTTCAAACTTGTTTCCTTTCCCTATATATCCCCGCCGGAGCCGAATCCCGCCCCGTCATAGCTGCCAAGCGTCCCTGACAGCCCGCACCAGTTACATGTAAAATGGGTATCATTCCCGTTATGGCAGTTCAGTTTCCCGCAGTTACAGACCACGAAGTCCTTCGTCCTGCAATAGGGACAGCCGGGATATTCGCCGTCGGGAAAAATCTGTCCCACAATCTTTGTCTCATCGTAATGCTCCCTTTTCGCGGACGCCTCCTTTACGGGAAACGCCCATGTATATTTCCATCCGTTCTCCAGTTTCTCGAAACGGACGCCGTATATATTTTTTCCTTCTCTGCACTTACAAAGGGCAATTCGCGCTTCCATCTCTACAGCCTCCGTTCCTTTCCCAAGTCCCGAAGCATCCAAACCGGGATGCCTGCATCATTTCCTCTCCCGTCAGTCAGGCCCCGTCAGAAGCCCCGGACTGCAAGACCTGCGCCGTTTCATAGGCAAACAGCGCCGTGATATCGTCGCCGCTTCCCATCTCGCTCGTCTCCTGCAGCCATGTTTTCAACCGGTCAGACACGGCTTTCACACCGTGCTCTTTCAGAAGAACATAGTAATCCATACAAGTCTTCTGAAATGCCTCGTCATTTTTATAACTGTTGGAAAGCCCGTCCGTGGAAAGCATGTACATAGCGGGCAATTGTTCGTTTTCTTCCCGTCTCCGAATCCGTGTGATAGCTTTCTTCCACGATTCTAACTTGCTGAGCGAGTGGGTCTCTGTGCCGAGAATTTTATCCGCCTCTATCACAGGATACACCCCGTTTTCCGACACCTTCACGATATCCCCGTCCCCGAGCTGAAAAGCAAAGAGAAAATCCCCCGTCATGACAAGTCCAAGCAGCGTGCTCCCATACAGTTTATAAACCGCTCCCTTGTCCTTGTTCCGGTTTTCGTCGAGAGGCATTTCCCGCTTACATTTGGCATGAAGCCGCAGGATTCTCCGTTTCCACTCTGCGTCAATCTCCTGCGCGATCTTGGTGTCTCCCTCCCGCTTCAAAAAGGTAAAGAGCATTTCCGGCTGTCCGGCATAGGTATCCAGATAATCTCCCATGATTTTACAAAATACATTGACCGCCGCAAAGGAGCCCGTCTTGCTGTAAGGGCAGGATTCACTGCCGTGTCCGTCCGCCACCGAGAGAATCACCGCGCCGGAATCTTTTACCACCTTCTTCAGACTGTCCTGACATTCCCTGCCGTTTCGTATATGGGATGCGCCCTGTACGGACGCGCCGAATACGCTTCGTATCATATGCCGCACCCTTTCCATCAAGTACTTCTCACACGGCTACCAGACATCCCCTTCCTGAATATCGTCCAGATCGGGCAGCCTGCCGCCCATGTCCACAATAACCGGCGCGTCCCCGTCCTGTCCCGCTGCATCCGCAGCGATGCTTGCTGGCGCGGAAACCAGTGACGCGGCTGTGGACGCCCATTTAATCATTTTGGTGAGGGCAACCGCATTGTTTGCCTGCAGCACCAGTTCCTTATTTCCCGCAAATTCTTCCAAAACAGCGTCGTCCGCAT
>CARUOB010000018.1:0-11815 GCA_949076555.1 uncultured Lachnospiraceae bacterium | reverse complement strand
ATCCTGCCCGATGGAAATGGCGATCTTGACCGCCTTCTTTCCCCAGGGGAGCCTCTTTAACTCCGCCAGCGCCTTTTTATAGTCGTCCGTAGGCTGTCCGTCGGACAAAAGAACAAGTACGGGCGGAAGCGCCCTGTCTGACATCGGCGGAATCGTAAGCTGCGCTGCCAGAAGCTCAAATGCCTTTCCCAAATCCGTCACACCTCCGGCCTCCAGATCGTCCCACGCAAAATCTTCCACTTTGACAGGATTGCTTGTCACCCAAGAAGCTCCGGTAGAAAATTTCAGAGTCCGGATCATCAGCTGCGCGTTCGGATTATTTTCCGCGGCAGACACCATCTCCGGTATGGTGGACTGGATGGCATGATTCACCGTGCCGATCTTCTCCCCGTACATGGAGCCGGAACAGTCCACAATCCAAAAAAAATGCAGCGGCCTGCTCGCCAACTCTCCTCCCGGTCTTTTCATTTCTCCCATAATCGCTCCTCCTTAATTTACGCGCGCTCGCATCTGATCTGCCATGTTCTGGCATACTTCATCGCATAAGACCCGCTATGACAGCGGATCGTAAAATTCTCATGCCGCTCCTCCGGTTCCCCGAAGGTCTTTAAAAAGCCCGTCCCCTTTCCGCCGCCGATTTCTGTAACGGAATCCGGTATATAAATGCTTTCCAGCCCTTTACAGCCTGCAAAAGCTCCCTCTTCAATACTTTCCACTCCTTCCGGAAGATCCACTGTCCGCAGGTCGCTGCAGCCCTCAAAAGCCGATAGCCGGACTGCGTTCAGCTCCCTCGGAAACGTCACATCCCTCAGGCTTTTACACCAGCGGAATGTATTCTCTTTTATTTCCCTCAGCTTGTCCGGCAGCACCGCTCTTTTCAACTGGCCACAACCGGCAAAGCTGTTTTCTCCGATATATTTTACACTGTCCGGCACTGTAACGGACTTAAGCCCGCTGTACTCAAAAGCACCCTCGTATTTGATCTCGCTGCCTAAAATCTTGGGACAGCCTGTTGCATCCGTGCTGCCAATCCCCCGCAGCGATGTGGGAAGAGATACTTCCTCTAAACCCCTGCAGTTTAAAAATACGCCGTTTCCCAGAATCTCTATTCCCTCGGAAACAATGACCTTCTCGATGCCGACACATCCCTTAAAAGCATAATTGCCGACCGCGATTACCTTTTTCCCTTCTATGATATTGGGAATCACCACAACAGGCTCGTCGAAATCAGCATATTTCAGAATCCGAAGCCCTCTTGCGGTCTCCTCATATTCATACAGACTGTCGCTCTCACATGGTTCCCACTCTTTTTTCACGGACGGAAACGATTCCTGTCCACCGACTGCTCGATCGGTTTCTTCCTTTTGTTCCTCTTTCTCTTCCGTGGACAGTCCAAACGCCCTTACCCAAGCCATAACAGCGGCCTCAGCGCTTTTCGTCCGGATATCATACCCCAGCTCGACGGATCGGACAAACCGGTGCAGCGTCATTTTGTCTATCTGCGCAAGGCCTCGAAGTTCACCCACAATGCCGTCGTCATATGCAATCAGCAGTAGGTTCCTTCTGCGCCTGTCCTGCGGAAACAAATCCATAAGAAGCGCCTGCAGCCTTTTTCTGTCAGAAAGCGCGTCGGGATAATCCCGCACCAAGCCCGCCAAAACCTTATCGTCTTCCATACCCGTCGTCATGCTCCTCCATGAAATTCTCCCGTCAATTGTCCGAAGTCGATTTTCGAATCCCTGACAATCGCCGCCGAACGTCCCTGCGGTACAGGAACTTGCGTGCCGTCCGCCTTGATGTATGTCCAGTTATCTCCGGACAAATTTTTAATCCCCCACAGTTTCGGGTTGTTGGGATTTGGTACCACCTCACCCACCTTCGTCTCCATATCATAATTTCCCTCGATATGGTGTTTATACAATTTTGTGTTGGACATCAGCAGTATGGCGCTTTTCCCGATCACGATTTTAGGCGGAACGGTCACTGCCTTCTGGCAGCCCCAGCACGTATGCGCGACACCGTTTTCTTCCTTCTGCGCATCATAAAAAACCTCGCAGCCGCAGTTTTGACAGCGCATAATGCCGGACATGAGGTTTGCAAAGACCTCCATCCATTTCCCCTCGGTAATCCGGCGGTTAGGCTGTCCAAGTCCCACGGTGAAGGATGTGGTAAACAGATCCCGAAGCTGCTGCGGATACAGATCCCAGAAGATTAGGGCATTGTCCTGATACCCGGCAAGGGGTCTGTTTTCCTTGTTGTCCGGATCAAAGATAAACAGCGGATCTGTCCCGTACAGCATATTCATGGCATGAATATCCATGCATTTGATTCTGGCCTCTCTCCTGCCCTCTAAAGGGTGGTTTAACATAAACATATAAAAGAGCAGCACCGCCAGAGAAAAGAGATCCGTGTTCCGTGAAGGCTTCTCTTTTCCCGTCACAATCTCAGGCGCCATAAACCGGGGCGTGCCATACACACCGGTTTTCGCCCCATTATAAGAAACATTATCGTTATCGCAGATCAGCACATCACCCGTGTCGGGATCAAAAAAGACATTGCCAAAAGAAATATCGCGGTAGCTGTAACCCTTTGCATGCAGCGCGCGGTATCCTCTTGTCAGATGGTAAGCGGCCCTGCACAGACAATAAAAGGAAGGCTCCGCCTTTCTCTTCATCATATCCACAATGCTTCTGTAATTCTTCGGGCGAAGCGGCATAATATAGCCAAAGGATTCCCCGTATGCCCTGAAAATCATGTCCTGCGGCCACAGGAAAGACGCATCCGGCGCACCGCTCTGAATCAGATTATCCAGAATATCCTTCTGGTTTTTGGTGGCGGTATTCTTATAATACCATTTCAAAGCATACAGCCTATTTTCGGACTCCACCGAATACACTTCCCCCTGCCCGCCGGCGCCAAGCAGTTGTTTCACCGTATACCGGCTTCCGCTCTCGGAAGTGAGAACCGTCCCGCTTTTCAACTGTCCTTCCATGTTCCCGTTCTCCCTGTTTTTGATTGCACACGGAGAATGCCGCCCTTGGGGCATTCTCCCACGCGAAACTTAGTACTTCTTGGCGTTTCGTCCTACGGCGAAACGTCTTTAGAAGTACTTTTCGCATAAAATTTCAACCACGTAAACCATTCACGGAGAATGCCCGCCCTTGGGGCATTCTCTCATGCGAAACTTAGTGCTTCTTGGCGTTTCGTCCTATGACGAAACGTCTCTAGAAGCACTTTTCGCATTCTTATACAATAACCTTCTTCGGGCACTTCTCCTTACATGTCCCGCATCCGGTACATTTCTCCTGATCGATAATCGCATGGAAATCCTCAATCACGATCGCGTCCGCCGGACAGTTCCTCTTACAGAGCTGACATGCAATACAGCCCACATCGCAGGCTTTCATGGTCACAGGCCCTTTCTCCTTGGAGCTGCAGGCCACCACATGCTTCGCATCATAAGGAATCAACTCGATCAGATGCTTCGGGCAGGCAGCCACACACTTGCCGCACGCCTTACATGCTTCCTTGTCTACCACAGCCACACCGTTTACCACATGAATGGCGTCAAAGGGACACGCTTTCACACAGCTTCCGAACCCGAGACATCCGTCATTACAGGATTTCGGCCCGCCGTTTGGCACGAAAGCCACCATAGCGCAGTCCTCAATCCCCGTGTAGTCATAATCCACACGTGTGCGCTCCTTGTCTCCGCGGCATTTTACAAAGGCCGTCATGCGCACGCTCTCACCGGCCTCCACGCCCATGATCTGCGACACCTGCGCGCCTACCTTTTCGCCGCCCACAGGGCAGGCGTTTGTCGGCGCCTCCCCCTTCACAATGGCGGCCGCCAGACCGGAACAGCCCGCATAACCGCAGCCGCCGCAGTTATTGCCGGGAAGCACGCCTAAAATGGCCTCCTCCCTCTCATCCACATCTACCTTAAACTTGATACCGGCCACGCCGAGGAACAGGCCCACAAACAGGCCCACCGCTCCCACGATCCCCGTAGCCATCAAAATTCCCGCTATGTCCATATTAACCTCCGCACCGAAGCATATTTTGCGTAGGCCGCGAGCCAAATCTCAAATTTGGCTCTGCGATCCCGAGTTTGTGGCTTCGACACAAACTCGCGATTGAAAAATCAGCACATCAGTGTGATTTTTCAATCAGTCCCCATCCTTATTTTCACAGTAGCCCCGAAAATCCGCAGAACGCAATCGCCATCAGTCCCGCCGTCACCAGCACAATCGGCATCCCCTGAAAAGATTCCGGTATATCGTTGTAAGCCATCTTCTCCCGGATTCCCGCCAGAATAATAATGGAAATGGTGAATCCTGCCGCCGTCGCAAATCCATTGACTACACCAGTCAGTATTCCATAGTTCTTCTGCACATTGGTAAGCGCCACACCGAGCACCGCGCAGTTAGTGGTAATCAGAGGCAGGTACACGCCAAGCGACTGATACAGCCCCGGAATAAACTTTTTCAGAAACATTTCCACAAACTGCACCAGTGCCGCTATAACCAGAATAAACACGATGGTCTGCAAATAGGCGATATCGAAGGGAAGCAGGATAAACTGGTAGATCGCTCCCGCCACCGCCGAGGCTAACGTGATGACAAAGATAACCGCCACGCCCATGCCCGTTGCCGTCTCGGTCTTCTTGGACACACCAAGGAAGGGACACAGCCCCAAAAACTGGCTTAAAACCACATTATTGACCAGAGAGGATGCAATCAAAATTACCAACAATTCTTTAATCATTCTTCTTTACCTCCTCTCCCGCTTTTTCCTTTTTATCGTCGATCAGACGCTTGGCACAGCCCGTATCCGCACAATTCATACAGTCGCTTCCGCAGCCGGACTGAATCTTTGACATATCTTTTCCCTTCCGCTCTCCAGCAATCTTCACCTTATTCTGAATCGCCGTCAAAAGCGCAAGCACGAAAAATGCCCCCGGCGCCATGATAAAGATGCTCACCGGCACGAAACTTTCCGGCATCACGTGAAAGCCGAAGATCTCTCCCGCTCCGAGAAGCTCTCTCACCGCACCAATACAGGTCAGCGCCACGGAAAATCCAAGACCCATACCGATGCCGTCAAACAGCGACGGAATCACGGGATTTTTGTAAGCATACGCCTCCGCGCGCCCGAGGATAATACAGTTTACCACGATCAGCGGAATGTAAATGCCGAGCGCGTCGTAGAGGAAGGGAATAAACCCCTGCAAAAGCAGCTCCACCATCGTCACAAAAGAGGCGATAATGACAATAAACGCCGGAATCCTTACCTTATCAGGTATGATATTCCGCAAAAGGGATATGAAAACGTTGCTCAGTGCAAGCACCACCATCGTTGTCAGTCCCATGCCCAGACCGTTGACCGCCGAAGTTGTCACCGCAAGCGTGGGACACATACCCAACATCAGGACAAAGGTGGGATTCTCCTTTACAATACCGTTTACAAGACGTTCCTTTGCACTATTCATTTGCACTACCTCCTCCCAATATCGTCTGGAAATAGTATAATCCAGCGTTGACTCCATTGGTCACCGCATTTGTCGTTATGGTCGCGCCGGAAATGGCATCAATCTCATTGTCCGCCGCCGCACCGCTCTTGCTGTACGCGAACTTTTCCACGTTCTTTCCCGCAAACTGCGGTTTCAGCACTTCTTCAGCACGCATGCCAAGACCCGCCGTCTCCGAAATGGAAAGCATCGACATGCCGTTTACCGTCCCGTCCAGACGCACGCCAATCGAAAACTGGATATCGCCGCCGTAGCCCTCTTTCGTCGTCACCGTGATCACATAGCCAAGCAGTTCGCCGGAAGCGTCCTTCGCCTCCATCACCTCATCGACGCTCTCCTGTGCATACCCCGCTTCACTCCAGCCCACATCCGCCACAGCTTCTACGCCTATCATGTCAAAGGAAGCCGCATCCGCAAACACTTCCTGACACGCCTTCTGCTTCGCCAGCGCCTCCTGCTCGGCAATGGGGTTCTTCGTCACCTGATAAACCAGTCCGAGAAGAAGACCTGCAATCAGCGTGATCGCCAGCAGAATCCCCGTATTTTTCATCATTTCTTTCATGCCTTCTCTCCTCCTTTACCAAATGCTTTCGGAAGAGTGACCTTCTCAATCAGCGGCACCAGAAGGTTGCCGATGATGATTGCGTAAGACACTCCCTCCGCGGAGGGCCCGAAGATACGGAAAATACCTGTCAGCACACCCAGCAAAAAGCCGAATACATACTGTCCCCGTTTCGTGATCGGCCTCGTCACATAGTCCGTCGCCATAAAGAACGCGCCGAGCATCAGGCCGCCGCCGGAAAGATGGGCGGATATGTATGGCCAGTCAAATCCTCTGCCGCCAAACAGCGCCACAAACACCGCCAGCGTCACAATATATGTACCCGGAATCCGAAGATCGATGATTCCAAATAAAATCAGAATGCAGGCGCCGACCACAATGGCAAGCATGGACGTCTCGCCGATGGTACCCGCCGTGCGGCCGATCACCATATCCAGAATATTGACGGACTCTCCGCTCTTCAAAGCGGCAAGGGGCGTCGCCCCCGTATACGCGTCGCAGTCAAAGTTTGTCATGATGGACGTAAAGGAAATCAGCAGAAAACATCGCGCGCCGAGGGCCGGGTTCATAAAGTTCTGTCCCAGACCGCCAAAGAGCATCTTCACCACCAGAATGGCGAACACACCGCCCACTGCGCCGATCCACCACGGCGCGGACACGGGCAGGTTCAAAGCCAAAAGCAGTCCCGTCACCACCGCGGAATAATCTCCAATGGTTATTTTTTTCCTGCATATCTTCTCAAACACGAACTCCGTCGCCACCGTGGATGCCACCGTCACCAGAATCAGCAGCAGCGCCTTTGGCCCGAAGTTATAAATGCCAAATCCAGCCGCCGGAAGAAGGGCGATCACCACAGTCAGCATGATACTGCTTGTGGTGGACTTCGATCTGACATGAGGATTGGATGACACTTTCATTAATTCACTCATTTCTTCAGTCTATGCTCCTTTCTTCGGAACTTTTCAGCTCCGAAAAAAATTCTATTTCCGTTTTAAATATATTCTTATTTCCGCTATTTCTTCTTCTTTGCAAGCTGCATCTTGCGCATGGATTTGATGGTCTGCGTCAGCGGTCTCTTCGCCGGACACACGAAACTGCAGCAGCCGCACTCGCAGCACTCCATGCCTTCGTGGGAAAGAAACGCCTCCTCATCATAGTGCTCTGCATAGTCCGCCAAGAGCCTTGGAACCACGCGCCCCGGACATACCTCCACACAGCGGCCGCAGTTGATGCAGGCGGAAGGCTCCATGCGGGACACCTCGTCCTCCGTGAGACAAAGAAGCGCGGAAGCCGTCTTGGTCGTCGGCACATCCAGTCCAAAAAGGGCAAATCCCATCATCGGGCCGCCGGATACAATTTTAACAGGCTCCTGCTTAAATCCGCCCGCCTCCTCCACCAGTTCATGATAATTCGTGCCGATCCGCACGATAAAATTGCGTGGGTCCGCAATGGCGTCCCCGGTCACCGTGACGATACGGTTCATCAGCGGCTTTCCCTCGATCACCGCATGATAGATCGCCACCACCGTATCCACATTGTTCACCACACAGCCCGCATCCGCGGGAAGCATCGAAGAATTGATGGCTCTTCCCGTGGCCGCATAAATAATCTGCCGCTCCGCGCCCTGGGGATACTTGGTCTTCAGCGCCTTTACGCTGATGCGCGGCTCGTCCTTAGTCAGATTTTTCAAAAGTTCAATACAATCCGGTTTGTTATCTTCCACCGCCAAAATCCCTCTGGCGTTCTCAAACAGCTTTAGGGAAACCTTTAAACCTCCCACCAGTTTCTCCGGCTCTTCCAGCATCCTGCGGTAATCGGACGTCAAATAAGGTTCGCACTCCGCGCAGTTTGCGATCACGTAATCGATCTTCTCCGGCTCCTTGGGCGAAAGTTTGATAAACGTGGGGAAACCCGCACCGCCCATACCGACGATACCAGCCTCCTTCACACACTCGATAATCTCCTCTCTCGTCATCTCCTCGAGCGGTTTCCGTTTCGGATACTCCACTTCCTCATAGAGTCCGTCGTTTTCGATGATGATGCTCATCACGCTGTCACCCGTGACCACACGTCTCGGCTCAATCGCTTTCACCGTGCCCGATACCGTGGCATAAATGGGCGCGGAAACAAAGCCTCCCGCCTCCGCAATCTTCTGCCCCGTCAAAACCCTGTCACCCTTCTCCACAATAGGTTTTGCAGGCGCGCCGATATGCTGGGACAACGGGTAAACCAGATCTCCCTTGGGCAGCACTGCCTTAATGGGCTTATCCTTTGACAGATCCTTTCCGTCGTAGGGATGTATGCCGCCGTTAAATGTTAATTTAGCCATACCTGTAACCCTGCTCCTTTCACATTCAGTCCGCACCTTAAATTCGGCGGAACCGCTATTATAAATATACTATTTTTCGACGAAAAAAACTACTGCTAATTCAAAAAATATGCTAAACTATCCTCAGATATATATCAGTCATTTATGCGGAGGAAATCATGCAAATAGAAAATCATACCCTGGAATCTTTTACAATCGACTATCCCTTAGAGCGCATCGCGCCTCCGGATCAGTTTTTGTTTATAGATATTGAAACCACAGGATTTACCGCGAAAAGCTCCTCTCTCTATCTCATCGGGACAGCATTTTTTGCGGACGGAAACTGGCAGATCAGACAGTGGTTTTGCGATAATCCCACAGAGGAGGCGGCATTGCTTGATGCTTTCTTCGACTTTGCCGCCGCCTTCACCCATCTGATTCACTTTAACGGCAACAATTTCGATCTGCCCTACCTTCTGCAAAAATGCGAACAGCACAAGCTGCCGCATCACTTTGACAATTTTGAAGGGATCGACCTGTACAAACGCGTTTCTCCCTACAAGGCCTTTCTGCATGTGCCAAACTGCAAGCAGAAAACGCTGGAAACCCTGCTTGGCATACAGCGGGAAGACCGTTTCCACGGCAGCGAACTGATCGAAGTATACAGAAAGTATGTGGAAAATCCTTCTCCCGACGCCCGCAGCCTTCTGCTTTTGCACAACAGCGACGATGTCAGGGGAATGCTGCAGCTTCTTCCCCTTCTGGCATTCTATGATCTTTTTAACGGGAATATCCGTGCGAAGAGAGTACAGGCAAACAGCTATATTGACTATCACGGTCAGGAAAAGCAAGAGCTGCTGATGAAGCTGGCGCTGCCGACCCCGCTCCCCCTCTCTCTCTCCAATCTGGCAAACGGCTGCTATTTCAGCGGAGAAAAGACTGAGGGCATTCTAAAAGTACCGCTCTATGAAGAAGAAATGAAATATTTCTACGCCAGCTATAAAGACTACTATTATCTTCCGGAGGAAGATATCGCCCTGCATAAATCAGTATCCTCCTTCGTGGCCCCGTCGCATCGCACCCAAGCGACAGCGGCCACCTGCTACACACGCAAATACGGACTGTTCCTTCCCCAATGGGATATTCTGGTAGAGCCGTTCTTCAAACGGGACTACAAGAGCCATGAACTTTTCTTTGAACTCACCGACGAGCGCAAAACAGACAGGGAACTCTTCTCCCGCTACGCACAGTATCTACTCGGCAAAATGGCCAAAACATACTGATCGGCAAACTGTCTCATTTAAATTCATGCATAACAAAAAGGCAGCGACAAATCGCTGCCCTTTTACTTTATAAACACAGTACGGAGAATGCCGTCTTTTGGCATTCTCCGATGTGAAACTTAGAACTTCTCCGCGAGCAGCCTTTGCTGCGAGTGGCTGGAAGTTCTTCTCACATTGGTCTCTGATAGAAGAATGAATTTTTCCGTTCAAAACCTACGTCCTTGTGGTTGATGATCTGCTCAGTGCTTCCTATAAACAGATATCCGCCGGGCTTCAGGCTCTTCTGGAACTTGCGGAACACCTCATCCTTCGCCTCTTCCGTAAAGTAAATAAGTACATTGCGGCACACAATCAAATGGTAATCCGTAGGATATGTATCCTTCAACAGATTGTGCTCCTTAAATTCTACTCTACTTTTCACTTCGTCCGAAATCTGATAGGAAGGACCCACCTTCGTAAAGAACTTCTTTTTCAAGTCCGCAGGCACACCCGCCACGCTCTTCTCCGCGTACAGACCCATTTTTGCTTTCTCTATCACCTGTTTATCCAGATCCGTCGCATAAATTTTAATCTGATTTACAGGCACATGTCTGGACAAGGCCATCACCAGAGAATACGGCTCGTCGCCCGTCGAGCAGGCCGCGCTCCATATCTTCAGATTTTTACCGTAACGCTGAATCAGTTCAGGAAAAATATCTTTATCCAAAAGCTGCCACTGATCTACATTTCTGTAGAACTCAGACACATTGATGGTCAGATAATTGACAAACTCATCAAATCTCGCCTTATCGTTCTTGAGTACCGAAACGTAATTGTCATAACCGACAACCTTATTCTTGGAAATCAGCGTATCGATTCTGCGCTTCATTTGCTTTTCTTTATAAGCATTTAAATCGATCTTAGTAAGGTCAAAAACCGCTTTCTTAAAGTATTCATAGTCATATGCCATGGGTTCCCACCGCCTTCATTTATTATGATATAGAAGCCTTTAAAAATGCAATCCACCGTAGCGTCTACTCTGCGTTTTCGCTCTCCTCCGCGATCACCGCATCGATATCTACAGATACAACATCCTCATCCGCAGCCTTCTCAGCCTTCGGTTCCGGTGCGAGCATCGCCTTGATGCTCAAGCTGATCTTTTTGTCCGCCTCGTTAAAGTCAACGACTTTCGCAGTCACTTCCTCACCACTCTTAAGTACATCGGAGGGCTTGTCAATATGTTCCTTAGAAATCTGGGACACATGAAGCAGCGCGTCAATACCAGGCTCTAACTCGATAAATGCGCCAAAATCCGTCATGCGCGCCACTTTACCGGTCACCTCTGAACCTACCGCATACTTGCTTGCCGCATCCTTCCAGGGATTCTGATCCTCAAACTTAAGGCTTAAAGCAATCTTCGTGCCGGAGATATCTTTAATCAGCACCTTCACCACGTCGCCAACCTTAAATACCTTCTTCGGATTCTCCACTCTGCCCCAGGACATTTCCGAGATATGAAGCAGACCGTCGCAGCCGCCCAGATCGATGAATGCGCCGAAATCCGTTACGTTCTTAACCGTACCTTCCACCGTATCGCCAATCTTGATCGTCTCAAAGAGCTTCTTCTGCATCTCCGCCTTCTCCTCAAGGATGAGCTGCTTTCTGTCGCCGATGTATCTTCTTCTCTTAGGATTGTACTCGCTGATCACGAACTTGATCTCCTGACCCGCGTACTTGTTCAGGTCTTTCTCGTAAGTATCTGATACGAGACTTGCCGGGATAAAGATTCTCACTTCCTCCACAACGACGCTCAAACCGCCGTCCAATACCTGTGCTACCTTAGCCGTAAGCACTTCTCTGTTCTCATATGCCTCCTCAATGCGCTTGTTTCCTCTGTCAGCCGCAAGACGCTTGTAGGTAAGGAGAACCTGTCCCTCTCCGTCATTCACCTTAAGCACCTTCACTTCCATGGTGTCTCCGGGCTTAGCGATGGTTGTCAAATCTACATTGGGTTCGTTTGTATATTCATTTTTCGTCAAAACGCCATCTGACTTATATCCGATGTTGAGAATAATCTCTTCCGGCTTTACATCGATAACGGTACCTTCAACAACCTCTCCTGTGTGTATTGTCTTTAATGACTCCTCTAACAT